>NZ_CAJWCF010000037.1 GCF_913020055.1 uncultured Paraglaciecola sp. | reverse complement strand
ATTGTTGCTGCCACGTTAAAAAGCTTGCTTCTGGCATGTTCATGACTATGTCTGCCCATACAGTGTGTTTGTATATACAGCATAGTTCAGTCCTGAGTTATCTGCACAGGCATGTAAATATTTAACTAAGGTATCTAAAATTCCTGAGCCATTTGTTCAGCGCGTTTGACCGCCGCTTGCATGGCGTTGGCAACTATTTGCTCTAAACCTTGTTGCTGAAACGATTCAATCGCCTTGGCTGTTGTGCCACCTTTAGAAGTAACTTGGGTGCGCAAGTCACTTAATTCAAGGTGGGGATTGTGACAAACCATTTCAGCCGCGCCTAACATGGCTTGTTGAACCATTAATCTAGCCGTTGTTTGGTCAAATCCCTGTCGCTGTGCTTCCTTTTGCATAGCTTCTAAAAACAAGAAAAAATAGGCGGGGCTGCTGCCCGCAGCGGCAATCACACCATCAATCATTGACTCTTGTTCAACCCAAGCAATTTCCCCCACTTGACTCATCAGGTCAGCGGCATATTGTTTATCAATGTTGTCGACACTGCTGTCTGCAAATAATCCGGTCATGCCTTTGCCCAAGGCACTGGGGGTATTTGGCATAGTGCGGACAGTCGGAAACGCTCCACCCAGCATTTCTTGAAGACGAGCTGAAGTGATACCTGCTGCAATCGATACAAAAAGTTTATCTTTTAAATTTTGTTTCTGGTCAAACGCCCCACAGACTTGCTCCATAAGTTGCGGTTTGACTGCAAGCACAATGACATCTGCTGCTTCCAGCGTTTGATCATTGTCTTGAGTAATATTAATGCCAAAATCAGCCTGTAGTGAGGATAGTTTGCCAATCGAAGGATTACTGGCTGTTATCAAATGTGCTGGGTAAGCATTTTTGACTAAACCACTAATAATGCTTCTGGTCATATTGCCTGCACCAATAAAGGCTATTTTTCTGTGTTGCATGATTGTCCTTTTTAATTACGCGAGCCAAAAATGGCTGTGCCTACTCTGACCATAGTGCTGCCGTTGTTGATGGCGTTTTGCATATCACCCGACATGCCCATGGATAAGGTATCGACTGTTGAATACTGTTTTTTAAGATCTTCAAATAATACTGACATTTGAGCGAAGCTAGCCGTTTGTTCTGCTTGAGATTGATTGGCTTTAGGGATAGTCATCAACCCGCGGAGCGTGAGGTTAGGCAGTGCGTTGATGGTTTTGGCAAAGTCCTTAAGTTCAGCTTTGTTTATTCCTGCTTTGTTTTCGTCGTCGTCAATATTGACTTGGATACACACATTTAGTGGTTTATGGGCACTCGTTTGATCATTTAATCGTTGGGCAATTTTGAGTCTGTCGATTGCTTGTACCCAATCAAAATGTTCCGCCACCAAACGGGTTTTATTTGATTGTAATGGTCCAATGAAATGCCATTCAATACCATCAAGTGTATGTAACGCTTGAATTTTTTCTACACCTTCTTGAACATAGTTTTCACCAAACAAACGTTGTCCCGATTCATACGCTTGCACAATATCAGATACGGGTTTGGTTTTACTCACCGCTAGCAATTTTACCGAATTTGATAGACGATGGGCATCTAAGGTAGATTGCTTGACGGTTATTTGTGCGCTTTTGAGTCGTTCTGCTATGGTTTCCATATTGCAACATGATACACGGAGAATATTGCTTGGATATTACCGAACTTTTGGCCTTTAGTGTTAAAAATAAAGCCTCTGATTTACACCTTTCTGCTGGTTTGCCTCCAATTATACGAGTTGACGGTGAAATGCGAAAACTGAATGTGCCTGCTTTAGAGCACAAAGAAGTGCATGCTTTGATTTTTGAGATCATGAATGACAAACAGCGTAAAGAATACGAAGAAAATCTCGAAACCGATTTTTCTTTTGAAGTGAAAGACCTGTCGCGCTTTAGGGTGAATGCCTTTGTACAAAATCGCGGAGCTGCGGCTGTATTAAGGACCATCCCTAGTGAAATATTGAGTCTAGATGACTTAGGTGCCCCGCAAATATTCAAAGATATCATTAATCAACCCACTGGCATTGTACTCGTGACCGGCGCCACTGGGTCAGGTAAAAGTACTACCTTGGCGGCTATGATTGATCATATTAACTCGACCAAACGAGAGCATATTCTAACCATTGAAGATCCCATAGAATTTGTCCATGAAAACAAGCTTTGTGTGCTCAATCAACGAGAAGTGCACAGGGATACTCACAGTTTTAACAATGCACTGCGCTCTGCGTTGCGTGAAGATCCGGATATCATTTTAGTCGGTGAATTACGTGATTTGGAAACTATCCGTTTAGCTATCTCAGCAGCGGAAACAGGGCATCTGGTGTTCGGAACACTACATACCAACTCAGCACCTAAAACCATTGATAGATTAATTGATGTGTTTCCTGCAGCTGAAAAGTCGATGATACGGTCTATGTTGTCAGAGTCGTTACGTGCGGTTATTTCTCAAACCTTATTGAAGAAAAACGGCGGCGGAAGGATTGCAGCGCATGAGATTATGTTGGGTATTCCGGCAATCCGAAATCTTATCCGTGAAGATAAAGTACCGCAAATGTATTCGGTTATTCAAACAGGCCAATCTCATGGCATGCAAACCATGGATCAATGTTTGCAAAAGTTAGTCGCACAAGGTCATATTTCGGCTCAAGATGCGGCGGCAAAATCTGTTGATAAGAAGCCGACCTCTAGTTTTTAGGAATTAATTATGGAACTCACGCCTTATTTAGAAGAGATGCAAGGTTTAGGTGCATCAGATTTATTTGTCACCGTTGGTTTTCCAGTTAGTGCAAAAGTTAACGGTCAAATGACACCCATTGGTGGCAGTAATTTGACCGAGGAAGATGCGCTAGCACTGGTGCATGACGCTATGAGTGACAAACAGAAAGATGAGTTTGAGCAAACTAAAGAGTGTAACTTTGCTATTGCCCGCGATGAAATAGGTCGTTTCCGTTGCAGCGCATTTTGGCAACGTGATATGGCCGGAATGGTGGTTAGGCGTATTGTCACGCAAATTCCGCAAGTGTCAGAGCTGGGTTTACCCGAAATTTTAAAAGATGTGATCATGTCCAAACGTGGATTGCTGCTATTTGTGGGCGCCACAGGTACCGGTAAATCAACTTCTTTAGCCGCGTTGATGGGACATAGAAATCAACATTCTAAAGGGCATATTTTAACCATTGAAGACCCTATCGAATTTGTACATGAACATGCAAATTGTGTGGTGACACAGCGAGAAGTGGGAATAGATACTAAGTCGTTCGACGATGCCTTAAAAAGTTCTTTGCGCCAAGCGCCAGATGTGATTTTAATCGGCGAAATTCGCTCGATGGAAACCATGGAATATGCCATGTCTTTTGCTGATACCGGACATTTATGTGTGGCTACCTTGCACGCCAATAACGCCAATCAAGCAATTGAACGGATTATGCATTTAGCTCCAACAGATCAACATGAAAAACTACGCTTTGATTTAAGTTTAAATATGCGCGCCATTGTCGCTCAGCAATTAGTGCCTACTCCTGATGGTAAAGGCAGAGTGGCCGCTATCGAAATATTGCTTAATTCACCATTGGTTACCGACCTTATTCAGCGCAACGAAATTGGTGGTTTGAAAGAGGCGATGAAAAAAGGCAAAGAAATGGGCATGCAGAGTTTTGATATGGCCTTATATGACTTGTATAAAGCAGGTAAAATCACCTTGGATCACGCCATCCATCATGCCGACTCACCAAATGATTTACGTTTGATGATTAAACTAGACTCGGATGAAGGTAATCAACTTGGTTCCTTGTCGAATGTCTCTATTGATATGGACTAAGCATCGCCTTGCATAAAATATTTAGTCATCACGATCGTTTTATGGTGTTTCAAATCAAACAGTTGCTTGATGAAAAAGGCATTCCCTGTTTTGTGAAAAATGAATTTGCTATAGGTGCCATGGGGGAGTTATCACCTATGGATGTGTTACCCGAAGTGTGGGTAAGTGACGAGGAATGGTTGCCCAAGGCACAGCAGTTTATCGATGACTTTCAACATCAAGCAACAGATTCTTCACCTTGGGTATGTAACAAGTGCCATGAACAAAATGGCGCTAATTTTGAGCTTTGTTGGCAATGTGGTGAAGACAATGTTGTTTCAATTTAAACCTTTATGCCGCTAAATAATATCGATTCAGAGCAAATAGAAAACTTTGTAGAAGCAATGTGGCTAGAAAAAGGACTGAGTGAAAATACCCTTAGTGCCTATCGTTCTGATTTAAACAAGTTTGCTATTTTTCTTGCTCAGCAAGGTGAACATGGTCAGTCCGTGCAATTAGTTGATTTTGAGCAAGATATACTCAACCAATATCTAGCCACTCGTTATGATGGAGGATTATCTGAACGCAGTACGTCTCGCTTTTTAAGTAGTCTGCGCAGCTTATGCCAATATATGCTTAGACAAAAAATTCGCAGTGACGATCCTGTTAGTCTGCTACAAAATCCCAAATTACCTCAATCACTGCCTAAAACGCTGACAGAATCACAAGTCGTTGATTTATTAGATGCGCCGAATACTGACGACCCCATCCAATTACGTGACAAAGCGATGTTAGAAGTATTGTATGCCACTGGCTTACGTGTGACCGAATTAGTTAGTTTACGTCTTGACCAATTGAGTCTTCAACAAGGTGTTGTCAGAGTCATTGGCAAAGGTAATAAGGAACGATTGGTGCCACTAGGTGAAGAGGCTGTTGAATGGGTCGCTGCTTTTTTAAAAAATGGACGAGGCGCGTTACTCAAATCCGAAAGTGATATTATTTTCCCTAGCAAACGCGGTGTGGCTATGACCCGGCAAACTTTTTGGCATCGTATTAAGCTTTACAGTCAAATTGCCAATATTCAAACTGACTTATCCCCACACACTTTGCGCCATGCTTTTGCCACACACTTGCTTAATCACGGTGCGGATTTACGTGTGGTACAAATGTTGTTAGGTCATAGTGATCTTTCTACCACGCAAATTTACACTCATGTGGCGACTGAGCGATTGCAGAAGTTAGTGGCTGAGCATCACCCAAGAGGATAGGTTTGAAAACTTGATTTTGGCTATTTCATACCCATTATATTGGTACAGAACCTTGTTGGCATCGAAGTATAAAATTAACGAAATAATATATGTGAGTTGTTTGGGGAATAGTGTGGTTAATGTCCATACGTACTGTTTATTTCTTGGGCATTAGCAACAGTCTCACTGGTTTACTCATTGTGTTCCGTTAAAATAGCGTGTATTGATGAAATTATTCGGCCTACTTAAGGTCATATTTGTATAGTAATTATTTGGACAATCTATGAAGAATCAAACAAAAGTTATCGCGTTAGTGGCAGGGCTATTGACCTTATTGTGTTTTAACCTGTCTGCCGCAGACGAAAAACTAACTTATGAACAGGTAAAAACCAAGTTACAAACTAGTTTGGGGATGCAAATTGCATCGATAGGTGATGCGCCAGTACCTGGTTTATTACAAATAATGACTGCGAAGGGGTTATTTTACGTTAGCGAAAATGCCAGTTATTTATTACAAGCACGTATTTACAATCTAGATGAAGGCATGCGTAATGAAACCGAAGAAGCGTTAGGTGGTATGCGTTTAGGTGGATTGCAGCAGTTTCAAAATGCGGTTATCGAATATAAAGCAGATAATGAAAAGTACGTAGTTAATATTTTTACTGATATTACTTGCGGGTATTGCCGTAAGTTACATAACGAGATGGATAAATACAACGATTTAGGTATCACTGTGCGTTATTTGGCTTTCCCACGTAATGGCTTAAACAGTAAGTCATATTCCGATATGGTGTCGGTGTGGTGTGCAGATGATAAACAGCAAGCCATGGATAATGCTAAAGCAGGAGACACTGTCCCTAGTAAAACTTGCTCGTCAAAAGTCGCTGAACAATATGCTTTTGGTCAATCAATTGGTGTAAATGGTACACCTAACATCATTATGCCTGATGGCTCTGTTATCCCAGGATACCAGCCTCCGGCGCAACTTGAGATGGCACTGAAAGCTATACTATAGTCATACAAACAGGCCTGTGCTAACGCAGGCTTTTTCATTTCTCAATTTAACTGATACTGACTTATGCCAGCTGTGCAAATTAGCCGTAGAACTCAAAAAGATTGCCAACACCTTCCTGCTTCTTTACATCCAAGATTAAAGCAAATTTACGCAGACCGAGATGTACATAACGCCGAGCAACTTAATCGCAGTGCAAAAGCATTGTTACATTATGATCAGCTGCAAGGTGTTGATAAAGCAGTAAATTTGTTGACCAAGGCGATTGCTGATGATCGTAAGATTATGATTATTGGTGACTTTGATGCTGATGGTGCTACAAGCACTGCATTGAGCATGATGTCGCTGACGTTGATGGGCTGCAAAAATCATGATTACTTGGTGCCTAACCGTTTCGATTTTGGTTACGGGTTAAGCCCTGAAATAGTGGAAGTCGCAGCGCAACAACAGGCCGATGTGATTGTAACTGTTGATAATGGTATTGCGTGTTTTGCCGGTGTTGAAAAAGCCAAATCTTTAGGCATGACAGTGATTATTACCGACCATCACTTAGCTGCAGAAACACTACCAAACGCCGATGCTATTGTTAATCCCAATCAACCGGGCTGTGAGTTTTTGTCAAAAAATTTGGCAGGTGTGGGTGTTGCCTTCTATTTGATGTTAGCCCTAAGAGCAGCATTAAAAAACAATGGTTGGTTTGAAAAAACAGGTCTTAAGATACCCAACCTAGCGGAGTTATTAGATGTCGTTGCATTAGGTACGGTAGCCGATGTGGTGCCACTGGATGAGAATAACCGGATATTGGTGCATCAAGGATTGCAACGTATTCGCAGTGACAAATGCAGGCCAGGTATTCAAGCCATCTTAGACGTTGCAGGTCGTGACAAAAGCCGTTTGGTCGCATCAGACTTAGGTTTTGTTGTAGGGCCACGTCTTAATGCTGCGGGGCGTTTAGATGATATGTCTTTGGGTATTGAGTGTTTGATAACCGATGACCCTGCAAGAGCAAGACAGATAGCGGTTCAACTAGATAGCCTTAATCGCGAGCGACGCGAAATTGAAGGTTCGATGCAGCAAGAAGCGGTTAAAGCGTTGGAAGGTCTGAATTTTGAAGGCAGTAAGTTACCTTACGGATTAATGTTATACCAAGCAGATTATCATCAGGGTGTGATTGGTATTTTAGCAGGGCGTATTAAAGATAAATATTATCGTCCAACCATTGCCTTTGCTCATCAGGAAGATGACACCTTAAAAGGTTCAGCTCGCTCAATACCAGGTTTACATATTCGTGATTTATTGGAAGAAATAAACAATCGTTATCCCGATATTATCGGCAAATTTGGTGGTCATGCGATGGCGGCAGGACTCAGTTTACCATTAAAGAACCTATCGGCTTTTGAACAAGTTTTTCATCAAATTGCTGAAGAAAACCTAAAAGATAAACCTTTAGCCGGCGAACTTATTTCCGACGGTGAGTTGTTGGCTCAAGATTTTACTTTGGCTTTTGCTCAATGTTTGAAAGATGCAGGACCTTGGGGGCAAGGTTTCCCCGAGCCACTTTTTGATGGTGAGTTTCAGCTTATTGAACAACGTTTGGTCGGCAGTAAACATCTTAAGATGATGGTTAAACACGAAAGTGGTGTATTAATCGACGCTATTGCTTTTAATATTGATTTGGCGTCTTGGCCAAACACTCAATGTAGCCACGTAAATCTTGCCTACAAGTTAGATATTAATGAATTTCGTGGAAGAACTAGCCTACAGTTGATGGTAGAAGGGTTGATTGCGGTATAAACATTTATGTCGTTTGTGATAAGTGCTAAACTTGTTTTTTTTAAGCTAATTAATTAGTGATCATGGTAAAAAAAACTGACGTAGAAAAATTACTGGATAAACACGATAACCTTACTCATTCAGAAGAGTTGGTTGTGGTGTCTCATGTTCAACGCAAAGACGATGATTGGTTTATGAATACTTTGATGGTTGAGGGTACAGAAGTACCTTTTAAATTCCGTCGCAGAAAAGTATATAAAAACCTAACTGATGCTAGAGTGAATCTAACTTATTACCCCATGACCGAAGAAATTGCCGGTATGGAGTTTGAAGCCATGAAGGTTGTGCGCATAAAAGTGAGTTAGTCTAGGCTCGTTTTATAAGGGTTTTACTGTTGGTTCCTGAGCAACTTACTGGATTTCTGTTACATCGACGCTCCTATCGAGAAACCAGTTACTTAACCGATTTATTTACCCTTGAATTAGGTAAAGTCAGTGCCGTTGCCAGGGGTGTTCGAGGTAATAAAGGCGACAAAAAAAGTTTACTGCAATCATTTCAACCTTTGCTGTTGTCGGTGACTGGTAAACATGAATTGCGTAACCTCAATCAATTGGAATCAGCCGGTTCCATGTTACAACTTGTTGGCCATCAATTATTTTCAGCCATGTATTTGAATGAGTTGCTGAATCGATTATTACCTAAAGAAGTTCCGCACCCAGAGTTATTCCAATCCTATCAGCAAAGCCTGAATTGGTTGGCAAATAACGGTGATATCGAGCCCTGCTTACGTCAATTTGAATTATTGTTGTTGGAAGATATGGGCTACGGTATTGATTTAACTCAAGAATATGAAAATGGCCAGCCTGTCGAAGCGAATGTTGATTATTGTTTGATACTTGAAAATGGTATTAAACGTATTGATCATTTGGCTCAGGGAACGAATAGATTTAGCGGAGATGCATTGTTACAAGTGAGTAATAATATTTGGACGCCAAGCAGTCTACAATGTGCAAAAAGAATTACTAGAATGGCACTCTCACCACTATTAGGGCGTAAGCCACTTAAGAGTCGAGAGTTGTTTCAACAAACTTGGACAACTACCAAACCAACCGGGGAAGTGTGAAATGAAAGAAATTTTACTCGGTGTGAATATTGATCATATTGCTACTTTGCGTAATGCCAGAGGTACAGCTTATCCAGATCCTGTTCACGCTGCAGAAGTGGCCGAAAGAGCTGGCGCGGATGGTATAACGGTGCACTTACGTGAAGACAGGCGACATATTACTGACCGTGATGTGCGTATTCTCAAACAAACGATTCAAACTCGTATGAACCTTGAGATGGCAGTGACCGAAGAAATGTTGATGATTGCTGAGCAAACCAAACCTGAGTTTTGTTGTTTGGTGCCTGAGAAACGAGAAGAGTTAACCACTGAAGGTGGCTTGGATGTGGCAGGTAATCAATCGCGAATGAACGCTGCCTGTGGTCGCTTAGCGGCTGCGGGGATATTAGTGTCGTTATTTATTGATGCTGACAAAAAGCAAATTGATGCCGCTGTGGAAGCGAATGCGCCCTATATTGAAATTCATACTGGGCAGTACGCAGAAGCCAGCAACGAAGCTGAGCAACAAAAAGAGCTAGATATCTTGATTGAGGGTATTCAATACGCTCACTCAAAAGGCTTAAAGGTGAATGCAGGCCATGGTTTGCACTATCACAATATAAAACCCATCGCAGCGATACCTGAATTGTATGAACTCAATATTGGTCATGCAATTATTGCCCGAGCTGCATTTGATGGTTTACATCAGGCAGTGACAGATATGCGCCGATTAATGCAAGAAGCAAGAGCGTAAGCCTAGTGGCGATTATTGGGTTAGGCACTGATGTTGTGGAAATTTCCAGAATTACTAGTCAATTAGATAAGTCACAACGTTTAGCAGAGCGGGTATTGACCCCAACTGAATTGTTGACCTTTAGTGAACACCAATTTCCTGAGCGGTTTTTAGCGAAACGTTTTGCCGCTAAGGAAGCTGCAGTAAAGGCGCTAGGTACTGGAATTGGCAATGGAGTCAGTTTCCAAAATGTGGAAGTAGTGAATTTAACCTCAGGTCAACCGACACTTGTTTTTACGGGTAAATTTGCAGAACTGTGCGAAAAACAAAATATTAGTCGCAGTTTCATCTCAATTTCGGATGAGCAACATTATGCAATGGCTACGGTTATTTTAGAGTCGAGTTAAACTTGCACTGCCATGAAATGACAGCAAGTAAGCACTAAGTTGGTGCCATTGAGCGCTAGTTTGATACAGTAGCAATCAATTTTCCCGTTTTAAGCCTCTTTTATGGGGGCATTTATGCAGTAAATGTTGGCGCGTAATGTGAAAGACCTAAAGTCTGTTTATGTTATCCCACTCAATTATTGCTTTACCTGTTTAGGTTTGTCTAGGTGAAGTAGGACACAGTTATATGGTTTCAATTCGTACAGTACATGAAGATCAACGCCCACCTTTCGAAGAATGGTTGGCAGGCTTAAACCTGTCTGATGCCAGCAAACAAAAACTCAGAGATGTATCCGACAAGCCAGAAATACTGCTAGTTGGGCAGGAAATGGTGGAGATTCTTCACGAATTGCACATGGATGATGAAACCTTACAAGCGGCGCTTATTTATCCTTATTGTGAAGAGCACAAATTAGAAGAAGAACAAATTACTGAGCAGTTTGGCGAAGGTATTCAAAAGCTAATTGTGGGCGTCAGACGTATGGATGCAATCAAATCATTGCATACACGTGCTAACAGTAAAAAGAAAAATGATGAAATCCAAATTGATAACGTGCGCCGGATGTTGTTGGCCATGGTGGAAGATGTTCGGGCTGTGGTGCTTAAGCTTGCCGAGCGTATCTGTGCGTTACAAAAAGTCAAACATGCGGACGAAGAAACCCGTGTATTAGTGGCTCGTGAATGCGCTAATATTTATGCTCCGCTCGCCAATCGTCTAGGTATAGGTCAGTTAAAGTGGGAGTTGGAAGATCATTCTTTTCGTTATTTGCATCCTGTTACCTACAAACAGATTGCCAAGTTATTGGACGAACGCCGGGCTGATCGTCAGCAATATATCGAAGACTTTGTTGATGAATTACAAGGTGTTCTAGATTCTCAGAATATCAAAGCTAAGGTGTATGGAAGGCCTAAACATATTTACAGCATCTGGAAGAAGATGCAGAAAAAACACCTTAGTTTCGAACAACTTTATGACATCAGGGCGGTGCGTATCATTGCTGATCGGCTGCAAGATTGTTATGCCGCACTGGGCGTAGTGCATGCCAATTGGAAACATATTCCTGATGAATTTGATGATTATATTGCCACGCCAAAACCCAATGGATATCAATCTATTCACACAGTGACCTTGGGTAAACAAGGTAAAACAATCGAAATTCAAATTCGAACTGCCCAAATGCATGAAGATGCCGAGTTGGGTGTGGCCGCTCATTGGCGTTATAAAGAAGGTGCTACGTCTAGCAGATCGGGCTACGAAGAAAGGATTAACTGGTTACGTAAAATTCTATTGTGGCAGGAAGAAGTCTCTGACAGTGGTGATTTGGTTGAAGAGTTACGTAGCCAAGTATTTGATGATCGCGTCTATGTGTTCACCCCAAGAGGGGATGTAGTTGATTTACCTCTAGGCTCAACACCTTTAGATTTTGCATACTATATTCATAGTAATGTTGGTCACAGATGTATCGGTGCAAAAATCGCCAGACGGATTGTACCTTTTACCTATCAATTACAAACCGGTGATCAAGTTGAAATCCTTACCGGTAAAAGTTTAAACCCCAGTCGAGATTGGATGCATCCTGGCTTAGGCTATGTTTATTCCTCCCGTGCACGCGCCAAAATTCAAACCTACTTTAAAAAACAGGACAAAGGCAAAAACCAAATTGCAGGTAAAGAACTTTTAGATAGAGAGTTAGCTAAGCTTAATCTTGATACAAAATTAGCTGGCGATGCCATTGCACGTTTTAATTTGCAAAACCTAGAAGATTTGTACGCAGCTGTTGGCGGCGGCGATATTAAAATCATGCAAGTGGTGAATTTTTTACAACAAAAGCATGCCCCAGAGCCTGAATTAAAAATAAAATCCAGAAAACCGCAGTCAGCTAAGTTTAAAAAAGACAGTGTAGTGGTAGAGGGAGTGGGTAATCTGCTCAATCAAATAGCAGGTTGCTGCCAACCTTTGCCGGGGGAATCTATTATGGGTTACATCACTCAAGGCCGAGGGGTGAGCGTACACCGAGAAGATTGTGAGCAACTGAGTAATTTATTAGACCAACACCCTGAAAGACAAATAGACGTGAATTGGGCGAGTAATCTACAAGCGGTATTTCAGACTAAAATACATGTGTTAACCGAAGACAGGGATGGAATTTTACGTGATCTGACAACTGTTATAGCGAACGAACAAGTCACCTTGTTGGGGGTAAACAGTACCAGTGATACTAAGCTAGGCACCGCCAAAATAGAGTTAATGCTTGAGGTTAAAAACCTTTCCTTTTTATCTAAAGCCATCAGTAGACTTCAACTTGTTAGAGGTGTAACAGATGTGTTCAAGGTTGATAAATAAGTGACTCAAGAAAATAACAATAATGCTGAACTAAGCCGTTTGTTAAACATTATTCAGCAACTTAGAGATCCTGAAACGGGCTGCCCATGGGATCAACAACAAGACTTTGCCAGTATAGTGCCCCACACAATTGAAGAAACCTATGAAGTAGCTGATGCTATTTTAAGTGGCAATATGGTGGATATTAAAGATGAATTGGGCGACCTATTATTTCAGGTGGTGTTTTACGCTCAGTTGGCAAAAGAACAAGGAAATTTTGATTTCGAAGATATTGCGCAGACCATCAGCGATAAATTAGTAAGGCGTCACCCTCACGTTTTTCAAACAAGTGAGGTAAAAACAGACGACCAACTGAATCTGCAGTGGGAACAAATCAAACAAAAAGAACGAGACATGGCAGGTAAGCCTGTAGATAAGAGTACATTGGCTAATATCCCTAAAGGTATGACGCCGTTACTACGGGCACAAAAAATACAAAAGAAATGCGCCAAAGTAGGCTTTGATTGGACTGAGTTACCACCAGTTGTTGACAAAATTCATGAAGAAATTGAAGAAGTATTGGCTGAGGTGAACGTATCAACTCCGAATCAGCAGGCTGTTGAAGAGGAAATTGGTGACTTATTATTTGCTGTAGTTAACTTAGCTCGGCACACCTCGGTCAACGCTGAAACGGCATTAATAAAAGCCAATCAAAAATTCGAAAAACGCTTTAGGCTGGTCGAACAAATCATTGATAAACAAGGGCTTAGTATGGAAACTGCGAGCCTAGGGCAAATGGAAGCTGCTTGGCAGAAAATTAAAAGCCAATAACTAACACGAGTTCAGATTAACCCTTTTCAATTATTTTCAACGAAGTCTAAACTTTTTGGGTGCTGGCTTTGACTTATCTATATCTTTGCAACAAACACATTAGGTGTGCTTGATGAAAAAAGCACTAATCGGCTTATGCTTTTGTACATTTTTGTTGATAGTAACCTGTTTAACCCTACTATCTTCAGACCTACGAAATACAGCAACCTGCGATAAATTGGCGACTTTGTCAGCTATCGATAAACTCAATGAGTCCAACTCACAAAAAAGTTATGTTTCACGATTCCCAGTGTTGTGAAGATTTTCTTTCAACTAACATTAGCTCAGGTTAGATATAAAAAAGGCAGGTTATTTGATGAATATCCTGCCTTTTAGATTTGATTATTAGTGATTAGTGATTAGTGATTAGTGATTAGTGATTAGTGTTTAGTTCTCAGTCTAAAGGTTAAGCCAAATAAACCCAGTATCATCCATCCTAAACTTCCACCGCCAGACGAGTTTGATCTAACAGGGGGTGTCACAGGAGGTGTCACTACTACGGCCGCTGGTGGCGTAAATACAAGATTACGGACAAATCCTTTATCTTCTCCCTCTGAAGCGGCTGGGTCTTTGTTATAGGTCCAATTAATTACGTTTGTACCTTCAGCTAAATCAATACTCATTTGCGCAAAGGCTACCTCTCCAGATATGTATTCAATTAGCTCGCCGTTAACGTATAGATATAGTGCATCGTAGGGTTCAAAATAAGGGTCAGTTACTTCCAAGTCGGTATTCTCTTCAGACGATACCGACCAATCAAATGTCAGTACGCCTTCACCTTCAATTTGCGCCACTAACATACTGTCTTGTAAGTGATCTGTTGTACCACTTTCAATCCCTTCATTTGAGCTAGCTGCCCATCCAGATGCACCATTTGAACCACCACTAAATAGGGTGACTGCGTCAGATTCAGTGCCAGCTATTGCGGTTAATTCAGCGGCTGAAAGTAGTGTTGTACCAGTAATAATGCTGATGCTCGTTGTGACTTGGTCATTGTCAGAAGTAATAATCAACTCTGCAGATACTTCGCTAACGGTTGCTGGAAGGTAACTTACACTTAGCTGGCAGCTACTGCCCGCATCTAAGGATACACAATTACTGGCATCCAAAGTAAAGTCACTTGAACCAGACAGCTCAAAGCTCAATCCAGCATTCAGTTCGCTATTATTTGTTACTGTCAGTTCGGTAGTTTGTACTTCGCCTTCAAGACCCAAACCAAAATCGAGACGCTGTTCAATTGCCACGCCATCGGTAATAGCGGACATCCAGTCTTTGAATTGTGACACTCGGGTGTAAACCCCTGGGAAACCAGCAGCAGCGCAACCAATTCCAAAACTTACAATACCCACTTGTTGTACACCAGAACCAGTATTGATAACTAATGGTCCTCCACTGTCTCCTTGGCATGAACCTTTCCCACCTTCAGGGACAGCAGCACAAATCATATTACTTGTGACGAATGAGTTGTTGGTATTCAATACATCGATACATTGCTGATTAGTCATAAGTTGCAAGTCAACGCGATGCAAAATATCGGGGAAATCTGAAGTCGGCCCCTGTTCTGGCGCATAACCAACTCGGCCACCCCAACCAGCAACAGTTGCTATGCTGTTTTCAATGGCGTATTGGTCGGTCACTTCTGACTCTGCTATTTGCACAGCTGGTCCATTCACGGAATCAACTAGCTCTACAAGGGCGATATCGTTATTAAAACCCTCAGCATCATAAAGAGGGTGAATAAAAATATTGGCGATATCAATGGCATTTTCAGCCCCGTCTGCTAAGTCGTATTCACCTACATTCATTTGAAATAGAAGTGCGTTTGCACTATCCACACAGTGAGCTGCGGTAAGCACCCATTTATCTCCCAAAAACGACGCACCACAAGAGGAGTCTTGTTGTAATTCTGCTGTTTCACTAACAGACAAAGAAGCTAAACTGCCAATTTGGTCCAACAGCTCTAGACCATCTTCACGGGTTACTGCCACAACAGGTATAGTGCCAGTGTAGTCATCACCTAAGGTGCCAGATATATTGCCAACCTCTTCATTGTTATAAATAATGGCACCGATACCACCACCTGCTTCGCAGTTATCAGCTTTTTCAGAGAAATTAACATCGCCTCGCTCAATTAAACACACTTTATCTGTTGCATCAGCACATATGACATCGCCGATTCCGCAAGAAATTATCTCGCCGTTTGCTTGTCCGCCAACACCAGAGGTAAAAGATCTTGTTTCGAAAATAACGTTGTTAACACTTAATGACGTGACTAATTCATTAAACGTGACGACATAAGCTGTCATCCAAGGCCAGTTTTCTTGAATGGCTTCTTCACCACCCACGATGCGTGATTCAACAATTTGAGTATTGACTTTGTTTGCTGGTAATAACGGGGATTTTGCCGCTACAGCAGAGCCACACATAAAAAAGAGGGCAGAGGTGATAGCTGTTTTCAAAAAAACTTTGTTCATAAATTCTCCAAATGTTCTGTTCGCTTCTTTCTACGGCATACAGTTAAATTAAGTTTACGTAAAGATAATTAATAGACCGGTATAGTCGTTTTTTATTTCTAAAATATCAACCGGCATAATGTTTAAACTTGTTTGGTTTTCCAGTGGCCTTTTCGAAAAACTGCCAAGGCAATAATGCCGATACACAATGATGCTAAAGGAATCGCAGCAAACACGCCTGACGGCCCCATCTCTAAATTGATGGCTAACCAATAGGCCAGTGGAATCTGCAATAACCAATAACAAACAAAGTTAATTGCAGTAGGTGTCATAGTATCACCGGCACCGTTAAATGCCTGTACTAAGGTCATACCTACAGCATAAAATCCATAACCATAAGCGACAAATTGTAAACATTGAGTGCCATATTGAATGAGGTCGCTGTTATCACTAAATAAACCAATGATACTGGCTGAGAAAAAATAAAAAGCGCAAGCAACAGTAAGCATAAAGGCCACATTATATTTAGTGATAACCCATACCGACTTTTCTGCCCTAGCAGCTTGTTTGGCACCTAAGTTTTGCCCTACCAAGGTGGCAGCTGCATTACTTAAACCCCAAGCGGGTAACATAGTAAACATCACTACTCTGATGGCAATGGTGTAACCCGCAACGGCATCACTGCCAAAATGCGAGACTATTCTAACTAAAAATACCCAGCTGGCAGTTGCAATTAAAAACTGCAAGACACCGCCAAAAGACACTTTTAATATTCCCCAAATAACAGCTAGATCAATATTTAATTTGGCCACAAAAATCTGTATTTTGCCGCTTACGGAAAATAGGTGATACAACTGATATAGCACACCAATACTGCGGCCAATAGTGGTGGCAACGGCCGCACCCGTTAAACCCATCTCGGGAAAGGGACCCCAGCCAAATATTAGAATAGGGTCGAGCACAATGTTAATGCCGCTAGCCAACCACAGGGACTTCATGGCTATTTTTGCATCGCCTGCACCGCGAAAAATAGCGTTGAATAAAAACAAAAATAGGATGCTGGCACAGCCACCCAACATCACGGATGTGTAACCTTCACCCATACTCGTTACGTCTTCGGTTGCCCCCATTAGGTGCAAAATGTCGATAGCATAAATACTTCCG
Source organism: uncultured Paraglaciecola sp. (assembly GCF_913020055.1). GTDB lineage: Bacteria > Pseudomonadota > Gammaproteobacteria > Enterobacterales > Alteromonadaceae > Paraglaciecola. The sequence goes on along the minus strand of NZ_CAJWCF010000037.1, from coordinate 23,269 downwards.
GGAATACCTACCGCTAGCGCTACTCCTAGCCCTAACCAAATAGTTTGCGTGGCCACTTGATTGGCCCCTTGAATGTTTTTCTCTCCGACTCGCCGAGCAACTGTGGCGGTGACCGCCATGCCTAAGCCAATCGCTACAGCATATAACAAGGTGATGACGGCTTCGGTTAAACCTACAACCGAAATAGCCGCGGGCCCTAAAACCGAGACAAAAAAGATATCGGTTATAGCAAACACCGACTCCATCATCATTTCTAAGACCATAGGCACAGACAGTAAAAAGGCCGCTTTGCCAATTGAACCTTGAGTTAAGTCTTGTTGGTTATTACCGCTTAAAGCATGCTTAAATAAGCTATACAGGGATTGTTTAGGTTGTTCTAAATGTGTATCTAATTGATTTCGCATAATAATTTCCATATACCTAGAGCATCGAAGTGCTTTTTGGATCACCCAAAAACAGTTAGATGTGTAGGTTATTACTTAATTTTTATTGGCTTGAGGAGCCTTTAAGTGGGCTTTACACCCTGATAGATTATGCTCGGAGGGAAATCACAGACTTCATAACCGAGCTTATAATCGCATTGGTAACGCAGGCAATTGAATTGTTCATTGACTTACTCGGTTATAAATTAGGCAATTAGAATGCGATCAAATTTACTTTTTGTCAAAATTAAATGATTCAAAAGAACTTTTTTTGTATAAACGCGGTATAACAAAGCACAACTTCATTAACCATAAAAAATAAGGACATTTATCCATGCAATTTATTCGAGCCTTGATTGTTCATGTGGCGGTTTTCTTAATTGCTGTGGGTATTGTGTGGGCCGGCAGTTTTTCTGGACAGTGGTTGAATGCAGATATTGAAACGGGGCTAACTGTGTTTGCGAGCTGTGCATTAATCGCCTTTATCGTGCAATGGATAGCTCTGATCCCAGCTTACGTGCTGAAAACAGAACATTTTTACGATTTAACCGGTGGTGCGACTTATTTGGCCGTTATCATTTTTGCCTTCATTCAAAGTGAGCAACATGATTTACGCTCCATCATCTTAACTTGTCTTGTGGCTATTTGGGCTATTCGTTTGGCTGGTTTTCTATTCTTAAGAGTGCGTAAACAAGGTTCAGATAGCCGATTCGATCAGATTAAACTAAACTTTTGGCGCTTTTCTATTGCTTGGACAGTGCAAGGATTATGGGTACTGATAACTGCAGGTGCAGCAATTGCAGCTATCACTTCAAATCATAAGACTGATTTTGCTTGGATTGGGGCTTTTGGATTGTTGTTATGGTTAATTGGCTTTGCAATCGAAGCTATAGCTGATAATCAAAAACGCCGATTCAAACAACAAAAAAACACCCACAAAGAATTCATTCAAACCGGGTTATGGGCTCGCTCACGCCACCCCAATTATTTTGGTGAAATATTATTATGGATTGGTGTGGCCATCATTGCTTACCCAGCTCTATACCAATGGCAACTAGTAACGCTTATTTCACCGTTATTTGTAATATTATTACTGACAAAAATTAGCGGGATTTCCTTACAAGAAGAGCAAGCAGATGAACGCTGGGCTGATAACCATGATTACCAAACCTATAAAAAGAATACACCTGTACTCATCCCTAAATTGTTTAGCTAAAGCTTGATGGCATCTAGTGAAGAGCAGCGCCTGATAAGGTTGTTGAAAAATGATCCTCAACGAATTGAAATATTAAAGGCTGTCGCCACTCTCTCATTACATGATTGTTGGGTGGTAGCTGGTTTTGTGCGTAACTTAGTATGGGATCATTTACATAACAAAAAGACTGATTTGAATGATGTGGATGTTATTTATTACTGTCAATCTGACACCCAAAGTCAGTTAGCAGATAATGCCACTCGTCAGCTGCAAGCGCTGCTGCCTAAGGTCAATTGGCAAGTGAAAAACCAAGCGTTGATGCATAAAAAACGTCAGCATAATCAGTATCTTAGTAGTATAGATGCGATGACATTCTGGCCAGAACAAGAAACAGCCATTGCAGTGCACTTAGATGAAAGTGGTTGTTTTTCTATTATTGCCCCTTTTGGCCTTAGTTCTTTGTTTGAACAACGTATTACTTTTAACCCTAAAGGCAATGAGCAGGTTTTTTGGCAGAGGATAGAGCAAAAGCTTTGGCTAACGACTTGGCCTCAGTTGGTGGTAGAGAAAGCCATTAGCGCAAATAAGAACATACAAGCCTAAAGTCTTTGCCTGTAGACGCGATAACTAAAGTACCTTATTTTTTTCTTAGTGATTACCGTTTTGTTCGACCCGGTCAATACAAATCAACCTGATAATAACGCTACTAATGCTGCGTTATTATCGAGTGACTATGAACTTAACGGCACGATCAATCGTGCTGCGAGTGAAGGTGCGAAATTTGCGTTAATACTGGCAATGCTAGAACAAGACTGCACACATCGACCACATATAGAAAAACCAAAAGACACAAATCAAATTCCAGAGGTCGAAAATGACCTTAATTATTACCGCTCAAACCCTTTAAGCGCTAATGATGCATACTGGCAAACCTGCCAACAAACCAGTCAATTAATACAGGGTGGACAAATACTATCTGCCCATCTTTGGTTAGCTATGCATCCGGAACCTTTATCGCTGCACAACCAAGCAAATTCAATTAATGATGAGGTTATCGCCAACTGCAACATCAATACCCAAACCCGTCTGCAGCTAGCTAAACAAAAGGCGCTGAAGGTAGATGAAACAGGCTTGTATGATATTTTGCAGGAACTCGACCCCATTTCTGCTTAGATAAAGTCGTCGACTGCCTTGTCTTTGAATGTTGGTAAACCTGTGGCTATGGCCAAGACAGCAAACACCAATATCAACATTGGATACCAGCAATATGGGGTTAACGCCAAGGGCGATACACCAGCGAGACTGGCAGCCACTAAGAGTTGTCCCCCATAAGGCACTAGGCCTTGAAAACCACAAGAAAAGATATCCAGTAAACTCGCAGAACGCCTTGGATCTAATTGATATTTTTCACCAAATTCTTTGACTATCGGCCCCGAAGTAACAATGGCTATAGTATTGTTGGCGGTAGCGATATCTAAGGCACTGACTAAAGCCGCAGTGCCGTATTCAGCGCCTTTTTTGTTGTTGATGCGTTTAGTTATATGGGTAACTAACCACTGCATACCGCCATAGGCCTTCATTAATGCCACTATGCCACCAATCATTAGCGCGATGGCCACCATGTCTTGCATCCACCCCATACCTTTTTGAAGGCTTTGCAACACAGACGCAAAGGTAAATAACCCCTTTGATAAACCCACTATACAAGCACTACCAATGCCAATGCCTAATACACCAATGACGTTAACGCCCAATAACGCACAGCTAATAATTAACAAATAGGGCAGTATTAGCCAAGCATCGTATTCCTTAGGCGTAATGTCAGCAGTGCCATCAATATGCACAAACAAGAGTAAAACCACGGTGAGTAACGCTGCAGGTAAAACAATGAGTAAATTAGCCTTGAATTTGTCTCGCATCTGAACACCTTGGGTACGCGTTGCAGCTATGGTGGTATCAGAAATAAAGGACAAGTTATCACCAAACATTGCCCCGCCAATTACAATACCCACAGTCAGTGGAATAGGCACGCCTAGGCTTTCGGCTAAACCAATGCCAATTGGAGTAATGGCGGTAATGGTGCCCATAGAGGTGCCCATGGCGAAGGCAATAAAACAAGCAATCACAAACAAACCAGGTAATAGGTAGGCCGTGGGTACATAATTCAACGCCCAATTTACTGTGGCGTCACGGGCACCAATGTCAATTGTGACCGCATAAAAAGCCCCGGCCAGTAGAAAAATTATCGCCAGTAAAATGATGGTTTTGTCGCCACCACCCTTACAAAAAATATCAACTTTTTCGGCTATAGATAATCTCGAGTCTTTGTTGTTAAGCAGTAAGGCATAACCTGCCGAGATAACAAACGCGACTAAAATTGGCATAGTAGAAAAATTTTGTGTCAACAGCCCACTGCCGATCACCAAGAGCATAAATAACAATATTGGGGTTAAGCCCCAAAAGCTCTCAGTAGGTTGTTTTTCCATCAAGATGTACCTTTTAATTTATTATAAAACAAAGTGTTATACAGATTGGCGTTAATGTTATAGCAAAGGACTAGAGTGGCAATAGTTTAAGCCGGTTTGGGTTAGTTATTGGGTTCCTTTAACGAGCACAATCTAAATCATCTGCATAGGCAAACAATGAGGGAGCGCCACCCGTATGCCAAAAAAGTACCTTGTCATTTTTTTCAAACTTGCCAGAACGAACAAAGTGAATTAGCCCACTCATGGCTCTTGCGGTATAAACCGGATCTAATAATATGCCTTCCAACTTGGCCGTTAATGTTATGGCTTCATTCTCCTGAGGCCCTACAATGCCATAACCCTTACCAACATAATCTGAATTGAGAATTAGCTGATCTTTTGAAAAGGTATAATTAAGGTCGATAATATTTGCGGTATTATTAACGAGTTGGGTAATCTGTTGGTCAAATTGCATGGCAGAATTGGCCTCTTTATCAATATTAATACCGATTAATTCAAAGGTTTTATTGTAAATTTGTTTACCTAAAATTAGTCCAGCATGCGTACCGCCGGAGCTTGATGCAAATATCACATGGGAAAATTCAGCCCCGGTGTTTTGCTGCTCTAACTCTGCAACAGCATCTATAAATGACAACGCGCCCAATTCATTTGAGCCACCATAAGGCACTATATAGGGCTTTTTACCTTCAGCTTGAAGCTGTGAAAATATACGGGCGATATCTTCCCCTTTTCTATTCGAGCCAGTCCAATGAATGTGGCAAGCAAAAAGATGATCTAATAATAAGTTGCCTTGGGCTTTAAGTGGCGCGTCCCCGCCCAGTAATAAATGGCATTCCAAGTTTAACTTTGCAGCCGCTGCGGCTGTTTGTCGGCAATGGTTAGACTGAGCGGCACCTGCTGTAATAATGGTATCGCAGCCGTGTTTTAACGCGTCTGCCAATATGTATTCCAGTTTTCTGGTTTTATTGCCCCCTAAAGCCAAACCTGTTAGGTCATCTCTTTTCATGAATATCTTGGGACCACCTAGAAAATGACTTAACCTAGATAATTCAACCAAAGGAGTAGGGAAAAAGCCTAAGGAGGTTTTCTCAAATTTTTCTAAGTGCATAATCTGTCTTCTATTTACTGGTAATCTTGAGTGAGTATATAAGTTAATACGTCTTTAGCGACATGTCTGTTTTATAAACATCAGTGGTTTAGCCGCCTATTAATTTAAGCTACTTACGTGCTTTAAAATACGTATCAGCATACACATAATAAGTAATTGAGAATGATGGTAGTGATATAGTATGGGCAGTATTTACGAAGTCGCTCTGTAACCCACCTATTTTGGCTTGTTTGACATGCAATTTGAAGATCCCTGTTTTACCTATTTTTCTGCGTCGATTGAAAAATACCAATTACCCGAACGTTTTACTTTTCCCTTTTATTATCAGCCACACCCTTTATGTATCTTGGCTGCAAAACAATTGCAGAATCATCTTACGACTCAAAATCAATGGCAGCATAATTTTGGTTTGTCTGATGACCCCAATAACATAATTGGAAAAATGTTTGGTGTGTTGTTGGTTAAAAATGCGCAAGGTGAGTTAGGTTTTATCTCGGCTTTTTCAGGTAAGTTAGCTGAGCAAAACCATATCCAAGGTTTTGTGCCGCCGGTATTTGATTTATTGGCTGACGACAGCTTCTTTTTGTCTGATCAAGTGGCTATTAATCATCTCAATGAAGAGATAAAAAACCTAGAAAACACCCCGGAATTAGTCATCTTGAAACAGGGTTTAGCCGCATTAGAAGCAGAACACGCCCAGCAGTTATCGACACTTAGGCTCGAGTTAGTAGAAAATCGTAAAACCCGTAAAAAACAGCGAAAGGATTTGCTGAATGAATTAGATAAAACCATCACAGATAAAGGCTTAAAAGAACTAGCCCAGCAAAGTGTTTTTGATAAATGGCGTTTAAAAGAATTAACCGAACATTCACAGCAATTAATCGGGCAACTGCAGGTAAAAGTAAACGAATTCACAGACCAAATAGCAGCGTTAAAGTTACAACGGAAAACCTTATCAGCCAATTTGCAAAATAAAATATTCAACCAATATCAGTTTTTGAATCAAGCCCAAGAGCCTAAAAGTTTGCTGGATATTTTTGCCGATACTGCCCTTAAAACGCCTCCGGCTGGGGCAGGGGAGTGTGCCGCGCCTAAACTTTTACAATACGCCTTCGCACATCAACTCACCCCATTAGCCATGGCCGAATTTTGGTGGGGAGCGTCACCCAAATCAGAAGTGAAAAAACACCAACAATATTACCCTGCGTGTATGGGCAAGTGTCAGCCAATCCTAAACCATATGTTGGCGGGTATGCAGTTGGATGACAACCCACTCATTTTTAATTATGGGCAAGGTAAAAATGTAGATATTATTTATCAAGACCAAGACATCTTAATCGTCAACAAACCCACTGAGTTTTTATCTGTACCCGGAAAAGAACTGTCCGACTCAGTCTATCAGCGAATAAAACAGCAATACCCAGAAGCAACAGGCCCGCTGATTGTGCATCGGCTGGATATGTCCACCTCAGGTTTGATGGTAATAACACTTAACTCACAGGCGAATAAATATCTGCAAAAACAATTTGTTCAACGTGAAGTACATAAACAATATGTAGCATTAATTGAAGGGCTGCCGCTGCAAGATAAAGGCGAGATACAGTTACCGGTAAGAGGTGACTATTACGATCGACCAAAACAAATGGTTTGCCATCAAGATGGGAAACCAGCTCACACCTATTGGCAAGTACTTGAACGTTACCCAGAGAAAAATCAAACTAGGGTAATGCTAACTCCCCACACCGGCCGAACCCATCAACTAAGAGTGCATTGCGCTCATGCTGATGGCTTGAATATGCCCATAGTGGGGGATGACTTGTATGGAACCCGCGGTAAGCGACTGCATTTGCATGCACAAAGTTTAGAAATTACCCATCCTGTTAGTCAAGAAGTTATGACCTTTAAGGTTGATGCGGAGTTTTAGTTAATTTCGCGTTTCATTACGCCGGCAAACTCCAAACCACCTTCAAGTTCACGAAAATCTACGTTAACGAGTTCCCAACCTTGGGCGCCAAGCGAGCAGAGATAAGCTTCAACGTCTTCACGTTTTCTACTTTTAAACAATCCAGCAGTTTCGACGTCTCTAGTATCAATAATTTTGTAAATAAATTTCTTCATTGAGCTGTATTACCTATGATGTTGGTTTGCATCTAGATTATAGAATAGGTCAAATGCTGCGGTGTTAAATTACCCCAAATACTTTGTGTCATTCAGTAAGTGTTTTAACTCTGCTATTGCTGCACGCCTTAACTAAACGGTTAACGATACGTTGTTCTGAGGGGATATAGGCTAAGTCATACTTGTCCATTACCCTATTGAAGTGGGCTATATATTCACAACGATATTGATGGTTAGGGGGTAACCAATCGTTAAGACCTTTAGCGCCTTTTTGGCGATTTAAAGACGCTTGAGCAAGTATTAAGTTGTCTAAGTCATTGGCAAAAATTGCTTTTTGTTGCCTATTCCAAATACTGCCGCCGTGTCCGTGGGCAAACTTTAAAGGCACAATGTGATCAAGATCTAAGTCTGTGGATAGGGTGAATGTTTCACTGGAATAGGGGTCATACCATTCCCCAGAAAGCACATTACATTGTTTCTCAGACTTAAAAGAAACGGCCTTTGTTGATGTCTGAATAAGTATTTCATGCCTCGTATTCTGGCAGTCTTTGTCATTGTCTAACCAATGAGGCCAATCACCTCTATTATAAAGGGCAACAAAGGCTCGACCTTGCTCGATGGCTTCGTCAGTAGCTTTGTCTAATAGTTTGGTTTTTGCCTTTGGTAAACGCCCACCTTGTTCGACGCAATCTGCAAGGGTATCAAAGGCTTGATATTTTTTTGTCCTGTTGAACGAAGCACTAGTTTGGTCGTGGCAAATACCAGAAGATGACAGTTTAACTTTGACGTCACTAGAGGGCGTTGATGCCATGCTTTCGACACAAATAGCAAGCACAAGGAACAACGAAAAGGGTAGAACTCTAAAAAATGTTACAGCTTTTATTTACAACTTAGATAAGACAATACGCCGATATAGTTTGCCATGAGGGCAGAATAATAAAAGGTAATTATTGGATTAAATGCAAAATAACCCAATTGAACAGACGGCCATGACAATGAGCCTAAACGTCTTGGTCATATTGGCTGGCATCAAAGTTGTTATCAAATATTTTGCTGTAACGCATTAAAAGCATAAAGCTAAACTCAAGCTATTCCCTTATCTAGCGTTATTGAGTTTGATTATTTTGTTTCTGGTTTAGAAGGGGAAACAATAAGCTTAGTTTTCAGCTAACCAGGCGTTAGCTTCATTCTCACTGTTGAATATTCCAATGTTAGTTAAAAAGTCTTTCTCTATGAGATTGCGTTGAAGACTGTTATTGACAACCACCGCAGTTGCACGGCAACCCTGCTCTTCACACCAAAGAAAATGTTCTTTGACATGGTTCATTACCACAGGAGAGCCTAAAGTGTTCAGATCCCATAACTCTAGCCTTATCCAACTTTTAATGTTCTTGGTTAGTATTGCTTGTTTGAGGTTATCAATTATTTCTAATACTCCTTCTTCATTAAAAGGGCCATAGGCATTTATTATTAATAATTGTTGTTTCCATTCGATGGAGATATTACCGTGACTCTGCATATATACTCCTATATCACTTAGCATCTTTCAGACGAAATTTAATATGTGCTTAACGCTACAAATCATGCAATTTAATTTGGGCAATATTTTTATCCGTCCTTCTTTTATAGACCTTTTTCCTTAAACTGGCAAAGATATTAACCGAAATCACTAATTGGTTATTAGGCAAAAATTGGCATTGATAGTCGATTTTTATAACCAATTTAAAGTGCCTTGTTTGTGAGATAAGTTGCTCACTACAGCCAATACTTAGTTAAAGTCGCTTGCAAGTTTTGGCAGCGTAAGCAACAGTAAGGGGAGGCGAGTCATATACATATGATTCTACTGAAATGAGTTCGCTTTGATATTAGAAATAAAATGACCTTTCTACACACCTTAACTGCCTTAATGCCTGTAGCCTCTATTTTACTATTTTTAGTTATTCTGCGCTGGCCTGCCATGAAGGCGATAGGTATTAGTTTAGTCATTACTGCGTTAATGACGGCTTATATTTGGCAGGTGCCGGTTATACAAATTTCAGCATCTGTAATTGAAGGTTGGATTATCGCTGCATCCATTTTAATTATTGTATTTGGCGCGCTATTTCTGCTCAATACTCTGACTCAGGGTGGAGCAATATCCGTTATACGTGCAGGTTTTATCGGCATCACGCCGGACCGACGTATTCAACTAATTATTATCGCTTGGTTATTTGGTAGCTTTTTAGAAGGTGCTTCTGGTTTTGGTACCCCCGCCGCCATTTGTGCTCCTTTGCTGCTTGCACTGGGTTTTAATCCGTTAGCTGCTGTAGCATTAGCCCTTATTGCTGATTCGTCTTCGGTATCATTTGGAGCGGTTGGCACCCCTGTTCTAGTAGGTATTAGCAAAGGTTTAGACAGTGTTTCAGCTGGACAATTACAGCAAATTTCTGCTACTGCCATCAGTATTGATATGTTTGTTGGTGTGTTGATCCCGCTGATGTTGGTGAGTATTTTAACGCGCTTCTGGGGTAAGAATAAAAGCTATAAAGAGGGTTTAGCACTGTGGCCTTTTGCATTGTTTTCTGGTTTCGCATTTTTATTCCCTGCATGGCTTGTGGCCACTACTCTTGGCCCTGAATTCCCTTCGATTATTGGTGGTCTGGTTGGTCTTACTTTGGTTATTAGTGCAGTTAAACTGAATTTTTTAGTACCCAAAAAAGTCTGGTTATTTCCTCAAGATGAAACACAAAGAGTAGACGTTAAACCTTCTAGTATTGTTGATGAAACTAATCCCAGATTATCGATTTATATGGCTTGGGCACCTTATGTTTTGGTAGCGGTATTATTGGTATTAACTAGAGTTAATGTCCTGCCGTTCAAGGCATTACTCGCGAAGGTTAAAATTGAGTTCAGTTATATTTTAGGTACAGATATTTCTAACTCTATTAGCCCCTTATATTTGCCTGGTTTTATTTTTGTTATCGTCTGTTTTATTACCTTCTTTTTACACAGTATGACGGCCAAACAAGCCCTCTCCTCGCTTTCTATTTCAATAAAAACATTAATTCCCACTGCGTTAACTTTAGCGACAGCAGTCCCTTTAGTGAGAATATTTATTAATTCAAATGTCGAAGGTGCAGTGTTGGGAAGTATGCCAAAAGAGCTAGCAGCAACTATGGCTGAATTATTTGGTCAGGCGTGGCCAATGGCCGCTTCTTTTGTCGGGGCTTTAGGCGCCTTTATATCAGGCTCAGCGACTTTCTCTAATATGATGTTTGCAGACTTACAGCAAGCAACCGCTCAGAATTTGGGCATAGCAGAACACATTGTTTTAGCTCTACAAATGTTAGGCTCTAATGCGGGTAATATGATTTGTGTGGTTAACGTTGTTGCCGCATGTTCTGTGGTTGGTTTAAGTGGTCAAGAGGGCGCAGTAATAAGATTGACCTTAGTTCCTATGGTTATTTATTGCTTTTTGGTAGGCCTAGTTGCCACAGTGTGGCTTAGCTTTTTATGATTTCATCTGATTTCATCTGATTTCATAGGCCAAACGCGCAGGTTGTTTTAGATGTTTATTCGTTTTTGTTGAGTCGTGAATGAGCGATCATTAAATTGGCTATGGATAACTCTATAGGTTTCTTTTGTTTATTATAAATACTTGAAAATTGACGGTAATCAACCTCCGACCAAGCTGCTTTCTTCAAAAATGGTTGGTATACATCAACATTATTTTGATCAATCAATTCATAACTTTCTAATTCGGTGTTAGTCAGAAAAACATTATTTGCATGGTGGTATTCGACAATATTTAACAGTGCTTTGCTAACCATTAAAAAGTGTCCGCCTACTGAGGCTGTCATTTCACCTGTTTGGATTTTATCAATTGCTGGTGGCAACCAATCAAAGCCACCCACTAAAACTTTTTTGTCGGGTGTCGAACCTAATATTTTGAGCTGTTCGATAACAGTTAAGCAAAACAAGTCGGCGACGCACCAGTATGCGTCAGTATTGGGATATCGATGGTACATGGCTGGAAAATTTTCTTTAACATTTTTAAGTTCCCAAGACATTGGAAATACTTGATTAACAACAATGTTGCCTGAATTCTTGTAGAGTTTTTCTAAGCTGGATTGGCGCGCAAGTGATACTCTATCAAAAGCGCCACTAATGCCGGTTACATACATCTTCTTAAGCGGATTGTTCTTCAGGTGTTGCTTATATAAAGCTGAAGTTAATAAGGCACCTGCTGCTTTATCATCGTAGCTGACAGCACCTAACCAGTGCTTGTATTTTTGTTGCGGCTTACCAATTTCAATTGCTTCGGTGTCCCTAAAACCCCGCTCTAACGTTACAAAAGGTATTTTTCTTGATTCCAATAGATCGAGTACGGCAACAGCATTACCCTGCATTGGTCGATAAATAATATAATCAGGTTTGTTTTTTTGTTGGCTTACGGCATTGACAGATGACAGCGTCGAGAAGCGATTAGTATCACTGAGATGCACTTCGAGTTGAATATTTAGATCATCTGCAACACTTTGAGCAACTTCAATAACCTGCTGCCAAAATAGGTTCACTTCTTTGTCTGGGACGATAAAACTAACCTGCAATGGAGAGGCATTACTTTCCCAGTGAAAGAGGAATATTAGGATTAGCCACTTCAGTTTCATATACTTCAAATCAATTAATTCGTTATTTGCATTATAGACTAGGCAAATTTTATCAACTACAAATGTTAATGGCCCATTTTTCATACATATATTTAGTCATAAACTGAATCACAAGTTACATGCTATTACTTAATGATTAAACGGAGTATGGTTTAAATATTTTTGTTGAAACTTTAAAAGCTAAAAGCAGTGGCAGAGCCACCAAAGCGGTATCGGTAATGCCGGTTTTCTTATTCTCATACGTTGCGACCATGTTAATTCTGACGTTGAGCTTGTTGATTACGTTGCGATTGGGTACTTTCTTTGGATATTAGTTTGTTACGCAAAAAGGAGACTAACACTTGAAAGAAATAGAAACGTTGCATAGTACTATTGTTTACAAAAACCGTTGGATGAGTGTTCGGGAAGATAAAATTCGACGACTAAGTGGTACTGAAGGCATATATGGTGTTGTAGATAAACCTGATTTTGTTGTGATTTTAGCCATTCAAAATCAACATGTTTATCTTGTGGAGCAATATCGTTATGCAGTCGAGGCTAGGTATTGGGAACTACCTCAAGGGGCTTGGGAAAATGACCCGAGTGCAGATCATTCACTGTTAGCTGCAGGTGAACTTAAAGAAGAAACGGGCCTGGTGGCAAAACGTATGGAATATATTGGCCAGCAATTCCTCGCCTATGGTTATTCTAGCCAAAGTTATCACATTTACTTAGCCACTGATTTGACAGAATCATCTACAAATTTAGATGAAGAAGAGGAAGGCCTCATATCCAAAAAAGTCAGTCTTAGCCAATTTGAGTCAATGATCATAGATGGCGTCATTAAAGATGCAACCACAGTCAATGCCTATGGTCTTGCCAAGTTAAAAGGTTATATTTAATGGCATAACAAAACACATAAGATCACAGTTTTAAAAGTTTAAATTCAAAACAACCAAAGCCAATTTGTTTGCTTAATTACGATAGCTGTTCTGTTAATTACTCATCCTATTTATATGTGCGTTTATACAGTTTCAGTGAAACTTCCGGTTATTAATATTGTTATATTGCAAAAGCGAGTTCACAATTAAATTGAATTTATGGACGACTTAAATAAAAACCAAATCACATTCATTTTGTCTTTGCTTAAGCTACGGAAACAGGGCATACGTAATGTAATGCCGGATCAACATGCGAAAGTGCTTTTTCCTTCTGGTTTTACGATTGCTAAATACAATGAAATTATCCCCAAACTTGTTTCCGAACAATTGCTAACAACAGAATATGGCGCACCAAGAGATGGGCCAGTCATATCATTAACAACTAAAGCGGTGGAACAGTTTGGTTAAATTGCAATATAACAAGCTGCTAAAGTTTGCAGCAAAAAATGCTGCGGGACAGTTGCTCGCTGGCTTCGCCAACAACACTCGCAACTGCCCCTTAGCAGGGCGTTAGGTTTTACAGGTAAATAATGAGTATTGATTTTTCAAAGGAGATGAATGGGGTCGTATCCCATTGCGTTCGTTAAGTAATACGACTCCTTTATCCCGTCTTAATAGCAGGGAGATAATATGAAAATGTTTTTTAATTTGATTTTAGCTATTTTAATTTTTCTAGCTGTGTCCTCAGGTGTAACAAAGGTTATGCTTATGCAACAGGAAGTGGAATTTTTTGGTCAATATGGTTTTACTAATCCAATTTTAATTGTATTTGGTACTATTCAGTTATTTGGTGGAGCATTGTTAGCTATACCAAAAACTAGAGTAATTGGGGCAGCTATTATTGCAATTACTTTCTTAATCTCAGCCGTAATATTAGTAATGGCTAGTAATGTACCAATGGCTATCGTTACCCTAGTTTGCATAGTGCTATTAGGTTTTATAATAAAGCAATCTGTAAATAAAGTGCTTTGAACCTACACATAACAAAAGTGTCATGTTCGCCCGCAAAAAAACACGCTTGATGGGACGGCTTTCGCGTTGATCCAGCCGCCTCATACACTTGTAATAGCTACACAAAGCCGACGCTTTTACTCTTTTGCACTCCCTTTGTCATAACATACACGTGTTATGACGACGCTAGCATTGACGCAAAACCCTGCAACCTGCTACCATCGCGCTCCAATTTTTTGCTCTGGGATTACGCCCCAACTCGCAAGGTAGTAGATATGTCTGAATCATCAAAATACGTCGTCTGTGCGTTATATAAATTTGTCTTTCTTGAAAATTTCAAAGAACTCCGTCAGCCCTTACTTCAGTTTATGGAGTCGAATGATATCAAAGGGACTTTGTTATTGGCCGAAGAGGGGATTAACGGCACCGTTTCTGGCTCTCGTCAGACTATTGATGCCTTGCTTGAATGGCTGAATGCCGATGACCGGTTGAACCCTATATCGGTTAAAGAATCCCTCGATGCCACCCAGCCTTTTCATCGAACTAAGGTTAAACTTAAAAAAGAAATAGTGACTATGGGAGTTGAAGGTATCGACCCTCGCAAGACAGTGGGTACTTACGTTAAACCTGCTGATTGGAATGAATTAATTTCTGATCCTGAGGTGTTGCTGATTGATACTCGTAACGATTACGAAATTGAAATTGGTACCTTTAAACACGCAGTGAACCCTAACACTGAGTCTTTTCGTGAGTTTCCCCAGTACGTGAAAGACAACCTAGATCCAAACAAAAATAAAAAAGTTGCGATGTTTTGCACCGGTGGTATTCGCTGTGAAAAATCAACAGCCTATTTAAAAGAGCAGGGCTTTGATGAGGTATATCATCTTGAAGGTGGCATTCTTAAGTATTTAGAAGAAGTACCTAAAGATAATACCCTTTGGGAAGGCGACTGTTTTGTGTTTGATAACCGCGTGGCGGTGAATCACGATTTAGAGAAAAGTCATTACGACCAGTGTTATGCCTGTCGTTTGCCTATCACCGAAGAAGACAAACAAAGTACCGTTTTTGAAGCGGGGGTGAGCTGTCCTAAGTGTCACGGTAAACATAGCGAAGAACAACTAGCTCGTTTTAGAGAGCGTGAAAAACAAGTGCGTTTAGCCCTCGAGCGTGATGAGGAACATCTAGGGTTGGAAGCCCGCAAGGCGATCAAGTTAAGGCGTCAGCAAAAGGCTGCAGCTCGTCGAGCTCAGCGGACTGCTATGGGTAACAGTAATGGGTGATTAATCAACCGTTTATCTGCACTAATACTAATAGCTCATAGACACCTACTTGTTATAAGCGTTAGACTTACCCTATTAAAATAAAGGTTGAAGAAACTATGTCTGAAAAAGCATTATCTCCAGAAAAAATTGCAGAAGCTCGTAAAGAGTTTGACTTCTTTGATACTGATGGCAGCGGCGAAATTGGCTTTAGAGAGTTTATTGAGTTGTTAACGGTATTGTCACCGAAAACTAAAGCAAGCCACGTTAAAGAAGGGTTTGGCCTAATTGATAAGAATAGTGACGGCTCTATCGACTTCGAAGAGTTTTTAGAGTGGTGGCAACAGTCTTGGTGGGAATACTAACCTTAGTGGTTGGTCAGGTTTTTGTATTAAGGGCTTCAATTATTTGAAGCCCTTTTTCGTTTTATGCCTAGTTTTTGTTGTAGTGCTTTATCTTTGAGGTTTTAATCCCATATAAACTGAAAGATTAATGACGTTTAAGCTTACTTATCTCTCATCAACGTATATCAAATGGAATCCTTAATATGACAGATGCAACTTATGTCCCACCAAAAGTATGGACTTGGGAAGCCGGTAGTGGTGGAAAATTTGCCAATATCAATCGGCCTGTAGCTGGCGCTACCCACGATAAAACGTTACCAGTAGGTAAACACCCAATGCAGCTACATTCTTTGGCTACGCCCAACGGCGTAAAAGTCACTGTTATGTTAGAAGAGTTATTGGCGGCTGGTTTTACTGGGGCCGAATATGATGCGTACATAGTGAATATCATGGAAGGTGAGCAGTTTGGCAGTGATTTTGTTGCTATCAACCCTAATTCAAAAATACCTGCGTTAATGGACAACAGTACTAACCCACCTACTCGAGTATTTGAGTCAGGGGCTATTTTATTGTACTTGGCAGAGAAATTTAATGCCTTTTTGCCTAGCGACCCTGCTAAAAAGCCAGAGTGTATGTCATGGTTATTTTGGCAAATGGGCAGTGCGCCTATGTTAGGTGGTGGTTTTGGACATTTTTACGCTTATGCGCCAGAGAAATACCAATACCCTATCGATCGTTATGCGATGGAAGTGAAACGCCAGCTGGATGTATTAAATCTTCAGTTAGCCGATAAAGAGTATATCTGTGGTGACGAATACACTATTGCTGATATGGCTATCTGGGCGTGGTACGGCGCAATGGTGTTAGGCAAATTATATGAAGCTGCTGAATTTTTAGATGTAACGTCTTATACAAATTTGCTGCGCTGGGCCAAACAGATTGATGCTAGAGAGGCTGTGCAGCGCGGAAAAATGGTGAATCGCAGTTGGGGTGCGCCAGAAGGCCAATTACGTCAGCGTAATGATGCCAGTGATTTCCAGAATAAGACCCAAGACAAAATCGAGCCGTCTGAATAAAACTAATACCATAGTTAGATTAACATGCACCTTTAGGGTGCGTGTTTGTTCGATTTTGGAGTGATTTAACCCTTTCTTATATTCCATTAAATAACTTTAGCTTCTCCAGCCCCCGTTGAATAAGCCATTTTGAGTTGAGATGAAGTCTCATTGTTTTTGGCTCGAAGTTTGCTTTTACCTGTGTGAGTCAAGGTCAATGATGACCTAAAAATAAAAGATTCAATTGGATAACGACGTCCATTAACTCATTAGAGAATTCTGATGCGTTAATGGACGTTTTTTTGGCTCTAAAAACGTCAATAACATTAATAAAAATGAGAGAGGAAAGTAATGTCTTATTTAGAACCAAAAGAGTTCGCTACCAAAATGGTAGACGCGGGTGAACAGAAAATTTTTATGTCCACCAAAGATACGTTAATTAGAGCATTTATGGCGGGCGCCATTCTTGCGTTGGCTGCATTTTTTGCCATTACAGTCATTATAAAAACCGGTAGCCCTATACTTGGATCTGTGCTTTTCCCTGTTGGTTTTATCATGCTTTATTTGATGAAGTATGACTTATTAACAGGTGTGTTTACTTTAGTGCCTCTTGCCGTTATCGACAAAAGACCAGGCTGTACAGTGAATGGCATGCTTAGAAATTGGGGGCTGGTTTTCTGTGGAAACTTTGGAGGAGCGCTCACTACAGCATTCTTTGCATCTTTTATACTGACATATGGTTATCAGATTGATGGTGGTGTCATTGCTGAAAAAGTAGCCTCAATTGGTGAATCAAGAACACTTGGCTATAAAGAGCAAGGAATTGGCGGCTGGTTTACTATCTTTATTCGCGGCATGTTATGCAACTGGATGGTATCTATGGGGGTGGTTGGCGCCATGATCTCTACTTCTGCAGGCGCTAAAATGGCAGCCATGTGGATGCCTATTATGTTGTTCTTCTTTATGGTATTTGAGCATTCAATTGTGAATATGTTCCTTTTCCCATTCTCTATGATCATGGGTGGGGAATTCGCTATCTCTGATTATCTATTATGGAATGAAATTCCAACTGTATTGGGCAACTTGTTTGGTGGTTTCTTATTAGTAGGCTTACCTATTTATTATACTCACGTGCGTGAGAGTAAAAAGGCTAGTGCTTAATTCCCCTTTGGTATTTGTTGTCGCAGGTATGGCTCAACAGCCTATTACCTGTTGGCAGCAAGTATTATTTGTTAATTGTATATATTAAGAGAGTTATGTAATGAATCGCAATGAAGTAACAGAATTAATTATTCTACAAAAACAACTTAAAAACCTGACTTGGCCACAACTTGCCGAGGCTGTAGGCCAAAGTAAAGAATGGACTACCGCTGCTTTATTAGGGCAGATGACGTTAACCGCTGAGCAAGCCTGCATAGTTGGCGAATTGTTAGACTTGCCTGAAGCGGCGGTGGCTCAATTACAAGTAGTGCCTTATAAAGGTTCATTACCCACAGCAGTACCAACAGACCCATTGATTTACCGGTTTTATGAGTTAATCAGCGTTTACGGTACGACCTTTAAAGCGCTTATTCACGAAGAGTTTGGTGACGGTATTATGAGCGCGATTGATTTTGATATGGACCTAAGCCGTAAAGAAGATCCTAAAGGTGATAGAGTTAAGATCACCATGTCAGGTAAATTTTTGCCTTATAAAAGTTACTAGTTTTTATCAATCAGCTTATGTTAATGGGGACCACTGACATGTCTGACGCTATAGCTATATCGGTTGGACAATATTCTGATAAAGGTCGCAAAGACATCAATCAGGATTTTTATGGCGTGTTGGTACCCAAAGAGCCTTTGTTGTCTTCCAAAGGAATTGCAATTGCGATTGCCGATGGTATAAGCAGCAGCGAAGTGAGTCATATTGCCAGTGAAGCTTCAGTAAGAGGCTTGCTGGATGATTATTTTTGTACCTCCGAAACTTGGTCGGTTAAGAAATCTGCTGACCAAGTGCTCACCGCTAGCAATTCGTGGTTGCATTCACAAAGTCAAAAAAGTGAACACCGATTTGATAAGAATAAAGGTTATGTGTGTACCTTAAGTGCGATGATTATCAAATCAACTACTGCACACATATTCCATTTGGGTGATAGCCGAATCTATCGTTTACGTAATGGCGAGCTAGAGCAGCTTACTGATGATCACCGCACTTGGGTTTCCAGTGAACAAAGTTACCTGAGCCGCGCAATGGGCATATATCCACAGTTGGAATACGACTATCAATCCTTTGTCATTGAGCAAGATGACATATTTATATTTGCAACTGATGGAGTATATGAACATGTCAGCAACGATTTTTTGTTATCTGCTGTAACTGATTCTCAAATCGAGATAAATGATGTGGCTAAGCTTTTGGTGGATACTGCTTATAAAATTGGCAGCACCGACAACCTCACTGCGCAAGTTGTGCGAATTGATTCACTGCCTAGTCAAGATTTGAATGAGAGAATGCAACAACTCACCGAGTTGCCTTTCCTGCCTGTGTTAGATGTGCGGAATGAATTTGACTGCTTTAAAGTGGTACGAAATTTGTACGCCACTAGTCGCAGCCATGTGTATTTAGTTGAAGATAATGAGACGCAATCTAGTCCTCCCATTGTAGTTAAAACACCCTCTGTCGACTTGCAAGATGACCCCGCTTATTTAGAACGTTTTTTGATGGAGGAGTGGATTGCCAAAAGGATTAGCAGTGCCCATGTGCTTAAACCTCGCGAGTTAACACGTAAACGTCATTATTTGTACACTGCCTTTGAATTTATCGATGGGCAAACTCTAACCCAGTGGATGATTGATAACCCAAAGCCGAGTTTGCAAAGTGTACGCGAAATAGTGAGGCAAATTGCCAAGGGTCTACAAGCGTTTCATCGATTAGAAATGTTGCATCAAGACATACGCCCTGAAAACATTATGATTGACCAATCAGGTGTAGTAAAAATTATAGATTTTGGCTCAACCAAAGTGGCGGGGTTAATGGAAATGACCCAGTCAATCGAACACCAAAATATCTTAGGTACTGCTCAATACACCGCCCCAGAATACTTTTTAGGCGAAGTGGGCACTCCTCGCTCAGATTTGTTTTCATTAGGGGTCATCACCTACCAAATGCTTACGGGTAAATTGCCATACGGAGCAGAAGTCGCCAAAGCCAGAAACAAGTCAGCCCAGAACAAACTCCGTTATCAAACTGCCTTGCACGACGACAGAGAAATTCCAGCTTGGATAGATGACACTTTAAAAAAAGCACTACATCCTAACCCTTACAAACGTTACCAGGAATTATCAGAGTTTATATATGATTTAAGCCAACCGAGTAAAGCATTTCTGAGCAAAACCAAGCCACCTCTTATGGAGCGTGACCCAGTAGTGTTTTGGCAGAGTATGTGTGTGATTTTACTGGTGATTATTATTGGGTTATTAGCTAGGTAGGAGGCGATGCAGAGTAAGGTTGGGGATTCCCAAGTTTCGTACTATGGTTTTATAGTGTTTCGAATTAG
The DNA here is from genome assembly GCF_913020055.1 of uncultured Paraglaciecola sp. Taxonomy (GTDB): domain Bacteria; phylum Pseudomonadota; class Gammaproteobacteria; order Enterobacterales; family Alteromonadaceae; genus Paraglaciecola. The sequence continues at coordinate 3,223 of NZ_CAJWCF010000037.1, read as the reverse complement.
GTCTAAAAGTTTAGGTGAAAATTTAATGTCATAATTCGACAAGTATATTTTTCACGTTACTGTAAAGTGTTTATCCACAGATAAGTAAAGAGTTTGTAGTCATAGAGTTGGGACATTTATTGAGAACTGTAATTAAACATGTTGTGTTAGTTGTTATGTTAACGGCTTGTTGTGTTATCAACGTTAAAGCCGCTCCGGATATTTCTTTCGTAGCCCCTATTTTAACTCCTTACGCCTACTTCGATTCAGAGGGGAAGTTAACCGGGACTCAGGTAGAGCTTGTTAATAAAATCAATCAAATTTCAGCCTTCAAATTAGATGTTTTTCCAGTGCCAGCAACGAGGTTTATGCGAACGATTAGAAGTGGAAAGGCTGACCTTGCGATTTTGATTGAGAGTAAAGCTGCTAATGAATTAGGTAAAAAAAATCACACTAATCACAAAGCCCTCCTTTATGATAGTGAGTCTCAAAAGTGCTAAAACGGTCAGTTCATTAGGGGAATTGAAAGGGCATACAGTCGGCTATATTAGCAGTGCCTTTTATGGTGAAAATTTCGATAATCAAACTGATATTTACAAAATCCCTTTGCTCGATAATGTTAAGGCTTTGGATATGTTGTTATTGAAGCGTATTGACTATCTAGCTACTTCAGAGCGAGGGCTAGTTTATTTGTTGAATGAAAAAAAAGTGTTTGGCAAAGTTAAACCTCAGTTTGTATTCCACCAGACCAATGCTTATTTGTATCTCTCAAAAAAATCTAAATATTATTCTGAGCTCATAATTCAGCTTCCTAAGCTTTTAGAAGAAATGGAACAGCAGGGAGATCTCGCTGAAATAATTAACCAATGGACATTTGACGGCACGTCTATGGTTGCCAAAGGTGATAATCTGGTTCAAAAATAGTTAAGTAGATCTACAAGTTTTTCATAGAAGAATAATGTTGTACCAAGGTTAACCTAATCAAAACATCATAATTAACCAATCATCGGCAGTAATATTTATATGGTTTATCTGGGCGTTAAAATGCTCATCTTTTTGGCTAATCAACTTTTTAAAGCAAATATGTTAATCTTGAAAGATATGGTTACTTTCGTATATTGAAACTATGATTACCCTGTTTTTAGGAGTGTATTATCTTGTCAGATTCCTTAGTTACCAAAACAATTTCTTCACAAAAAATAGTTGTTTTGGTGGTCGAAGACGACCTTATCAGTGCAACTATTTCTACGCAGGCTTTGGCTGATAGTTATGACGCACACCATGTATCTGATGGCCAAGCAGCAGTTGATTTTTGCGAAAGTACTCCACCAGATTTAGTGCTTATGGATATTAATATGCCGGGTATGAGCGGGTTGGAAGCTTATGATGTTTTGAAAAAAAACGTTATTACAAAAGATATCCCAGTCATTTTTATTACTGCCGCTTCTGACCCTCAATCGGAAGATGAATGTTGGGATGCTGGTTGTGTTGATTTTATCAGTAAACCTTTTTCGGTTAAAACCTTACGCCACAGAATTAATGCCCACTTGTCGGTTAAAATATTAACAGATGAATTAAAGCGGTTAGCCACTTCTGATGGCTTAACTCAAATTCATAATAGGCGTTTTTTTGATACCTATTTTCTGGAACAATCTGAGTTAGCTGCTAGGAATAAAACACCGTTAGGTTTGTTGATGATAGACATCGATTATTTTAAACAATACAACGACACTTATGGCCACCTTAAAGGTGATGATTGTTTAAAAGTGGTGGCTGCAGCTCCCTCTTCAGCTACTAAGAGACCCACCGATTGCGTTGCTCGTTACGGTGGCGAAGAGTTTGTGGTTGTTTTACCGAATACAGATGCAAAGGGTGTGCAATATGTTGGTGAACATTTAGTTGAAGTCATTCGAGAACTTAATTTAACACATGCAGGTTCTACTTTTAAAAAGCTAACTATCAGTATTGGTGGTGCTATTGTTGAACAAGGCTCCCGTGAAACTGAAAAGGTAATCGAACAGGCGGATAAAAAATTATATGCTGCTAAGCAGAATGGGCGAGATCAGTTTTTAATGGCCTAAAGTGATACTTTAGGCACAGGCACTTTGGCAAGCACTCTTAACCGAAGACAGACGTTGGTTAGCTAACGTAAGAATGTCCTCTCCATCCTTGCTTGTTGCAAACGAGGCTAAACCTGTCCTTACAGTTATTATTCCCTGCGGAGATTGCGAGTTTGGAAGACCTTCTTTTGCAAATTGATTAATCATTTCGTTTGCTATAAACCTCGCACCTTGAATATCAGTGTTGGGTAATATAATCACAAATTTTTCGCCGTTATAACGAACAACAACATCGGTAGGGCGATGCAATAGTTCAGAAATCATCTTAGCCATTAATATCAAGCATGAATCACCTTTCGCATGACCATAATACTCTTTGTAGTTTTCGAAGTAATCTATATCTATAACAAGTAACGATAAATCGGTTTTGTTGCGAAGGCTTAAATGTATTTGCTGTTGATAATAACCATCAAAAAAATGTCTATTGCGCAGCCCTGTTAAACTATCAAAAATAGCCATAGACTTATGCTCATCACATTGTAATTTTAGCCTAATATGTGATTGTACTCGCATTAACAGAGTAAGCGGTGAGACGGGTTTAGAGACAAAATCATTTCCACCTGCCTCCCAACATTTAATTTCGTCTTCAATACCAGATAGTGACGTGGAAAAAATAATTGGACAGTTTTCCATGCCATCTATTGTTCTGAGTATTTGGCAGGTGATATGCCCATCTAAATGCGGCATCACCACATCCAATAGCACTAAATCTGGTAGTATTTTATGACAAAACTCAATTGCATCTTGGCCGGAATGAACAGAATATACGTTGTCAAATAACTCGAGTGATTTGCTTAATATAGCAGTATTCAGAGGGTCGTCATCAACCAGTAAAATTTTAGCATTTGATATGTCAGCCATAGACGAGTCAATTATCTGCTTAATCATTTTAATTCACTTATTGGACAATTTAAAATTCTTCAAAAAACTGTCTATAGACTAGCTTTTAATAGGCGTTTATCACAATTGAACTTTAGTTGTATATGATTAAGAAAATTGAAAAATATGAGGCGGATAAGTAGTCACAACCTGATGGGTAAAAAGGTTACATGCCTATGCACTTGGCTCAGGCCGATTTCACAGGCGCATGAATTATTGCTAAGTTTAACAATCGGTTAGGTATC
>NZ_CAJWCF010000036.1 GCF_913020055.1 uncultured Paraglaciecola sp. | reverse complement strand
AAAAAACACCAATTCCCGATGATAAAAAAACATACCGCAGATATACAGGTTATACCCTCCTATGTGGCGTTCTCTGCAAAAAACAAACTTAAAAAAATTAGAGATGCCTTTGATGCTCAGCTACGTTTAATGAAGATAAATGGGAGCTACGACAAGATAATAGAAAATTGGCAAGGCAAGACCCTAGTGAGTCCCTAGGAAACCAATTTTCTCTATAGTTTTTAGTAATACTCAATTATATTAAATGACGTTTTACTAAAATTTACCTGCCTATTTTGAACTCTGGTATCGGGGATGCTGAGTGTTTTTACAACTAGAATCGTATAGTTGAATTCAACATTTAGTGACTAATTATCTAGATAATAACTTGTAAAGGAAATAGATATTTAAGCCATTCATAGTAATTGTAGAATGCCTAAAACACGTTCTTTCCCAGTCTTTAATGCTTGGCATTGATGTAGGTCAATAGATGGCTAAGCCATTCTATCAAGACCTGGTATGACTGATATATTGGTATAGATAACCAAATAGAACATTCATACTGGAGAAAGCATGACTCAACTGAACGGTAACGAACCAATTCCTCAACCAACAACTGAGCAGAATGACATTATTTCCCAACAGGTAAAGGGCGCTTCATTACATGAGCTTGCAGAACATCGTCATGACCCAGAATTTATCGCTCAATCATTTCGTTCTGGCGAGTATCCGTATAATACAAAAATTTCTAAGAAGGCGTACGAATCTCAAAAAAAGCAGATGCAGGTTGAGTTACTTAAAGTCCAAAAATGGGTAAAAGAAACAGGGCAAAAAGTGGTGATCCTGTTTGAAGGTCGCGATGCAGCAGGAAAGGGCGGTACTATCAAACGTTTTATGGAGCATCTAAATCCTAGGGGTTGCCGTGTGGTTGCCCTTGAAAAACCCAGTGAAACCGAACTTGGCCAATGGTACTTTCAGCGATACGTTAAACATCTTCCTACTGAAGGCGAAATCGTTTTATTTGACCGCTCCTGGTACAACCGAGCTGGAGTCGAAAGAGTCATGGATTTTTGCCAACCTAATGATTATTTAGAATTTATGCGGCAAACTCCATATTTAGAAAGAATGTTAGTCAGAAGCGGTATTAGACTGTATAAATTTTGGTTTTCGGTGACCCCGGAAGAACAGCAACGTAGGTTTTTAAAAAGGGAAACCGACCCACTAAAACAATGGAAACTTAGTCCTATTGATAAACAGGCGACGCAAAAGTGGGATGATTATACGGAAGCTAAAGAAGCCATGTTTTTCTATACTGATACCGCCGACGCGCCTTGGATGGTAGTAAAGTCGGACGATAAAAAGCGTGCAAGATTAAACTGTATGCATCATTTTCTGGCCAGTTTGTCCTATCCTAACAAAGACACGCACGTTATACGTGGCGCTGACCCTTTGATAGTGGGCAATGCGTCAAATGTGATTGTTCAAGATGAACATATTTTGGGGAAAACGCTGCATCCCCAACATAATCAATACAAAGCTAAGCGCCGTGATAATTCTTCTTCGTGATAGAGATTATTAATCTTTGTACAGCATAGCTACGTTACACCTAGCGTAGTTCTGCCCATAATCCTGCATAATATTTTTATCATGCACAAAGCCATTTTTTTGGTATAGATGGATAGCTGACTCGCATTTTGCGTTGGTGAGCAAAAATAGCTTGTTTATCCCTAATGATTTAGCTTCATTGAGTACATACTGCAGTAAAATCTCACCTATTTTTAGTCCTCTTGCTGATTTTAAAACACCCATTTTGGTCAATTCAAAGCTGTTATCACCCTTATTCCAGAATGCGCATGTGCCAACAACGCCAAGGGTAGGGTGTTCAGCAAACCATATTTTACCGCCTTTATCGATAATATGACTTTGTGGATCTTCGAGTACTTGGTGGTCGATAGTTTCTAACACAAACATATCGTTAATCCATTGTTTGTTAATGGTTTCAAAATGCTCAGCAAGGGCTGGTTCAAAGGGTTTAATCACGACTTGTGTGTGCATGGCTGTCTACTTGATATAAAACGCTCGAAAACGAGCGTTTAGAGATAACGAGTTAGTTTTTAGACCTTGAAGAATTGAATACTAAGAGGGTACACCCATAACTCTCCATTATTCGCTTTGACGGCTGCCACAATCGCAAATATTAGATTCAATATAACTAAAACAAAAAAGCCTAACATACCTATTAAAACTATCCACAATACTACGCAAACAAGGGAATAGATGAACAAACTGATCATCCAATTTAATGTGACTTTTCCGTGGCGATCTATTTCTTCATTTTTATCTTTGTTTGTGGCCCACATAACGATAGGCAGCACAAAACCTAAGCCAGGCACAATGATGCTAGAGAGTTGGCTTAAATGAAGTAACATACAATAGGTCTTTAACGGCATTCCCCAATAATTATCTTCCTGCTGTTCATTCATTTAATTCTCCTTATTGTTGGTTAAAGTTTTGCAATTGATACTAGATCAAAACTGATTTGGCCGTAAGTACTAAAGCTTAGCAAGCATAAAGTTTAACTGCACTGATTGATGTTTTGAACTACTGTTTTTACCCGATATTAACAGGCGTAAATATTAACTGGCAGAATGAGCCAGTAGGTTGCTTATTGCGAGAGTAGTGTTCAAATGGTACAACTCCCTATTCATTAACCATTAAATTATAATTACCACGTGTCCACTAAATATCTCACCACTGAACAAGCCATGCGTTACAACCGGCAAATAGTGTTACCTAATTTTGATTTAGACAAACAAGAGATCCTACTCAATGCAAAAATATTGATTGTTGGAGTAGGAGGTTTGGGTTGTGCTGCTGCGCAGTATTTAGTTGCAGCTGGTGTAGGTGAAATAACCTTAATCGACGATGATAAGGTTGAAAAAACCAATCTACAACGTCAAATTTTACATGCTGAGGCAGATGTTGGTATCAATAAGTGTTTGTCAGCTAAGGCATCACTAGAACAAATGAACAGTGATATCAAAATACATGTCATACAAAAACGTCTTGAGTTAGACAATTACCTTGAACTGATTGAATCACTCGATTTAGTGTTAGATTGCACAGATAACCTGACCAGCAGAAACACTCTTAATCAAGCATGTTACCAGTTAGGTAAACCTTTGGTTTCAGGTGCAGCCATTCGTATGGAAGGTCAATTAATGAACATAGTGCCGGCTGAAAAATCAGCTTGTTATGCTTGTGTTAGTGCCTATTTTGGCGAACAAAATTTAAGCTGTGTAGAATCAGGAGTGATGTCTCCTGTGGTGGGTATTATAGGCGCAATGCAAGCCTTAGAGGCGATTAAAGTGTTGTGCGATTATGGTGTTGCCAGTGTTAACCAAATAATGATGTTTGATGGTATGACAGCAACTTGGCAAACATTTAAAGTGCCCAAAAAGATCAACTGTTCCATATGTGCGTAAAGTTCGCGTTTTATGAGAAGTGATTGCTAGTATATATAGCAAAACTGATATTCTGTAGTTTGTAACTACGCTGAAAATTCACAAGTAAATAGGGAGATTTATGACTATTACCCGAATCGTTATTTTGGGAATGATTATGTGTTTTTGGATGGAAATCGCAAATGCGTCGCAGCTTCAATTCATAACACACAATGTTGAAGGACAAACTTATAAGCATGAAAATGGGGATTTACGAGGCAAAAAAGCAGGGGGGAGACGAGCGTTCAATATAGAACTTGCTAGGGAAATGATGACTTATCTGAACTATCCAAAAGTATTTAGAACAGTTCCCTTTAAGCGAGGTCTATTCTACGTTCAGAATGAAGACAACTATGTTTTTTTTAATGTCAGCAGAAATCCAAATCGTGAAAATACCGTCAAATGGGTGGGGCCACTGCAAAGCGATCAATCGTATTTTTATGAATTGAGTAGTGCGCCAAGTGGAATTCAGACATTAGACGATGCTAAGGTAATCAAATTTGTGTGCTTAACGGTGGTGTACATGAGACGTTTTTACGTGAAAATGGTTTTAAAAACCTAATTAGCAATGTCAGCTATAAAGCATGTTTTCGAATGTTAGCCTTGAAAAGAGTGAGTTTAACTATCACCTCAGTTTTATCCTTGTCGGAAAGGCTCAAAGGTGCAGGTATTTCACCTCAAGATATTAAAAAAACACCCGTATTATTAACTAATTCAGAAGGTTATCTGGCTTTCTCTAAGAATATTTCAGATGACATTATCCAGCAATGGCAAAATGCTTTAGATCATTTAAAACAGTCAGGAAGGTATTCTCAATTGGTTCAAGAATACCTTCTTGAAAAATAGATCTTAGTTTATTTCTAACAGCTCGACTTCAAAAATAAGTAAAGAACCCGCCGTTATTTTTCCAGTCGATCTGTTGCCATAAGCTAATTCAGATGGAATGAAAAATTTAAACTTATCTCCAACAACCATCAACTGAACCCCTTCTGTCCAGCCCTTTATAACTTGATTTAAAGGGAAACTGATAGGTTCACCTCGCTCTACTGAACTATCAAACACAGAGCCGTCTAATAACAAACCATGGTAATGCACTTTTACACTAGAACTGGCACTTGGGTGCGTATTTCCTTGGCCTTTTTGTAGTACTTGATATTGCAAACCAGACGCCGTTTCTACTACATCTTGATTAGTCTTATTTTTTGTTAAAAAATCTTTTCCTATAGCAATACTTTCAACCGCTTCTTTTTTATTAACCGAGCTTCTAGCAAAGTAAAAAATCACTAATGCAATAACCACAACGAAAACAATAAACTTCATCACTTGTCCCAATAATACTATGAGTCTTGTATTCTAACACTCGATTGTTTTTGTGATAAAACTAAATTTTAGTTAAGCACCTAAGACTTAATTTACTGACCATGATTAATTTGAGACTGGCTTAATCGTGGATATTGTTTTTACGCTGTTTTTTGTTACCTTAGAGTAAAGTCTCTGTTTCTATTTGGATGTTATTGTGAATAGTTCATCTATTACCTAACGTATTTTTACCAACGAAAACATAGTAGTCTCTATAGTTCGAGGGAAGATCAATTTCCAAGACATGATTTCTACTATCCATAATCTTAGAGAGGATAAAAATTACTCGCAAGGCATGAATTCAATATACAACCTCATACACTGCACTAATATTGAAGGTGAGTTGTATAGACTGAGTGAATTTGGTGATTTGTTAAATGACCACATCGCTGTTCCAAATAAATGTAGAACAGCTATTTTGATCTCAGACGATAACCAAAAAATTTACAGATTGGTGCAGGGATTGCTGTTAATGACTTCAGAATCAAATATAGAACATGCTTTTTTTAATCATTCAAATAGACAAAAGGCATATAAATTTATTGATTGTTCACCAGAGGTCATCGTTGAAATAGAGAAATAGTCCGCTGCGAGTATTAACTAGGCACTTAGGATTACCTTATTTTTTTACTAAATTGATTTCATTGACCAGCAGGTGGTTGCCATAACTCGACTTTATTACCCTCAGGGTCGATAACCCAAGCAAATTTACCGTATTCTGAGTCATCAATTTTATCGAGCACGTTACAGCCTTCCTCTTTAAGCACAACAACGAGAGCGTGAAGGTCGTCTACTCGGTAATTGATCATAAATGAGGATTGGCTTGGAGCAAATTGGTCACTCTCATTTGAACTCACTGACCAGATTGTCGATCCGCCAACTGGCTTGCCATCCGAGTCGGCCCAATTGAATGCTGTACCACCCCAATCCTGAACATCCACACCAAGATGAAGCTTGTACCAAGCTTGTAATTTAGCGGGATCTTTTGCTTTGAAGAAGATCCCACCGATGCCAGTGACTCTTTTCATGAAAACCTCCAATGTGTGATTTTAGATTTGCCAGTTGTCTTACGCTTTAATATGCAAACTGGTCAGCCATTCCTAGCGTTATTAGTTATAATGCTAAGTGTGGGTATCGGTCAATAAATATAGAAACAACCTTAAACCGTTTTACAAATTTTTCACGCCTATATTTTGCTTATACATATACTTAGCGAGGGCCAAATCAGACAAGTTTTGTGAATTGGAAAGGGTTTTGTAAATGCCTGCTTGATCCTCTTGGCTTCTGTTTTGTCCTAGCTTTAATTGCCCTTCAATTGTTGTTAATTCGACTTTAAAACCCACTATGCCGGCTAACAACTTTTGTTTGATTTGATCAGTGACTATGTCTCGCGAAACTAACAATTGTGGTTCGTATTTTTTAACGACTTCGTCTACTGCTGTTAATGTCTCTTGGGGATTAAGCAAGGATGCAACGCCATAAGCGTGAACCGCAGTATAATTCCAAGTTGGCACCGCAGGTTGAGTCTTATACCAACTGGGAGAGATGTAAGCATGTGGGCCTGTAAATATGACCAATACATTCTGTCCTTCTAGAGTATGCCAATGAGAATTCGCTTTTGCACAGTGGGCATACAACACACCTTTCTCGCCTTCATCAGCCTTTAACACAAAGGGTAAATGAGTGGCTGATAGTCCGTTATCAGCCGAAATCACCACTCCAAAACCATACTCCTGAATAAATTCATGTTTATCGGTTATTTCATTCATTTTGAATTTATTAGGTGTAAACATATTGTCTTTATACCTTGGTGTTTTCGATGACAGGTTTAGTCAATTTGGCTAGCAGTGCTGACTTAGCAAGTGGCCATTCGGGTTTAATAATGCTGTAAAACACACTGCTACGAATAGTGCCATCTTGTTGAATACGACAATTACGGTGAATGCCTTCATAGGTTGCACCTATAGCCAAAATGGCTGTCCTTGAACGCTGGTTTTTTTCATGTGTTTGTAACGCCACTCTGTTGAGATTGAGTGTTTCAAATGCGTGAGTAAGGAGTAATAATTTGCAGCGACGGTTAACGTAACTTCTTTGAGCGCTGGGTGTTAAAAATGTATACCCAATTTCAATAGCTTTATGTTCCAAAAATATATTGAGATAACTGGTTGAACCAACAATTTTATCCTGAGTTTTATCCACTATTACAAATGGCCGCTGCATATTAAGGCGGGAATTTTCAAGACACGACTCCACCCATAATTTGGTTGCGTCTAAGGTTTCGCAATATTTTGCTGTGGTCCATTGCCAAATGGAAAGATCTTTTCCAGCACGATACAAATCTTCTATATGACAAGTTTGCATCGGTTTAAGGGCCACGTATTCGTCTTCTAACATAATCGATTCTAGAGCCATTATTTTCTCCTGTTTATTAAGATTCGCTATTATTGCTGTATTTTGGTCTAATTTAATCAACCAGTAAGGAGTTTTTAACTAGACCAATGAAAGTATTTAAACTACATAATGCAAACAGTTCACAAGCCAAATATTTGCAACTTGCAGAAACGGTTAGAAATGCCATTAAACAAGGACAACTGACCGCCGGTGATAAGTTGCCATCGGTCAAATCTATAAGCCAAGACTTAGGCGTAAATAGGCATACAGTGATGAAATCTTTAGCTGAACTGGTGGCTGAAGGTTGGATAGAATCAATCCAAAGAGTGGGTTATAAAGTGGTGCATAATTTGCCCATAGAACGGAGCTCTACCTTGGCGCAAGTTAACGATTCGAGTCATCCTACTAATTACCGTTTTGTGCGCTCCGGTAGTCAATTGCCGACTTATCCCGCCAGTGATTGTGAGTACAACTTTGCTGGTGGTCAGCCTGATTTGACGCAGTTCCCTTTTGACGAATTTAAGCGTTGTATGTCTGATGTTTTGTCTAGGCCACAACTTGTTGAATTGAGTTATGGGCAAAGTGCCGGTACGCCTGAATTGATCGAGCAAATTAAGCGCTATCTGCGTAAGTCCAGAGCGATTACTGAACGAGAAGTGGTGATCACTAATGGTTCACAAGAAGCACTGTTTATCGTGGCTCAATTATTATTACAGACAGGCGATAAAGTGGCCGTTGAAGGGTTAGGGTATCCACCTGCTATGTCTGTATTTAGCAGCACTGGCGCTGAGCTGGTGGGTGTAAAGCAAGACGACCAGGGAATGTGCCCAGATGACTTAGAGATACAAATTCTAAAAGGCAATGTTAGATTAATTTACTTAACGCCTTTGCACCAATATCCTACGACTGTGACCTTAACAATCAGTCGCAGAATGGCCATCTATCAGCTAGCTGTTAGGCATAGTATTCCTATCGTAGAAGATGATTATGACCATGAATTCCACTATCGTTGCCAACCTCTTGCTCCTCTCGCTACGCAGGACCCAGCACAACTGGTTATTTACCTGTCTACTTTCTCAAAAATTATGTTTCCCGGTGCCAGAATCGGTATTATGGCGGTAAGTAAAGCCATGGCAAAAGCGGTAACTGAATATCGTCTAATGATTTGTCATAAAAGCAATGTTTTGATGCAAGCAGCTTTAGCCAAATGGATGTCAAATGGTGGTTTTGAACGGCATTTAAGGCGCACAACTCGGCTCAATCTGCAGCGCAGAGATCATGCTATTGCGGTGTTAAAACAATATGACTGTTTTGAGTTTGATATTCCAGATGGCGGTATGGCGCTTTGGGTGAAATTGAAACAGAGTAAAAATGTTAATCAAGCTCCACCCAGCGCTCAGAAGTTAGCTGAAAAGTGTCAACAAATGAGTATCTATGTTCAACACGAAAAACAATTTCAGCTGAATAAAAATAGTGAAGGAGATAATTATATTCGTTTGGGGTTTGCTGGCATGAATGAAGGTAAATTTGCTGATGGTATTGCATTATTAGCCAATAGTTTACACATTAAGAATTAATCATCTAGAGCAAATTATTACTCTAAATAATGATCAGGAAGTATCTATGAAGTTTGTTTTAATTATGGCGCTGATTATAGGGTTGATAATGATGTTATCAACCAGACAGCGTCGTATGTCGCTGACTAAGTCACTTTTTTCTATGATTAATCGTATAGAAGCTAAACTAGCTGGACTGGGTTGTCACAGTACAGTCATTAATGAACTTGAAGTGTTTTACCTTAGCAACACACAACATTTTAATGACGATAAACCTGTGCTGGTGCTGTTACACGGTTTTAGTAGAGATAGTTATGTTTGGAACCGTTTTGCCAAGAGATTTTCAGCACATTATCACTTGCTTATTCCCGACATTAAAGGCCATGGTCAAACGGCTTATCATCCGAGTCATGACTACTCGGTGCCCAGTCAGTGCAAAATGTTATTGGTTTTGTTGGATAAATTGCAGATTTCACGTTTTAGCATAATTGGCAATTCCATGGGAGGGCTGATGGCGGCCAAACTAATAATTGATATACCAGATAGAATTGAAAAATCTGTATTGATCGATCCAGCAGGCGCCAAATCAGAATTTGCCCACTACATGATAGACAATCAAATCAATCCATTTTCACATAAAGTTGAACAGGATTTTTTTGATTTCTATGACCTAATCATGGCAAAACCACCCTATGTACCAAAGTTCATTTTACGTGCATTGGCCAGGCAGTACATCGATAAGCGAGAGCAATATACCCACATGTTTAAGCAGTTTTTCAGGTGTCTAGATTTTTACCCTAATGATTTTCGCTTTGACTATGCTAATGCCATGTTGATTTGGGGGCTTAACGACAAACTCTTACCAGTGGCCGATTACACCCAGTGGAAAACCATGCTTAATTCGAAAACCCATATTTATGAAGACCTCGGACACATGCCTATGGTTGAGGATGTAAAGCGAGTATCAGCGGATATTCTTCGATTTTTGAAAGCTTGAAATTGTTGTAAACCGTCTTAAATCATTACGCAATCAGATATAACTACTATCTAGTTGCCTACATCAGCTTGTATCAAGCTATAATCGCTAAAGTAATTCAACTAGCAGGAACGTTAAACATGCCAAGTTTTGTAATCGAATACGGTGAATCTTTGATGCAACAGATTGATTCAGATAGCCTTATGGATAAAGTGTTTGAAGGAGCTAAGGCGAGTGGCCATTTCCCTACTGAAGCAATTAAACTCCGTATTGAGCCTCGTCCTAAGTTTCGTTTACACGATAAATATAAAGATTTTCTACATGTGTCTGCACATATTTTAAGTGGGCGCAGTGACGAGCAAAAGACGGAAATATCAAATGCCGTGCTTGAGCCTCTTAAGACATTAGGTCTAAAAAGTGTATTTGTTTCAGTGGAAATAGTTGATATTCATCGGGCTAGCTTTACTGAATTCGCTTGTTAGCATATATCAATCCATCTAGATATCTAGATGGATTTGAATGACAAATTAGCAGACCTTCATCAGACCTGTTTCTGCCAGTAACTGCACACTTTTTAAACGTGCATTAGCATCATGGATCGGCATTGACACAATTAATTCATGTACATTAGTAGCTTCAATAAATTGACTGAGTTTATCGGTTACCGTTTGTTTTGAGCCAACCATTGCGTAACGTAATATATTTGACAACATCGCTTGGTCAGCGTCAGTGCATATCTTGGACAAGTCATCCACAGGTCTGGCGAAGGGGCGATTCACGCCGCGGCGCAAATTCATAAATTGTTGTTGAACAGAGGTAAATAAGTAGTCTGCTTCTTCGTCACTATCGGCCACTACCGCCATAAGGCCAGCCATCATATAAGGTTTTTGAGCTTGCTCTGATGCCTGAAATGTTGCGCGATAAAGACTGATAGCATCGAACAGTTGATCTGGTGCGAAATGTGAAGCAAAAGAGTAGGGCAGTCCAAACTGACCAGCAAGTTTGGCACTATACAAACTTGAGCCTAATAACCAAATTGGTACATGTGTATTCGCACCTGGCACAGCAACAATATTTTGCCCCGCTGTTGGCCCGCTAAAGTAATGCTGAAGCTCACGAATATCATCAGGATAATTATCGACTTCAGACGTGAGGTTACGTCTTAATGCTCTGGCTGTGGCCATGTCAGTGCCTGGAGCACGTCCTAATCCCAAGTCTACTCGATCGGGATATAATGTTGCTAAGGTGCCAAATTGTTCTGCGATCACTAGTGGTGAATGGTTAGGTAACATCACACCCCCAGAGCCAATTCTAATTTTAGAGGTTGCGGCTGCTATGTGACCCAGTACCACAGCCGTAGCCGAACTAGCCACGCCAAACATACCATGATGTTCCGCCAACCAAACCCGGTTGTAACCTGACGCTTCAGCTTGAACCGCTAGTTTACGAGAGTTATTAAATGCGTTGGCAATGCTCGAACCTTCGGCAATGGGGGCGAGATCAAGTATTGAGAATGGTAGGGTCATAAATTGCCTAATGGATTTAACCTAATTGAATGAGCATTATCATAAGTGAATCAAGCGAGTTGTTCAGAAATGTTTTTGCTTTATGGCTCATATGGCACAATCAATAAAACGAATATTTATAAAATAGATATCAATTAGACGCGTTAAATCGCGTCTAATTGATTTTCTGGTGCGGCTTTAATAAACGCCTCCAATTGATTACAGTTTTGATAAGCCTGCATAATTTTAGGAAATAAAGTCATATCAACTTCGAAGCGCAAAGCGTTATACACCTGTGGGATCAAATAAATGTCGGCTAAGGTTATTTGTTCGCCAAAGCAGTATTGAGTTTTTGCTAACATACTTTCTAACGCGACAAACCCTTCGACTATCCAGTGTTTATACCAAAGCAATTTTTGCTGGGCATCAACTTTTAAGTCAACTGTAAGGTAATTGAGTATGCGTAAATTGCACACAGGATGGATGTCGCAAGCAATTATATCCACAAAACTTTGAATTTTAGCCGCCTGAAAGGGAGCAGGCGGTAACAATGTTGAGCTGGGATATAGCTTATCTAAATAACTCAGAATAGCCCCAGACTGGGCTAGAAACCGGCCATTGTCGACTTCTAAACAGGGCACTAATCCTTGTGGTTGTTTAGTTAAGTAGTCAGGGTTTTTATGCTCTTTTTTTAGCAGGTTGACTGGAACGATACTATGCTCAATCTGCTTTAAGTTTAGGCCGATTCTGACTCGATAAGCGGCAGATGAGCGATAATAACTATAAAGTTTTATACTAAATGTGCTCATGGTTAAACCTATACCTTTGCTGGCAAAACAGTCGCAACCACTTCTCCAAAACCAATTCTGGCCGCACCGTCTTTACTGCAAGATGCACGCATAATAATACTGTCGCCATCTTCTAAAAAGGTACGCTTTTCGCCATTGGGTAAGTCGAACGGCGTTTTACCACCTTTGCTCAATTCAAGTAACGAACCTGCTTCTTCATATGAGGGACCCGACTGGGTGCCTGAACCTAATAAATCCCCAGAACGCATGGCACAACCATTACTCGCATGATGGGTGATCAGTTGCGCCGGTGTCCAATAAGAATATTTAAAATTGGACTTAGATAATTGAGCCATCTGTTGATTACTTTCACGCATAGTTGGCGTCTGAATAAAACAGCTTAAGTCGATATCTAAACCACCACTTTGGTTATTTTGTTCACTGCTTAAATGTGGCAGAGGTTGAGGATCGGATTCTGGGCGAGTAAAGACAGTACGATAAGGCGCTAAGGCTTCCATGGTGACTATCCAAGGCGAAATAGTTGAAGCAAAACTTTTCGCTAAAAATGGCCCTAATGGTTGGTATTCCCAGGCTTGAATATCACGGGCTGACCAATCATTGAAAATACAAACACCAAACAAGTGTTGTTCAGCCTTTTCAATGTTGATTATCTCACCCATTTCGGTACTTTTACCTACAAATAAACCCATCTCCAATTCGTAATCCAAACGTTTGCAAGGGCCAAAACTAGGTTCTGTTGCATCAGGTGCTTTAGTTTGTCCTACAGGGCGGTGAAATCTTTGACCAGATATGCCAATAGTAGAAGAACGCCCATGGTAACCGATTGGTATCCATTTATAGTTAGGTAACAATGGGTTATCTGGTCGAAATAATTTACCAATTGCAGTGGCATGATAAATAGAGGTATAAAAATCAGTGTAATCACCAATATGGCAAGGCATTGAAAATTCTACTTCTTGCTGACTGATAAGGGCAGGAGACAATGCGCTTTGTAAATCAGAATCGCTACGCAACGCTTTGGATAAAGCTAACCTTAAGGCCGAGTTTACTTCTTCACCTAAGTCCATTAAAGCATTCAAGGTCGATTGACTAGCCGCTTGTAATGCCAATTGAACACTGCCTGAAAAAATATTGGCATTCGCCACAACCGCCAAATCAAGCACTTGATCGCCAATCGCCACTCCACCTCTAAATTCTTCGTTTGTTCCCTGACGTCTAAATATGGCAAAAGGTAAATTCTGAATCGGAAAGTCACTTTCATTGTTGGCAGAACTGACCCAACTCGTTAGATTGATATCGTGTGTTTCATTGATCATTAACATATTTTTTCTCTTTGTATTTTTAGCTATGAGCTACGAGCTAGTGGCTCGAAGCTTTAGGTTGCTCTTAAGCTTTTCCATCAAAATGTTTGTTTAAATTTGCCCAACAATCCAGATAATCTTTTTGTTTAGTGGTTGAGTGTAACGAAAATTCTGTGGGTGCTATCACATAGCGAGACTCAAACATAAAGGCCAAAGTATTGTCATATTTTTGTGGACTAAGTGGTGTGTTTGATGCTTTTTCAAAAACCTCAGCTTCTGGTCCATGGGGCGTCATACAGTTATGTAAACTCATGCCACCAGGCTCAAAACCTTTTTCTTTAGCGTCGTATACGCCATGCACTAAGCCCATAAATTCACTCATCACATTTCTATGATACCAAGGGGGCCTAAAGGTATTTTCGGCCACCATCCAACGCGGTGGAAAAATCACAAAATCCATATTAGCGGTACCTGGTGTATCAGAAGGTGAGGTCAGTACGGTAAAAATTGATGGGTCTGGGTGATCAAAACTCACTGAATTAATCACATTGAAACGAGATAAATCGTATTTATACGGTGCACTGTTACCGACCCAAGCGACCACATCTAAAGGGCTGTGATCTAACTCAGCTTGATATAACTCACCGCAAAACTTAGTGACTAAACAACTGCTTTGTTCACTGTCTTCAAAGCATGCGGTGGGATAACAAAAGTCTCGTTGATTAGCAAAACCATTTGCACCAACGGGCCCTCTTTCTGGCAAGGTAAAAGGTGAACCATAGTTTTCACAAAGGTAACCACGGATAGGTTCTCCCATGGGGTTTATTTGAAACTTAATGCCACGAGGAATAACTAAAATTTCACCGGGTTTTACATGGAGTAAGCCTAACTCGGTGCGGGCGGTTAATTCCCCTTTCTCTGGCACAAATAATAACTCACCATCTGCATTGCAAAAGTAACGATTTTCCATGTCTTTATTTGCTGAATAAAGATGAATACCTATGCCTATTTGTGTGTTTGCATCGCCATTGGCTGCGACTGTGGTGAGCCCATCAATAAAATCAGTGGGTGTTTCTGTGATCGGTTGGGCGTCCCAGCGCATCACATTGGGTGGGCAAGGTTGACCGTTTAAGGGGGCAGTGCGCAGCAGTCCTTTATCAATAGGTGAATAATCGCCCATGCTAATTGAAGGCCTTATTCGGTACATCCAAGTGCGTCGGTTTTCATGCTTAGGCGCGGTAAAAGCAGTACTACTAAATTGTTCAGCGTACAAACCATAGGGGCATTTTTGAGGATTGAATTGGCCAATTGGCAAAGCGCCTTTTAA
The DNA here is from genome assembly GCF_913020055.1 of uncultured Paraglaciecola sp. Taxonomy (GTDB): domain Bacteria; phylum Pseudomonadota; class Gammaproteobacteria; order Enterobacterales; family Alteromonadaceae; genus Paraglaciecola. The sequence goes on along the minus strand of NZ_CAJWCF010000036.1, from coordinate 25,520 downwards.
CGCTTCTGATTCATGTTCATTGTTAAATCCATGGGAATAACAAATATCACTTGGTTTAGTCATTGGTTGATCCTTTTGAATACGCTTGCAATATAGTCTCATATGAAACTATATTACTGTTATTATCAAACTTTATTCCGTTTCCCTTTGCTGTATTTTTTTCTTTACGCAAAATATGTTGGTAACAAAAAATGCAAAATTTACCCCCTGATGTTGTGCAACTCACTCAATTTGTACCCTACCGAATGGTTCACTTGGCAGCGAATATAAGTTTGGCGTTATCAAAAATTTATAAACAAGAGTTTAATATCACTATTCCAGAATGGCGAGTTTTGGCTCAGTTAGCACAGCAGCAAAAATTGTATTCCAAAGACATTGGTGAAATCACATCAATGGATAAGTCAAAAGTGTCTCGAGCAGTAAAAGCTTTAGAAACTAAACATTACCTAATGAGACAAACAGATAATAAAGATAACCGCGCAGCTTATTTGTCTTTAACCACTCAAGGTAGGTCGCTATATGAAAAAATCGCACCTAAAGCGTTGCAATGGGAAAGGCAATTTATTGCTGTGTTGGAGCCCAGTGAACATCGGGATTTAATGAGGATTCTGCAAAAGCTGGATCAACAAGTGTTGTTAATTTAGGTGATTACTCCTTTATATTAAAGGGCTAAAACAGCAAACGGAAAGCGCTATAGTGCAAAAATTGATTGAGGTATGTTTAAAATTAAATAATTTTTGGTATTAACCTTCATACATTGTTGCACTATCACTACTATTTAACTGCAATTCACTGCTATATTCTGCTACCTAGTCATCAGTTTATATGGAAAGTGTGCAATGACCCCCAGTGTTTGGAACAGTATTTTTTTAAAGGTTTTATGCATTATTTCAATATTCGTCAGCCCTATGAGTTTTGCGTTTAGTCAGAAAGTACTCGATCAGATACTTGAACAAAGCCCTGATAGCATGAAAATTGGCTTAATGGCGCTTGCCGCAGTGTTTGTGTTTTTATTATTATTAGCCATTATTTTCAAAGTTCAACTTGCAAGTTCACGTAAAAAACAAAAAAGACATGATAAAGAATTAACCGACAAACAATCTTTACTCAACGATTTTAAGGTTGGCATGTTGCACGTCAACTTAGCCGGTGAGATTATTTTTGCGAATAGAGTGGCTGCCTTTTTTCTTGGTAGTAAAGAAGACAAGTTAGTGAATCGACCTTTGCTTGAAGTGTTTTCTGATGAAGTGCAAGATTCAATTAGCGCGGCTTTAGCCTCTAACCAATATGTACCACTTCAAACCTATGTGGCAGCTAGTAAGCGCCATTTACAGTTAGGTTTCAGTAAGCAGTCCGATATCAGTCATAACGTTGCGAGCGTTATCTCTCTTGCTGATGTCAGCAATTATCAACATCAAATTGAACAACAATCTCTTAGTTTAAATAGCTTAAATCAAGGACTACAACAAAGTGGTTTAGCTAAACTCACAATTGATTTTGAGGACAATACTTTTACTTCAGATCAGCTGTTTGCTGATTTGTTATTGGCCGCTGAGCCGTTAAAAGGTGAGTTGAATCAGCTCAAAAAAATGCTTAAAAGCCAAGTCGTGTATGAATGGGAACAAGCCTTAGAAGCGAGTAAAAAACAGCATGAAATGGACATCACTAGTGAGTTCTTACTGGTAGATAAGAACCAAATAGACAGCCAAGGAAGTGAGCCCAAAGACCCACAAGAGCAAAACACTATCGCCCTTAGGTTAGTAGGCCTAAGTAGAAATAAAAATGATAAAGGCGACACCACTCGTTTAGACTTTTTAGTGCAAAGCCTGTCTGAACTAGAACATCAAAAAAACTTACTACAAGCTAGCCAGCAACAAGTTAATACATTGCTAACAACCAGCCCTAGTGCCGTTTATTTATTGGATGAACAAGGTAAGTTTATTGATTGTAATGCAGCTTTTGAGTCAATGTTTAAACAAAAGCTGTCAAAAATTAAACATAAAAGCATTCAAGAATTGGACATATTACCTGCTGAATTTAGCCGCCTGCATACCGAAAACAATGCTAACTTTAGTGCTGTGAATGCTGGGCATGACAAAGAATTTGAATTGTTGTTTGCGGATGAGGTACTTCACACACTTAAATTAAAGTTAAAGTTCTTTCAAGGTAAAGATAAAAAACGCGCCGGTGTGGTAGGGGTGATTCAAGACATTACCGAACTAAAACTGACCAAAGACCAGCTAGAACAAGAGCGAAAACATTTTATTACTATTTTGGACTTAGCACCTGTTGCCGTGGCCACCATTGACGCCGAAGACCGAATTGTGCGAGCCAATATAGCGATGACAGACCGATTAGGTTTAAGTGAAAGGGAACTGAAAAAAGACACCTTTTATCAGCTATTCAACGACTCAAGCAATGCAGGTAAGGCAGCCAAACAAATTCAACAGACCGGCAGATTGCGAAATTTTGTAGCGCATTTAAAAGGTAAAAATGACGAATTACACCCCAGTGAATTACATGTCGATTTACTGAATAAAGACAAACAAGAGTATTTGTGCTGGATCTCGGATCGTACTAAAGAGCAGTTCCATCAGGATAAATTTGATGGTTTGTTGCAACATAGCAGTATGCCTATGGCGATTTTAGGTGAACAAGGCTTCAGCAAACTAAACCCTGCTGCCTGTGCCTTTTTTAACGTTCAAGATGAACATGAATTATTTGGTCGCACGCCTTTTGCAGCTGAACTAAACCTAGACCAACAAGCATCTGAAGAACTCGAAAGACATTTAACGAAAGTGAAGTTAGATGGTCAGGCTAAATCCTTACAATGGGAACATCAGGTTGGGAATACCTCTTTGCCTTGCCAAGCGACCTATGTGCCAATGTATAAGGGGCAAGACTTTGACTCTATTCTTTGTATTTGGACGGACTTTAGAGATTTACAACAAGCAGATGAAGCACGTATTGAAGCGCTAAACTTACATCAAGCTGCTGAGAAAGAAGTCGCCGAAAAACAACAGTTGTTACGCAGCAGTCAAGATCAGCTGGCGAGCAAAGTTAAAAACTTAGCCGACACCGAATCTAAACTACAAGCAGCACAAGAAGATCTATCAGAAAAACAAAGTGAATTTAGTGACCTACAACAGGCTCATCAGAGTGTTACAGATAATCTGCAAGAACTTCAGCAAGACTACAATCAAAGTCGTTCTCAGCTTAGTGATGCACAACAGGCGAATAGCGAATTGGCTTCTCAACTAGAAGAATCTACCGCTAAAGTATCTGGGCTTCAGGCTCAGCGTAATCAAATTTCCGACGCCCTGCAAAATAGTGAGAAAAAGTATCAATCTGCCCAGCAAGAGTTGATTGAAAGTGAGCGAAACGCCGAAAACCTGAAACAAGAACAACTCAGTCAACAAGCCAAGATGGATGATTTTGTTTCGGAAATTGATGGACTTAAAGAGTCTATCGAACAAAAAGATTTACAGATTAATGAAGTAGGCGGTCAAATAAATTCTTTACAGTCTGAATTGTCGAGTTCTGGGCACGCTACTGAAAAACTGCGTCAATTATTGATTAATCAACGTAAAGCGAGTGAAGCAGCTGAAGAGCAACGTAGAAACCTTGAGCAGACCTATAAAATAGCTGAATCAGAATTATCCAATAAAGTGCGTCACGTTGAACATTTGCAAAATGAAATGCAAAAATTCGAAGAAATGTCGAATCAACAAAAAGGTGATATGCAACAGCAACAAAGCCAGCTAATGCAAGAATTAGAGGCCAAACAGCAGCAATTGCAAGAAACTCAACAAGTCTTAGATGAAACCAAACTGGCTGCCGAACAAGAAAAAGAAGCCAAAGAACAACAGCAAAATCAATTAGATATATTGCAACAAGAACTGGCTGAAATGGAACAGCACAGTCAGAAACAACAACAAGAAATGGCAGAAACAGAGCAAGAATGGCAAACCCAACAACAACAAATTCAACAAGAGTTGGCCGCCAAACAACAGCAGTTGCAAGATACCGAACGTACTTTGCAGCAAGCTAAAGAACAAAGTGAAGCGGAAAAAGCCGATAAAGAGCAACAGCTTGCTCAGTTCGAAAAATTACAAACTGAACTGGCGGAAGTTGAGCAACGCAATACCCAGCAGCAGCAACAGATAGCGCAAAGAGATAGCGAATATCAGCAACAACAAGAACATATGCAACAAGAGCTAAAGGCTAAACAGCAACAGTTGCAAGACACTGAGCAAAATTTAAGCCAAGCCAAAGAACAAACTGAAGCAGAGAAGAAACAACAACAATCCTTGTTCGAAAAATTGCAGCATGAACTAAGCGAAATGGAGTCCCGTAACGAGCAGCAACAGCAACAGATGGCAAAAAGTGATGAAGAGTGGCAATTACAACAACAAAAAGTACAACAAGAGTTAATCGCCAAGCAAGAACAGTTGCAACAAACAGAACAACTATTATCACAAACCAAACAGCAAACAGAAGCAGAAAAGGCAGCAGAAAAAGCAGAGAAGGAACAACAACAAGCGCTGTTCGAAAAGCTGCAATCTGAACTGGCAGAAATGGAACAACAAAGTACCCAGCAACAACAAAAAATAGCTCAGAGCGACCAAGATTGGCAAAAACAACAACAAGCGTTGAAAGACGAAGTTGAAGCTAAACGCCAACAATTACAAAATACGCAAGGTAACTTGGACGAAATCAAGCGCCAAGCAGATGATGAAAAACTGGCGCGTCTTGAACAACAACAAAAACTTGAGCAATTGACCGTTGAACTAACCGATGTAGAGAGTCGTGCGGTTAAACAAAAAGAAATGATCGAAGGCAGTGATGAGCAATGGCGTAAACACCATGCTGAAATTGAACAACAAAAAGTACAGTTGCAACAGGCGTTAATTGAAGCGGAAAAACAAAATAGTCAAATGCAGCAAAAACTTGAAGGAAACTTAGAACAACTTCAACACGCTGAATCACAAGTATCAGAAACCCAATCGGGCGAACAAAAATTGCAAGATGAACTCAATCAAGCGCGTAATGAAGCGGAGCAGTTGCAACAACGTATACAACAACAAGAGGAACATGAACGTAAATTACAAGAGCAGCTAGAACAGCAACAGCAAAGTTTGCAGGGCAGTGAACAAAACATTCATTCTTTAGAGGAAAAACAGGCGCAATTAACCGAACAATTAAAAGCGGTACAACAAGAATATTCAAACAGTAAAGAAACCTTAAGTGATCAACACAACAATCAGGCTGAGTTAGCACAGCAGTTACAAAAACTGGAGCAGGACCTACAGAACAGCCAATCTCAATTAAGTGATAAAGAAAATGCCCTGCAGGAAGCGAAACAAGAGCTAGCGTCTAATCAGGCCAAGTTAGCTGATCAAGAAAATGCATTGTTATCTGCCCATAAAGAGGAGTTGCAACAAGCCATTGAGCAGCAACCCATACAAGAAGATAAAGCCCCCTCTGAAATTGCTAAAATAGCTATGCCGGGTAATCCTACAGTCTGGTTCGATTTATTGCCCTATTTACAGAATCAAAATGTGACTAAACCTTTGCCTGTTGCCTTAAATGAGCTGATGGATGAGCTGGAAAACGGTATTAAACAAACAAATAATGCGGTAGATGAAGACGATGTAACCTCTATTTTGCGCGGCGCACGTAAACTAGTTATTGTGGCTAATAAAGTAAACTCTGAAGCATTGACCGATGTAGTGACTAGATTGGAAGCAGACTGTCGCGAGGGGTTGGTAGATAATATCGCTATCTCGTGGCCTACCGTTCAACGTTCACTGAATAACACCTTAAGAGTGATTTATTCGCATTTGAATAACTGATATTAAAGAGTTGTTTTAGGCTGTTTTAAGAATAGGTTAGGCCAAAGCCATAAGGAAATAACGGGTTGTAATTTTTATCGCCCTTGTTCACTTTGGGTTGCGAGAATTGTGGCCAGCTAAAGGATAACTTGCCACTGAAATTATAATCACCAAATAACACATCACTTACCCCTTGGCCTTCAGAGCCCGGTAACCATGCTGCTACAAATGCATTCGACAGGGCCAACTCTTTTTCAATAATGAGGGGTCTTCCAGAAACCAAAATAGCAATTACGGGCACACCTTTTTCGGTGATGTTTTTGATGGTTTGTAAGTCTTCAGGATACAATTTATTGAGTTCAAGAGAGTCACCACTGGCACGCAGTAATTTCACTTGACCATGAATTTGAGAGCCTGCTTCAATAATATCTTTATCGTCACCTCGAATATCGCCCATACCCTCAGCGTAAGGTGTTTCACCAATTACCACTATAGCAATATCAAAGTTATCAGCTGTGGCTTCTAGGCCATCGCCATTTAGACTTAACTGAGCCCCTGGGGCCTGTTGTTTAATCCCTTGCCAAATTGAGGTGCCACCTACAATTTCTTCATTGCCAGATACGCCTTGCCAATTGATAGTAAAACCACCACATTGGTGACCAATATTATTTGCGTTTTTCCCCGCGACTAAAATTCTGGCATTCTTTTTAATAGGCAGGATGTTATTGCTGTTATTTAATAACACCATGGATTTTCTTACCGCTTCACGGGCTACTTGACGATGTTCTTCGCTGCCAAATGAATTATGGTTTGACCATTTTCTCAGAGTAGGACGAGGTTTATCAAATAATCCAAAAGCAAATTTCACTGATAATATACGTCTAACTGCATCATCAATTCTGCTTGTAGATACAGTGCCTAGTTCAATATGGCTTAGTAAATTCTCTATAAAAAGTTGCCAATTTCTGGGCACCATGAACATGTCGATACCTGCATTTACCCCTTGTGCCACCGCTAAATAAAAATCGTCTTCTAGATAATCAATGCCCTGCATGTCTGAGATCAGAATGCCTTCAAAGCCCATTTTTTGTTTGAGGATATCGACCAATAAGAATTTGTGGGCATGGCATTTGTCACCATTCCAACTACTAAAAGACACCATAATACTTAATACACCAGCTTGGGTCGCAGCGATATAAGGCTTTATATGGGTGGCATTTAATTGTTCCCAACTTAGGACTGTATCGCCCTGATCTACACCATATTGTGTTCCACCATCACCCACCCAATGTTTGGCACAGGCCAAAATATTGTCTTGATTGAGATTGCCCTGCAGGGTTTCGATCATTTCTTTAGCATATTTGGTGACTAGTTCTGGGTCTTCAGCATAACTTTCGTAATTACGTCCCCAATGATAATCCTGCGCAACAGCTAAATTGGGAGCAAACGCCCAATCAACGCCAGTGGCTAAGACCTCTTTACAGGTAACCTCAGCAATACGTTTAATCAGATCCGCATCGTTGGCCGCACCTAAGCCAATATTGTGCGGGAATATGGTGGCCCCTTTTACGTTGTTATTGCCATGAATCGCATCTAATCCATACAGAATAGGGATGCCAATATGTCCAGAGTCTTGCACAGTAGATGCCGCCCAATAAGCATCATTCATCTGCACCCATCCTTTCGGAGAGTTGTCATCAGGGTAAGAGCCAGCGCTACTTAATATGGAACCTAAGTGGTAGTGTTTTGCTTCTTCTGGTGAACAGGTCATACGTTCTGCTTGAGTCATTTGCCCAATTTTTTGTTCGAGAGTCATTGTGTTCAACAAATGTTCAACTTTTTTTTGTATCGATTTGTTTTGTAGTACTTTATTCATTAATGATCTCAAAGCCGTAACTGATCTCTATTGGTTTGGTAAAAAGCAAATATTTAATTATTATTAACCATATTTCAATATGGCTATTACACAATCTAAAATCGCCTAAATGGACTGATAACGGGGCAAAATAGACCCTAATGTTACCTATTTAAATTATTTACTAGGCTCGCTCTCAATTTCCTTGCGATTTGTTGACTAATAGGCGCTAAAACGCCTTTTTTATCATCAGGAATATGAGTTTGTTGTTGTGGCGAAAACACATAGTGTTCAAAGATATCTCGCCAAACATCGCGCTGAGCTTGTGGTAAATCTTTAATACTTAATAAAGCATGATTGAGCGCATCCATAGGTGCTCCCAAATGATTATCTACTTGACGCCACCAATAATTAACTAGGATATTGAAGTTAGATAAGCCTTCAACATGATGCCACCACATACTAGGGATAAAAATAGCATCACCAGCTTCTAGGTTAGCGACTTGGGCGTATTCCATGGCCTGTGCAAACTTAGGGTATTTGACTAAGTCGGGCTGGTGAAAATCCACTAAACTGGCGGGCTGCCCAGCGGGTGTGAAATCTAATGGGCCGATATAAAGGTTGTCTAATTGATTAGGCGGAAACAGGGTGAAACGTCTTGTCCCCGCAGCAACACAGGCAATGTTATCGGTAACGTCATAATGCGCAGCTATACGAGATTGATTACCAATCCACATACTAATTAAGGGTTTATCTGCCAGAGTAGGGATGTCATTGTGTTGTCTGAATCCCGGTAAAATATGATCAACTGAAGTGGAACCCATATATAAACCGGGCGGCTCAGACAAATGCTCATACTCGGCAAGTTCGTCCAACACTTTATCAAAAGTAGTGGTGGTAGGAGTGAAGTTAAAACCGCTCAAATCATCATTATAAAAAAAACGCCCTTGGTGTTTGGCATCTGCCGCAAACGCACGAATTTTATTTTGATTATAGTGTTGTCTAAGATAGCTTTGAGCAGCCTGATTAGATTCTGTTGCTTGTTTTACTAAGGGCCAATCTTTTATTAACCCTCGCAGCACTACCGGGGTCGATGAACAAAGTAATTCTGGCGTTAAACTATCGTTAGTAGCTTCAGATATTTCTTGAATATGTTCTATTCTTTCAAACATGGTCTATTTAAGAAGACGATTTTTTAGTGCAATTAAATGACTCATATTTGGCATAGACGCCAAAATCATATGAATCGCTTTTAAATAACCTAAACGGTGAAAATCAGCTACAACTTGGTCAGAAAGTTGCGCCACTTTTTCTTCATTAATAGTATATAAAAAATTCATAGCATGCTTAGAGTCATCGTCTAAGGTGACTTTTATTTCTACAGACTCTATTAAGTCATGTTGTTGCAAGGAATCAATAAAGGCTTGGGTTTGCTGGTGACCTTGGTGAATAGCCATCAAGGTAGTACTCATTTGTTGTAAATAAGGACTCTGACCTCCTTGTGGTAAAAACACCGCTTCACCTTGGTTATAGCTAATCCTAGGGCTGTCCATATCAATATGTATAACTGGCTCTTCGCTAATCACTCCATCTTCATTGCTTTCTTGAAAACCAATTAAAAATGGCCGTCTTTGGATACTTAAGGGTAAATAGCTAGCTTGCCATCCAGCATCGGTTAGAAACAAGTTTTCTTCACCGGCTAAACCAAACAATGCAATGGCTTCAAATTGTCCTGTTTGAGCATTTTTTTGAAAAAATATGGGGTAGTGGGCTTGTACATCTCGAAACTCAGAGAGAAACACATGACTATAGCTACTGTTATCACCAAACTCAGGTGTATGCTGGGTGATCACATGGACATCTTTGTGGTTGATGTTATCCAATAATTGATGATTGGGCATGTACTTTCCTTTAAATTTTTTGTAAGCCATATTGCTTTATTTTATTGATCAACTCTCGGTTGTTTGGTAACCCGGCGAGCAATTTTTGGGTGAGTTGCGCATTATTTTGAAAGGTCATCTGGGCTAATTCAATATTATCCGAACGTCTCGTGGTATGGCGCGCAGTTGTCTCAAAACCCATCCCATAAAGTACGTATTGGTAACTAGCTGAGGGGAACACTTCATCGGCATGATCAAAGTCAAGTTGCCAAGGTGACTCGTAACGCCAAAGTTTTAATAGTGTCTGTAAGTCTTCAGGGATAGATTCAACTAAACAGTTGTCGCGCCAATATTGAGTGTCTGTTCGTTTGGTTAAAATATAGTGTAACTTTAGAAAATCGATGATCCTGTCCCAGCGATACAAAAATTTATCATTAAAGCGTTTCGCTACAATATCCATAACCTCGCGATTGGCGGGCAGTTGTTCACTTATCATCGCAGCCGATAATTCGACTAAGACCAGGGCTGAGGCCTCTAAAGGCTCTAAAAATCCTGCGGAAAGGCCTACTGCAACACAGTTTTTGTGCCAAAATAATTTTCTATGGCCTGGATTTATGGGGATTTTTCTAATACTTATTTCATCGGCTTGTTGACCTAGAGATGGTCTGATGTAGTCACGTAATTCTTTTTCAGCTTTTTCAACAGTAGTGTGGGCAGATGAAAACACATGACCTACACCGCGCCTAGAGGGTAGGCCAATGTCCCAAATCCAGCCGGCACTTTGCCCAGTAGATATGGTGTGTGAGGCAATTGCATCGTTTTCAGTTTGATAAGGCACGTGCACAGCCAAGGCCGTATCGTTAAACAGAATATGCTTTTTACAGATAAACGGGATGTTGTAATGTTTACCTAATAACAGTGAGTTAAAACCGGTGCAGTCAATAAACAGATCGCCTTTAATATCACCATGTTGTTTGGTGCTGACTGAGGCAATATCACCGTTTTCTGAGGCGTTAACTGCGGTGACATGATCTAAAACATGTCTAACCCCCAATTTTTCTGTGCAATGTTTTTGTAAAAATGCAGAAAACTTACCCGCATCTAAATGATAAGCATAATTGGCGACATGGGCATATTCAGGGGTAGTGATCTGTTTTGGTGCTAGGCCCTTTTCACACAAATGCCCTTGAAAACTCACTGCATCGGCGAACGATACTTTTGCTGACTGAGGTTGCCAGTAGGGGGCTAAATTAATTTTTTCATAACCTTCAGGCAACACTAACGGATGATAATAAAAATCATCTTCGTCGCCTGTTACCCATTTTGCAAATTTGGCACCTTGCTTAAAAGACGCATCACATTCACGAAAAAATTCAGTTTCATCAATACCCATTTTCTGCAGAGTGCCGCGCATAGTAGGCCAAGTGCCTTCGCCCACACCTATAGGTTTAACATCCGGGGATTCAATTAAAGTGACCTTAATTCCAGACTCAGAATTCGCCATATGTTCAGCTGCAATCACTCCGGCAGTTAACCAACCGGCAGTGCCGCCACCGACAATAGTGACTTCTCGGACTAAATTATCCAATTTTAACACTCCAAATTATTCTATGAAATTTATGATACGCGTTCTTTACGGATTAAAAAACTAAAGGGTTTTATCGAATGTGAAGTTATTCATCATTTTACAAAAAAGCCGCTGACATCAGCGGCTTTTATATGGCTTGTTACACCTTAGAAAGTATAACGCGCTCCCAGAGCATAGCGAGGGCCATATTGACGAGCAAATAAGAACTGCTCTTCGTAACGGCCATAACCCTGTTCAGTTTCATTAGTGATATTAATTCCCTCAAAGAATACTGTGAGTTCATCCGTTATATCATAATTTACGCTGATATCAGTTTGTGCATATTCTTTACCAAACTGAGGAGGTGCTTCTGCACTACCTTGAGCTTGACCAACCCCAATTAGGTAGTTATCACGCCAAGCGTAAGTGACTTTAACTGACAAGCCATCTTTTTCATAAAACACCTGGAAGTTAGCAGAATCACTTAAGCCTACAAGAGGAGACTGTTGATCAAAACTTTCTATATCGTATTTAACGTCTCCGTCAACTAGAGTGAAGTTAAAACCACTACCAAAACCGCTCTCTCCAAACATATGCTGCACAGCAAACTCAATACCATCTACAGTTCTAGTATCACCGTTTGTAGGTTGACTGACTCGCCATTCCATTAGAGGGTCATTACTGTTTTGGAAAACAATAGTATTGCCTGTAATAGCGTCAAATGTACCGCCACCATTGTCGATGATTTGCTGCCAAACGGCACCATCAGAAGGCACAAAACTTGGGTCGCCAGACGCGCTCACTAAATCACTAATAGCTTGCGTTGCTCTTGGGCCAATAAGTGGATCTGTCAAACCCTCTACAGTGATCGTTTCACTGGTAGTGGTGATAAAGTTTTTCACGTCTTTCTGGAAATAACCTAGAGAAACATAACTAGCATCGTCGTAATAATATTCTACAGACAAGTCAAAGTTGGTTGATTCAAAAGGCAGCAAGTTAGTATTACCTTGACTTCCTGTTCTGCTACCCGGCTTTGGACTGCCAGATAAGGAACGTATACCGACTAGGTTACCCAGAGGTGCACGAGTAATCGTTTTGCCCCATGACATGCGGGCTATAATTTCATCTGTCACTTCAACTTTGATATCTATAGTCGGTAAAGTCACATCGTGCTCACCTACAAAACTCACATCTTGTGCGCCGCCTGATTCGTAGCGTAATTGCCACTCAGTGGGGTTTGACCAAACTATTTGATCTTCAACTCGCTGAACTACATCACTGGTGACGTCTGTTTTTTCATAACGTACACCTAGATTAATATCTACCGGCATATCTGCTACTTCGAAATAAAGCGCACTTTGTAAATACACAGAAGTTGTTTCTTCGTTTACTGCTCCAGAGTTGGTACTGGATAACGCAGTATCGAAGGGGTCAAGTGGCACACTATCGAAGAAGTTAACCATACGGGCCACTGTTTCTGCAAAGTCAAAGGTATAATAGTAGTTAGTGGTTAAATCACTGCCACCGCCATCTAAGGCATCAAGCAGACTTCCAGTATCTTGGCGGGTAAACATACTGTCAGGAAAAACAGCTTCATTGCCAAGGTAACCATTAGGTCCTATATTACCACTTCCTGTTCCAAACCCACCGATACTTTGCTCAGTACTCGCCACACCAAATTTAATATTGGCTAAGAAACTATCGTCTGGGTTCACCCATTCACTATGTAATTGGTATTGTTTTACGGTTGATTCACCTTCACCTTTGCTGAATTGACCAAAAAGTGGATCAAAATCATTAGGACTGGCTTCAGCTGCACCGTCAGGCCAAGTCATAGCAAAATTTGGTACTTCGCCAGTAGAGTAATCATAAGTCTTAGTGACAATGTTATTAGGCGCAATGATAACGCTACCTGCATTGCCACTGCCCTTATCTCCGCCAGTATTAGTCGCGTTTGAGGAATCGTGGTAATCAAACTCTACGTGAATATCGTCTGTTACTTGCCAATCAAAATTAAACCCTACAGATTCAGCTTCAACTAAAAACGTATTAGCGCCTACAGAATGTGCATAATCATTAGCTGTTTCAGTAAAGTTAATGGCAGTACCATTTTCATCTAGCTGATAGTTAGTAAGGTTGCCACCCCAGTTAAACCAGATACCAAAGCCACGTGTTTCAGTGGCTGTTTGTGCTTCTGTGCGAGTATAATCGAGACTAAAAGTCATGGCATCAGTTGGCGCATATTGTAATGTCACTTGGCCATTGGTTCTGGTGCGCTGCACATCAGCAATATCGTAGGATATTTGTCTTGGGAAATAAGTATGTCCTAGTTTTTCACCCTCAGAATCTACGCCACGTAAATCTATTGCATTGTCACCAGTAAGCCCACCGGTTCCTTGATCGGCTTGCCATCCAGGAATGTTTGCACTTTGCTGTTGAAAGTCACGACCTTGGTGAGACAAAGAAATAGCGATACCAATAGTATTGTCAGCAAAAGTATTGCTATACAAGGCTGCTATTTCTGGAGTGACAGAGTCTCCCTCTACATTGGATGTGTCGCGTATACCTTTGCCCGAAACTGAGTATTTTAGTCCAGGAGAAGTAAGGGGTTGAGTGGTCACGATATTAACCGTTGCACCTATGCCACCACTTGGGTATTCAGCGCGCGCAGTTTTATATACTTCTAATGCACTCACTCCCGCAGAGGACAAATTCTCTAGGTTGTAAGAACGGCTATTACCTGTACCTGGCATTTGACGACCATTAAGTGTCATCAAGTTAAAGTCAGGGCCAAAACCACGTACTGTGATTTGGCTGCCTTCGCCGTTTGAACGACTCACGGTTACACCAGTAATACGTTGTAATGACTCGGCCAGGTTAGTATCAGGAAATTTACCCATTTCTTCTGCAGAAATGGCGTCAACTACCCCAGTACCTTCTCGTTTGATGTCCATTGAACGAGCTAAACTTCCACGAATACCTTTTACTTGAATTACTTCTACATTACTAGCTGCCGCTGGCTCCGCCTCGACTTCTTGAGCGTGAGTAGCAAAAGACATACTAGCGCCAAGCAGCAAAGATACCGATGCTGCAATGCGCGTTTTTTTGAAGGTCATGTGTTTCATAATTACCCTACTTATATTTCATTCTGATTCTAGGTTGAAACTTTTTGCGGAAGATTTACTCAGCAAATACAACAACCTAAAATTACTAATTCTTGTCGATACACTAATCTAAAGCGAGTTATTGACTTAAGGCGGTCAAAAACTCGCTGACTACGACTATGGTCTAAAGACTACGTTGTCTAAACGATAGACTGCACCTGCACCTGCACCCCAAGCTGGAAATATCATGACCACGTCAATGGCACTGATATCTAAGCCAGCATCTAACAGGGTTAATACATCAAATGTGTAGGTTTGCCATTCGCCGGCAACCGGCTCAGCACCTTCGTTACTCGTGTTGAGGTTTAAGTCGCCTGTATCTGAAGTGGCATCGCCTGCTTCCATTTTAAGGATCCAAGGTGTGCCCTCAGCAGGAGCTGAAACAATTTTCATTTCGAAACTGAAGGTTCCTGAGATGATACTTTCAGCGTCAAAAGGTGTGCCTACATCGCGGCTATAAAAGCCTTGAACCGTATCAGGAGAACCGAGAACAGAGAACTCTGCAACTGAACCATGCTCAGCATCATCGGCTTGTTCTGTTGGCGTAGAGCCTGCACAACAATCCCACAAAGGCCATTCCGCATTAATTGCATCTGCGTATAAGGTTAGAGCCGCATCACTATCTGATCCTGAATCACTAGGATTTCCGATGATCACATTGTCTACACGATATACTGCGCCAGCTCCTGCGCCCCACGCTGGGAATACCATAATTACGTCAATAGCACTTAGGTCTAAACCTGCATCAGCCATAGATAACAAATCAAACGTATAGGTTTGCCAAACACCAGCAACAGGGTCGACCCCTTCAATACTCATATTTAAGTTAAGTTCTACAAACGATGTATTGCCGTCAGATTCGATTTTCATTAACCATGGTGTGCCATCTGCTGGCGCAGTCACAATTTTCATTTCAAAGCTGAAATTACCAGTTGTTAATAATGCCGAAGCATCAAAACTGCCATTATCTCGACCAAAGAAGCCTTGAACGGTCTCCGGTGAATCTAGAACAGAAAATTCTGCAACGGCGCCGTGGTCTGCATCGTCCATTTCAACTGTAGGTGTAGAGCCTGCACAACAGTCCCATAGTGGCCATTCCGGATTTTCCGCATTATTGAAAGCGACTAATCTAGGGCCAGTTGGACCACCTGAAGTTGCATTAGGGTTGAAGATTTTGGCGTTGTCCACACGATAGACTGCACCAGCACCTGCTCCCCATGCTGGGAATATCATGACTACATCTATAGCGCTAATATCTAGACCTGCGTCAGCCATTGTTAATAAATCAAAAGTATAGGTTTGCCATACGCCTGGAACAGGGTCGACACCTTCAGTACTAGTGTTTAAATTAACTTCTACAAACGAAGTATTGCCATCAGCTTCTATTTTCATTAGCCAAGGTGTGCCATCGGCAGGAGCGGTCACAATTTTCATTTCAAATTGGAACACACCTTCAGTTAATAAGGCTGAGGCATCAAAACTACCATTGTCTCTACCAAAGAATCCTTGAACAGTTTCTGGTGAATCTAGAACAGAAAATTCTGCAACTAAACCATGTGCTTCATCATCCATTTCTTCAGTGGGTGTAGAGCCAGCACAGCAATCCCAAAGAGGCCATGCAGGGTTAATCGCGTCTTCAAATAAAACTAACTCTGGGTAAACTACGTTGCCTGGTTCTGCGATGGTAAGGTTGTCTATACGATAGATAGCACCTTCACCTGTACCCCAAGCTGGGAATATCATGATGACGTCTATAGCACTGATATCTAAACCAGCGTCGGTTAGGTCAGATAGACTAAACGTATAGGTTTGCCACTCACCTTCTGCTGGGTCAACACCTTCATTGCTAGTATTAAGAGCTACCTCTGCGAACGATGTATTGTTGTCCGCTTCGATTTTCATTGTCCAAACGGTAGAACTAGTAGGTTGTGCTACAACCTTCATTTCAAATGAGACACTTCCAGTAGTCAGCATAGCTGAGGCATTAAATGGTACGCCACCTTCTGAGAAGTCGGGGCGACTATTAAATCCTAATACTGCACCGTCATTGTTGAGTATCTGAAACTCCGCTACTGAACCATGTTGGGCATCGTCAATAACCACTTCAGGTATAGTTCCGCCACAACAATCCCATAATTTCCAAAGTGGATTCTCGCCATCGGCAAATATAGTGATAGGCACAGCAACATCAGGCACTGGAGGAGTCGGTGTGGGTGCTTTACCTAATACCAAAGCCCCGTCTGGGACTTCATCAGAGGCTTCAACTTTATAACCATTACGAATTGTTTCACATCCAGCGCCAGTCATTGGGTCAGATGCACATTCATAGACACGTACGTAGTCAATTACGTAAGCTTGACTGTCAGCAAACGCTGCTGGATCTATTCCACCATTGTTGGTGTTTTCAGGAAAGCTTCCGCCGACAGCAAAATTCAGTAAGATATGGAAGTCTTGATCGAATGGGGCTGGGTCCCAGTGGGTTTCTAGTTGGCCGGTAATAATATCGTAATATTCAGCAAACCAACCTTTATGTACTAGACCAACTGATTCACCTTTACTATTAAATCTAACTTCAGATTGTAATTGCGTGGCATAAAGGTAACCATCCATATACCAACGGATTTCACCCTCTTGCCATTCTATGGCATAAGTATGAAAATCGTCAGCAGGGTTAACGTTTTCGGGAAGAGCATAAGCTTTGCCTGACTGTTCATTATTTGGCCAGTCAAGACCGTAGTGCAGGGTACCATAAATATTATTTTCTTCGACGCCCTCTGCATTAGGTACTTTTAGGTTAACTGATTCAACTATGTCGATTTCGCCTGACTTTGGCCAGCCGCCATAAACTTCATCTGTAGGAAGCATCCAAAAGGCGGGCCATGAGCCTTGTCCTGATGGGAGTTTTGCACGCATTTCAAAACGTCCGTATTTCCAGTCACCTTTATTTTTTGTCGACATGCGAGCAGACGTGTAAGGAAGCGGTTCGCCATCAACAGAAGGTTTGGCGACAATGTTTAAGTTGCCATCAGCAACAAAAGAGTTGTCTGGGCTATCGGTATAACATTGTTGTTCTTGATTACCACCGCCACTACAATTTACTTCATGAGTCCAGTTGCTGCTGTCAATTGACGTACCATCAAATTCGTCATTCCAGACCATTACCCAATCTTCAACCGGTGTGGTGACGTCGACTGATGCAATATCTGTATTAGTTGAGGCTTCGCCACCACATCCTGATAGAGCTACGCTCAAGGATATGGCGACTGAGGCTGAGAGAAAATGCCTCATTCGTTTAACGCTATTTTTTACCATGGTGATCTCCGAAATAGTCTAGATAAAGTGCACTTATTTGTTCGCCTGCCCACTAAAGTGAGTCTTCTAAACAAATTAGATTTGCTGTCATCATTAGGCACATTTGTCCTAGATGTTAACGACATGGTTGGTTTTGTAGCACAAAGGTTAATCTTTTCTGAGTTAAATGCGGCAAGACGGGATAGGTGAAAGTCAAAGCGGACAATTGTATTGAAACTCACAATTAGGAACGCTGATGCACTGCGAGAAGCATTAAACCTAAGGATTGGTAATAAAGTATTGGCTATTAAAATTGGTGTCTAATTGGAATGTATTTACGTTTTGCAATTAAGGCGTTTTTTATCGCAATTAGAGTCCGTTTTAGCTTTTTTAATTTGTGTTAAATTTTGAATCGCCTAATGTCTATCGGTTTTCCATAACAGAATTTTCAATTAGGTACTCAACATGCCCCAAAACTTGTTTAGTAAAAGACTATCAGCTTGGTTATTGATTGTGATTTGCGGGTTGATATCTGCATGTGTGCATGATGCAAATGAGGTTGAAGTCGCCGAAGTAATTGAACCGTCAAATGGAACAGAGCTTGTGCTTGCTATTAATGTCGGTGGTGATAGTTATGTCGCAACTAATGGTGTGTTGTACCAAGCAGATAATTTGCCAATCGATGTAGTTAAAAAACAATCTAAAAATATACGCGGTAGCCAAGATAGTGAATTGTTCGAAACTTACAGAGTAGGCAATATGCAGCTATTCTTCCCCTTAGAAAATGGTTTATATGATGTGACATTTAAGTTTGCTGAGCCAGAAGATATTGCTATTGGTGATAGGGTGTTTAATGTCACTGTGAATAACAACAAAGCGATAAGTGAACTTGACGTACGTTTAGCCAGAGATGGCAAACACCTTTCTTCTTTGGTACGCACTGTTAATGGCGTAAATGTATCTGATGGTAAATTAAATATTCAAATAACTGGGCAAACAGGTGAGCCCGTTTTACATGGATTAGTGATTAGAAAAAAGGTCGAAGATACCCGTGATTGGCAAGTAGTATGGGCAGACGAGTTTGATTATCAAGGCGCACCAGATAATCAAAAATGGTCATTTGATGAATGGCCGGCCAGAAAAGTAAACGATGAAGACCAGACGTATACTGCTCGAGCTAAAAATGTCCGAGTTGAGGATGGCAAACTGATTATTCAGGCGCATAAAGAACAATTTCAAGGAGCCCAATACACCTCGGCTAGGATCCACTCTTTGGGTAAAGGGGACTTTCTTTATGGGAAAGTAGACGTCAGGGCAAAAATTCCAGCAGGGCAAGGTACTTGGTCCGCAATCTGGATGTTACCTAGTGACCCATTTCGTTATGCTTCAAATTGCCAACAGGGCAATGATTGGCAAGGTAATGATAAGTGTGATGCTTGGCCCAATTCCGGTGAAATAGACATTATGGAACATGTTGGTTTCGACATGCAAAATGTACATGGAACAGTGCATAATAAAGCCTATTATTGGAGAAATTGGCAACAACGAAAAGCCAGTGTAGAAGGTGTTGATGTGCACCTGAATTACCACGTTTATTCATTAGAATGGACACCAGACACCATTACCATATTGTTTGATGGCAGCCCTTATTTTTACTACAAAAATGAAGGTGATGGGTGGCAAGCTTGGCCCTATGACCATCCTTATCATATTATCCTCAATCTAGCTATTGGTGGTGGTTGGGGGAGAGCTGGAGGACCGATTGATGACGGTGTTTTTCCAGTTAAAATGCTAATAGATTATGTACGAATTTCAAAGTTGAAGTAAGTCCCTGCAAGTAAGTATTGTAAAAGCAAAGAGTCATTCTTTGCTTTTTTATGATTGATAAGAATGAAAAGAGAGTGTGAAAATGAGTGGTTCGGCCCTAAAAAATAGCGAAGTCAGCGGTGAATTTATTGATATGTATGACGTGCGGTATTATGTCATCAATAATGCTGAAAAAATTGCGCCATTTTTTATTAGTTTGGTGTCCGACAGTGATCACTGGCTGTTCATTGCCTCAAATGGAGGTTTAACAGCAGGCAGAGTGTCACCTGAGTTCGCTTTGTTTCCCTATGTCCCTGTTGATCGTATTTATGAAAGTAATATTCATACGGGTAGTAAAACGTTACTTAAGGTTAACAAAGGCGGCAAGACTTTCAGCTGGGAGCCCTACAATAAAGATTTCAATCATCAGTATCGGATTAGTCAAAACCTGTATAAAAATATTCTTGGTAACAAAATTTGTTTTGAAGAAATCAATCACGACTTACAACTGGCTTTCCGATACACCTGGAAAACCAGTGACGAGTTTGGCTTTTGTCGTCAATGCGAATTACTCAATTTAGCAGGTGAGCCTGTTTCGGTCAGAATGATTGATGGGTTACAAAATATTTTACCGGCTGGCACGCCTCGGTCTACTCAGAGTAGCTCTAGTAATTTAATTGATGCTTATAAATGGAATGAATTAGACCAACCTACGGGTTTGGCTATGTTTACTGTTTATTCAGGGATCACTGATCGCGCTCAGCCGAGCGAGTCGTTAAAAGCGAATACAGTGTTTAGCCTAGGTTTTAAGCACCCACAAATTCTACTTAGTAATGCGCAACTTGATTCTTTTAGACGTGGTGAAACGATTCAAGATGAATTGACTACTCGTGGTACCCGCGGCGCCTACCTGCTAAACGTTGAATTTAAGTTGGCAGAATCCCAGTCGCAAAGTTGGCAAATTATTGCCAATGTTGAACAAAGCCAATCTCAAGTATGTGCAGTGATCGAACAGCTAAAAGACAGGCCAAAGATAACCAGTAATATCGAGCATTCTATTAATCAAGGCTCGGATGATCTGGCGCGGATTATGGCTGGTGCTGATGGTTTCCAAGTGACTAACGAAGAAAGTGTCACTGTGCATCACTATGCTAATACCTTGTTTAATACCCTGCGAGGCGGGGTGTTTGATGACCACTATCGTATTTGTACTACTGATTTTATTGCCACCTTAAAATCCTTTAATGTGTCTTTGTTCGAAAAACATCAACAATTCTTAGAAAACTTAGCTGATAAACTTGAGCTTGAGCAGTTTACACAACAAACAAAAGCGTTGAACGATAGACAACTAGACCGTTTAGTTGCTGAATACTTGCCTGTTACTTTTGGTCGTCGACATGGTGACCCTAGTCGCCCTTGGAATCAGTTTGAAATAAAACTAAAAGACGCAGATGGGCACAGATTGTTGTCTTACCAAGGTAATTGGCGAGACATTTTTCAGAATTGGGAAGCTTTATGTTTTAGCTACCCTGAATTTATTGAGTCTGTGATTGCGAAGTTTGTTAATGCATCCACTATTGATGGATATAACCCATATCGGATTACAAAAGGTGGCATAGACTGGGAAGTTGAAGAGCCCGAAGACCCTTGGAGCTTTATCGGTTATTGGGGCGATCACCAAGTTATCTATTTGTTGAAAATGTTGGAGTTATCTAAAAAGTTCCACCCTCAGAAATTGAGCGATTTACTACACCAACCTATTTTCTGTTATGCCAATGTGCCTTATCGAATTAAGTCATTTGAAGCCATGTTGGAAAATGCGAAAAGCACCGTTGATTACGATGAACAATCAGCTATTAACATTGCAGAAAAAGTGCAACGAGTGGGTGCTGATGGCAAGTTGATTTCGGATAAAAACGGAGACGTATATCAAGTCAATTTGTTGGAAAAACTGTTGGTGCCTTTGTTGTGTAAATTAGGTAATTTAGTGGTTGATGGTGGTATATGGTTAAACACTCAAAGGCCTGAATGGAATGATGCAAATAATGCATTGGTAGGCCATGGTGTGTCAGTTGTCACTTTGAATTATTTGCGTCGGTATGTGCATTTTTTAAATAATCTGTTGGTCAGCCAAAACCAAGACGTGGAACTTTCTGTTGAAGTCGCAATATGGCTGCAAGACACGGCACAAGTGCTCAGTAATTTAACCGCCAAATTAAGTCCAACACCAGTAACCGATGAGTTACGTTTTGAAGTGCTCAAAGCCCTTGGCCAAGCCGCATGTAAATATCGTACTAGCGTGTATCAAAATGAATCTTTTAGTCATAAAGTGATTATTAAGCTGAAGTCAATTCAATGTCTATTAGTTGATGCATTATCAGCGATAGACCACAGTATTAATAATAATATAAAAGAGGATGGGTTGTTCCATTCATACAATTTGGTGTCATTGGGTGATAATAAAGCTGAATTAAAAAACCTTTATCCTATGTTAGAAGGCCAAGTGGCAGCGCTAAGTTCAAGTGCCATGAGTCCTGAAAAAGCCGCTGATGTATTAGAAGCCTTATATAACAGTGATGTGTTTAGGCCTGATCAAAATACCTTTATGTTATATCCAGATAAAAGCCAAATTGGCTTCTTAGCTAAAAATATTGTGCCTGCAGAACAAATTGAACAGATCTCTGTGCTAGTCGCGATGCTCAATGGTAATGAACATAGTATTGTGACCCAAGATGTGACCGGCCAATATCGCTTTAATGCAAAACTCAAAAATAGTAGTGATTTATCAGCTCAACTTAAAAAATTAACACCTCGGTATGTGGAACTTACGCAAGTCACAAATAGCCAAATAGAAAATTTGTATGAGCGAACATTTAACCATCAAGCATTTACTGGAAGATCAGGTGGCATGTTTGGTTTTGAGGGGCTTGGATGTGTGTATTGGCATATGGTGTCTAAGTTACTACTAGCGGTTCAAGAAAATTATTTGCAAGCATTAGCCGATGACTCAGAGTCAGCAGTGATAAAACGTCTGGGTGATTTGTACTACAGAGTAAGACAAGGAATAGGTTTTAATAAAAGCCCACAAGAATATGGTGCCTTTCCATGTGACCCGTATTCGCACACACCTAAACACGCTGGCGCTCAACAACCCGGCATGACAGGCCAAGTTAAAGAAGAAATATTGACTCGTTTTGGAGAATTAGGTATACGAGTAGAACAGGGCAAAGTGAGTTTTGTTCCGCAATTGCTGCGTAAGCAAGAATTTACTCAATCTGCAAAGACCTTCAAATATTTAGACATACACGATCAATGGCAAGAGATAGAGTTACCCAGTCGCAGCATAGCGTTCACTTGGTGCCAAGTGCCGGTTATTTACCAGCTAACTGAAGGTGTTTCGGTACTAACTACCAAACTTGAAGAAGGGGAGCAGGTAAACGACAGTTCAAACAGTTTGAGTCCAACTCTAAGCCATGAACTATTTAATCGCAGTGGTAAAATTAAATCCATTTACCTGTCAATAAATTCAACCTACTTATATGACTAGCAATTAATTTAAGCAGCCAAATAGTTCTTAGAACATACAAGTACTTAGGTGAATAGGATAAACAATGGGTGACATGAATAAATATAAACGGTTTCTAAAAATGCCCCTTTCACAGCTAAGTGTTATCTGCTTGACCACTGTTATATTAACTGCATGTGGTGGCTCGAGTACTAATGTGGCGGATATTGCAGATTCAGTTACCCCACCTCCGGTAGTCATAACCGCTGAACGTGAAGGCCAATCAGTGGCAAGAATGTGGAACGAAGTGCTGTTACTGGCCATTCGCAATGATTTTGCAAGGCCGACTATACATGCCAGAAATTTATTCCATGTTTCATCGGCGATGTTTGATGCCTGGTCTGTATACAAACCGCAAACTAAAGGTTTTTTAGTGGGTAATCAAGTCGGTGGGTTTTCCTGTCCTTCGGCTAACATTGAACTGCCAGAAGATATCTTGCCTGAGCAAGAACAAGCCATCAGTTTTGCTGCTTATCGCATTATTCAACAGCGATTTATTTTTTCACCTGGGTCTGTTGAAATTATGGCTGCTGCTGATGCGTTAATGCAGAATTTAGGTTACAACCTTGATGACGAGTCATTAGATTATTCTCAAGGTTCAGCCGTAGCTTTAGGAAATTATATTGCTAATTGTTACATTGAATTTGGCAACCAAGATGGAGCCAATGAACCAAAATTTTACGCAAATACTAGCTATCAGCCAATCAACCCTCCATTAGTATTAAGCAGTAGTGATGCTGGCAACCCAACCATTGTGGACTTAGATCGTTGGCAACCTTTGTCGATAGAGGGGTTTATTGACCAGGCTGGTAATCCTATTGACGAAGCTCCCACTTTTTTGAGCCCAGAATGGGGGCAAGTGGTGCCTTTTGCTTTGTCAGAAAATGACAAAACTGTGTTTGCTCGTGATGGCTTTGATTATCAGGTTTATCATGATCCGGGTATGCCACCGTTGATTAACAGTGAATTAAGTGACGAGTATAAATGGGGCTTTTCACTGGTGTCTATTTGGTCGTCTCATCTAGATCAAAATGACAGTGTGATGTGGGACATCTCTCCTAAAAGTATCGGTAATATTGCTGAATTTCCTAGTTCTTTTACAGAGTTTTCTGAATTTTATCAGCAGCTTGAGGGTGGCGATACCAGCATGGGATATGCTCTTAACCCCATAACCAATGAACCCTATGCAGAACAAATCGTTCCTCGTGGTGACTACACCCGTGTATTGGCGGAGTTTTGGGCTGATGGCCCTGACTCTGAGACTCCCCCAGGCCATTGGTTTGTGATCTTAAACTCTGTCAGTGATCACGAATTACTGGTTAAACGATGGGCAGGTGAAGGTGATGTTTTAGGGCCACTTGAATGGGACATTAAGTCTTATTTTGCCATGGGTGGCACCATGCATGACGCGGCTGTATCTGCTTGGGGTATAAAAGGACGTTATGATTATATTCGTCCCATATCCGCTATACGTGCCATGGCCGACTTAGGACAAAGTAGTGATCCGGCATTACCTTCTTATCACATTAATGGCCTACCTTTGGTAGAAAACTATATTGAGCTGGTCACTGAAGCTGATCCCTTGGCTGCGCGCAATCCACAGCACATTGGCAAAATAAAACTCTATGCTTGGAAGGGGCCAGACTACATAAACGATCCCTTGGTAGACCAAGCCAAGGTAGGTTGGATATTGGCAGAGCAGTGGTGGCCCTATCAAAGGCCATCTTTTGTGACGCCACCTTTCGCTGGTTATGTATCTGGACATTCGACTTACTCAAGGGCCGCAGCTGATTTGCTGACATCGATGACGGGAACTGCTTATTTCCCTGGCGGAATGAGCGAATTTGAGGTCAACGCTAATGACTTTCTGGTATTTGAAAAAGGTCCGAGTGTGAATATGACATTGCAATGGGCAACTTATCAAGATGCCTCTGATCAGTGCAGTTTGTCGCGTATTTGGGGAGGGATCCATCCTCCGGCTGATGATCTACCTGGGCGAGTAATTGGAGCCAAAATTGCAGCTGATAGTTTTGATTTTGTGCAATCGTTTTTTCAGTAAATAAACGTTAAACGAGGCCACAATGTTCTTGGTCGTTAGAATATCAGCTGAAGAATGAGCAAGAAACTGACAACCATTTAGTTAATTTTAGTAATAGGGCGTTTATTCAATATGACTATGCCCCCGTATATAGTTGGAATAGATGTTTATGACTAATCAGTACCCACCGCACAGCACACTATTATTAAAATACTCGCTTATGGGTTTACCCTTAATGTTTATATTGGGCTGTGGCGGCAGCGACAGCTCAAATTCATCTCAATCTAGCCCAGTCAATGTTGTCATTGTTGAAGAGGCTCCTACGTTGCGTGTAGAAGCTTATCCAGCAACTGACCAATCACAATTTTTACCTAGGCCAAGCTTGGGCTGTGACCTTGCAGAAACCAATTCTGATTCAGTGTTTAACGATGTAAGCCAAAATGCAGGTTTGTGTTACGACACTACTATTTCATCACTGGATGGCACCACTGCGCGCGTGTCAGGCGGAATAGCGGTCAGC
>NZ_CAJWCF010000035.1 GCF_913020055.1 uncultured Paraglaciecola sp. | reverse complement strand
CTGTTATCTAATGTTCTGACTCATGGAGATGTGTTGATTGTATCGCGCAATGTATACGGTGGTGTGTATCAATTATTGCACGACTATTTTGCTCGCGAAAACCGTTTGAATGTTCAATTGGAGTGGTTTGATGGTTACACGGCAGAAGAGTTCGCTAGTTTTATGCAACAGACTAAAGTTAAACACGCTAAACGCCTTGCCGAAGGCAGCGCGTTGCATGTATATATGGAATCACCTTGTAACCCACATGGTTATGTTCTCGATGTTGCGGGGATCAGTAAATTAGCCCATGCATCTGGCCATGTTGTGATGTTGGACGCCACACTCGCCACCCCCATATTGCATCAGCCACTGCAACGACTCGACAAAGAAGAACGCCCCGATTATGTAGTGCATAGTTATACCAAAGATATTTGCGGCAGTGGGGCCACTACAGCAGGAGTGGTGATTGGTGAAGCCTATCGTATGTTCCAAGGAAAAGGCGATTGTGTGAATGGTTACGAATGGTCAAAAACCATGTTTTGGGATGTGTATTACATCAAAGGTGCATTTTTAGACTCTGAAAAAGCCTTTGATGTCTTAACTGGTATGAAAACCCTTGAGATGCGTATTATGCAGAAGGTGATTAATACTTTTGTGTTTAGTCAGTTTCTCGCATCTCATTCAAGTTTTAATGTTAATTGCCATGCCATAGATGGACATCCCAATGCAGAATTGCGAGAAGGTCAAATGCGCCACGGTTGGCCATGTGCATTATTTACTGTGGATATGCATGGAACAGATATTAGTCGCGATACGTTTGTGCGTTTCTTTGATGCCCTTGAGCCAGCTTTTAGTCATCAAGTTAGCATTGGTCAGCACAACACTATTATTTTGTGTCCTGCCTTAACTTCTCACAGTGAGCTAGACAAAACGGCACAAGCTAAAAGTGGAATTTATCTGACAACCATGCGCGTGGCAATGGGTACAGACAATGTACGTGAATTAGTCGCGCATTTTATCAACAGTGCCATATTGCATATTGATCCGGTTATTCCTGGGTTTAGTGAGCAATTTATGTCGGCACCTGAGATTGATGACTTATATTTGCAAACATGTATGCGGGTAAGCAAACAACACTTTTCTAGTGGTGGTTCTATTTCTGAAATGTTGTCTTAGCATAAGTAAGGAGCATGTAAGCCGAGTATGGGTCATACTCGGCTTTTTATTTTAAGCGAGATAGCAGATGTCCAAAATTGCGTTTCCAGCACAATTAAAAGAACAAGTGATTCAAAAGCTACAAAACTATATGAGTCTAGAATTAGAGATTGAACTCGGCCAATTTGATGCTGATTTTCTGCTTGATTTTATTTCTAAAGAAATGGGCAGTCACTTTTACAATCAAGGCCTTTATGACGCACAAGCGGTGCTGGCAGATAGAATGGAGTCACTTAACGATGCTATTTATCAGCTAGAACAGTAAAACCGTTTTCAAAATGTATATTTTAATTTTTCACTTGAAGTCTAACAATTATTCTCAACCCATAACGTGGTTGTAACAATCTAAGCATTTAGTAACACTTTCACCGGTAAATTGATGATTTTCGCCATGATATTGCCGTCAAAAAAGGGTAAATTATGCGTTCTTAACTTACCGCGGAACAGTCATGGCGTTTACACTCAACAAACTTAGGCAACAACCAGCATGGATTGCATTGATACTTTTTATCGCTCTTTGTTTATGGGTCGCCTCAGGTATGCTGAAAGCGCAAGATGATAATGGCTTGGCAAAAAGCAAAAGCACCGAAATTCCCTTAGTCAAAGTCACGGTAGAGCATATTACCGCTGATGAAGTGACCCGTGAAATAAGTCTGTACGGAAGGACTGAACCAGACAGAGTTGCTACGCTGCGCTCAGAAGTAAAAGGTTTAGTCGAAGAAGTATATGTAAAAGAAGGGGATCGTGTCAGTAAAGGTCAGAAAATTATTAGCCTTGAAAACAGTGACAAAGTGAGCCGTTTGCAATCCGCCAATGCAACGTTAAAACAACGGGAAGTGGAATTGAAAGGGGTACAGTCCCTTAAAAATCAAGGTTTTCAATCGCAAACCGCATTGGCTCAAGCAGAAGCTAATGTAGAAATGGCCAAAGCCGATGTGGTGTCCTACCAATTAGCGGTTTATAAATCACAAATTATTGCGCCTTTTGATGGCATCATAAACGAACGTTTTGTTGAACTGGGTGACTTTCTAAAGGATGGCGACAAAATCGCTATGTTAGTTGATTTAGATCCCTTAGTGATCACTGCCAATGTCACAGAGAACAATTTACATGGATTGAAAACGCACCAGCAAGCTACTGGGCGCATGGTGAAAGGCGATTTGTTACAAGGCAAAATCCGTTACATTTCGAGTATTTCAGAGCTCGGAACCAATACCTTTAAAATTGAAGTTGAAGTGCCTAATCCAGATTTCACTCAAATGGCTGGCATGAGCACTGAGTTAGCTTTACCCCTCGAAAAAACTTGGGCTATGCGCATCTCGCCTGCGGTGATGGCTTTAGATGAACAAGGAAATTTGGGTGTTAAAACCGTGGTCGATGAACACGTTAAATTTGTGCCTATCGATATTGTAAAAAGTGATAGTCAAGGTGTGTGGCTAACTGGTATGGGTGAAAGAGCAGATATCATTACCCTTGGCCATGGATTTGTGCGAGACGGTGACAAGGTAGAAGTAGTCCGCACTGACGAAAGCAGTAACGCCTCAAGCAGTATTTCCGCAAAGGCTAACTAATGAATAATATAATTTATGGGGCCTTAAGCCACAGCCGAACAGTGTTGATGATATTTGTTTTGTTACTTGTATCTGGTGTGGTGACCTATTCGAATATCCCTAAAGAGTCTAATCCAGACGTACCTATTCCGGTGATTTATGTGTCTATCACCCATGATGGTATCTCCCCTGAAGATGCTGAACGTATGCTGGTTAAACCCATGGAGCGCGAGTTACGTTCAATTGATGGGGTAAAAGAAATGAGAGCTACCGCTGGCGAAGGTTTTGCCAGTATTACATTGGAATTTATTGCTGGTCTTGATTCTGATGCCGCACTAGCGGATGTGCGAGATAAGGTCACAGTAGCCAGAGCAAAATTACCCTCAGAAACCGAAGAACCAACTATTCACGAAGTCACTATGGCTGGGCAACAAGCGGCGGTGACTGTGGTGTTATCCGGGCCTGTTTCAGAAAGGGCACTAGTAACCGTGGCCCGGGAGTTAAAAAACAGACTTGAAGGCATTAGCGAAGTTTTAGAAGTGGATATTGGCGGTGATCGTGAAGATATCGTTGAGATTGTGGTTGATCCATTGTTGATGGAGTCTTATGGACTGGATCAAACTGACATCTTGAATTTATTGTCTCGCAACAATCGGCTTGTTCCAGCGGGGACTATGGATAATGGCAAGGGCAGTTTTGCGGTTAAAGTACCCTCTGTGTTTGAATCAGTAAAAGATGTGATGGAACAGCCTGTTAAGGTACAAGGCGACAGTGTTATTACCTTTCAGGACGTAGCACAAGTGCGACGTTCTTATAAAGACCCTAGTAGTTTTGCCCGCTTAAATGGCGAGTCATCTGTCTCTCTAGAAGTGAAAAAACGGCCCGGTGAAAATATGTTGGAAACCGTTGCTAACGTGAAAGCCCTAGTCACAGCAGCGCAAGAGTCAACTATCTGGCCAGCTAGTATTAACGTGACCTATACGGGCGACCAAACCGTCGAAGTTAATATGATGCTTAACGACCTGCAAAATAATGTATCCAGTGCGGTAATTTTGGTAGCCATTGTAATTGTGGCTATTTTAGGTCTGCGCACAGCTTTTTTGGTCGGCGTGTCTATTCCCGGCTCATTTTTAACCGGCATTTTGATTATTTCTTTGTTTGGTTACACCTTAAATACAGTGGTGCTTTTTTCACTCATCATGGCGGTTGGTATGCTGGTGGATGGAGCAATAGTCGTAACCGAATATGCTGACCGCTGCATGAGTGAAGGCATGGATAAAAAACTGGCATACAGTAAGGCGGCACAACGTATGGCTTGGCCTATTATCGCCTCTACTGCTACCACCTTGGCCGCATTTGCACCCTTGATGTTTTGGCCGGGTATGATGGGTGAATTTATGAAGTATTTGCCTTTTACTCTGATTGCTGTGTTATCAGCATCATTGTTAATGGCATTAATTTTTGTGCCTGTATTGGGCGGTGTATTTGGTAAACCTAGGCATGTTTCTGAGTTTGATAAACAACAAATACATGAAGCAGAAAATGGTGATATCAGAAATTTACAGGGGTTTACCGGCAAGTATATTCGTGTTCTCGCTACCGCTATTCAACACCCATGGAAAATTTTACTTGGCGCCATAGTCGTCGCTTTCTTATCTTTTACTGCTTATGGACTATCTGGTTTAGGCACGGAGTTTTTTCCACATGTAGACACTAAGGGAATTAATGTAACAGTGCGCAGTGCGGGTGATATGTCGATTTATGAAAAAGATACTGTTGTGCGCAAAGTGGAAAATCGTTTGCTTGATATGCCAGAAATTGAATCTTTATATGTGCGCACTGGTGGCCGCGACCAAATAGGTTACATGAGATTGAACTTAGTCGACTGGCATTTACGTGCACATTCTGACGATGTACTTAAAGATGTCCAGTCTCGGTTAAAAGACATGGCCGGTATGGATATCGAAATTACACCAGACCAAAATGGCCCTCAATCGGGCAAAGATTTACAAATTCAGTTGTCCTCTCGTTTTCCTGAATTGTTAGATGAAGCAGCGTTACAAATACGCTCAGTTTTAGATAATAACGATAAGTTTACTTCGGTCAGTGACACCGCTTCTCAAGCCGGTATTGAATGGCAACTTAAAGTGAATCGCGCCGACGCTGCCCGCTTTGGTGCGGACGCCACACTGGTGGGCAGCACAGTACAATTTCTGACTAATGGTTTAAAAATTGGCGAGTATCGCCCCGATGATGTAGATGATGAACTTGATATTCGTGTGCGTTATCCGGTGGAGTCTAGATATATTGGTAAACTTGATCAGCTTAGAATGAAAACGGCTGGTGGCATGGTGCCCATCTCCAATTTTGTTGAGCGCACGGCTAAACCGAAAACGGACTTGATTAGACACATTGATAGTCAAAGAGTGATCACGGTGCAAGCGAACATGGTCCCAGGAGAATTGTTGAGTATTGAGCTACCTAAATTGCAAAAACTGTTACCTAGTTTAGGTTTAGATCCTCGAGTGAGTCTCACAGTCAAAGGGCAAAATGAGCAACAAGATGAGTCAACAGCATTTCTTCAGAACGCATTTTTAGTCGCTCTATTTGTGATGGCGATTATTTTGGTGACCCAGTTCAATAGCTTCTATCAGGCATTTTTGATTTTAAGTGCAGTGCTGTTTTCTACAGTAGGAGTATTTCTTGGACTGTTAATTTTTCAAAAACCCTTCGGTATTGTTATGTCTGGTATTGGCGTGATTGCTTTGGCAGGCATAGTGGTGAATAACAATATTGTACTTATCGACACCTACAACATTTTACGTAAAGAAGGTGTGGCTGCTATGGAAGCCATTTTGCGCACGGGAGCTCAACGTCTGCGCCCCGTATTGATGACCACAGTCACTACTATTTTAGGTTTGTTACCTATGGTGGCAGAGGTCAATATCGATTTTATAGACCGTAATGTGGATATTGGCGGCCCTTCAACAGGGTGGTGGTCACAACTCGCCACTGCAGTGGCGGGGGGCTTAGCTTTTGCTACGGTTTTAACCTTAGTGTTAACCCCTTGTATGTTGGCACTTAAAGCAAAGCGTGATGATCGAAAAGCCTTAGTGGCATCTAAGTCAACCAATAACCAACAAACAGAGGCGGTTTCACTTTAATCTAAATCAAAATAAACTTTTTGAGCCTGGCCTTCGACTTAGATAATGAATTTACTAAGAACGAGACGAGCCAAATGAAATCATTCAACAAAAAGTTTATTTTGACTGCCACTTTGATTGCATCGATCTACACCGCTTTAGTTTGGGCGGGAACGGATACAGATAGCAACTTCGAGTTCGTAGTCATGAAAGACTGCCAAGTCGTCATGCAAAAAGAGATGACACCCGAGCAGCGTGAAGCCTATCTATCCCTAAAGCAACAAGAACAAAAAATGCATGAGTTGGAATTACCCATTCAAGATATTGAAGTGGAAATTCAACAATACTCGGAGCAAATTGAGTCGCTAGTAAAACTTGCCATTGTGGATAATGAAGACAGTTTGTATATAGATAAAACCTTGCTGGCAGAACATGATGCAATCGCCAGGGAGTTCACTGACTTTATGTCTGACCATCAAGCTAAATTCGATGCGGTTGGTCAGCACGGACAAGTGATTGTTGAATATGCTAATGTATTTGAAAGCAGTATCAAAGCTGATTTAGATAATGTTGATTATGATCATATTCAAGTTATTACACCTGATAAACCAACTGTTAATGCTTGTTACGACAACAATTTTGCTAAGTTTATGTGAGCTAACACCACTGATTTATGGTGATTAACAGTTAGGGCAAGATAATAAATCTTGCCCTTTTTTTTATTTGGATTAAGTTAATTAGTGCAAACAGTGATTGAAAGGATGTATTTATTTATGCTGACACTTTATGGTTCAACTACCTCCCCCTACGTTCGTAGATTACGTATCTGGTTAGCTAATACCGAACACACATTTGTAAATTTACAGATTTTTGAAGAGCAGGACAGGTTAGCTCTTGCCGCTAAAAATCCAACCATGAAAATTCCTATGCTCGAAGATGGTGTCGATGAAAAAGCCGAAGTTATATTCGACTCTAGGGTGATTTATCGTTACCTCACCGCTAAATTTGCGGATCCAAACTTAACCTGGGAACAAGAAAACCAACTGACTCTGATTGATTCGGCAAATGATTCCTTGGTACAAATGTTTATCTTGTCGAATTCAGATGTTAAAGCTGACGAAGATAAATTGTTTTTTAAATTACAAAAAGAACGGGTTAATGCCGTTTTATTGCAACTTAACGACTTGGTAGGTGATAAACAATTTAGCAGTTGGCATTACCCTTCAGTTTGTTTGTATTGCTTAATCGACTGGATTGAATTTAGGCAGTTGCACAATATGCAGGGCTTAAATCATCTATTAACCTTTCACGATGAAAACGCCGAACGAATTGAAGTCACCGCCACCGACCCGCGCAAATAAAAAGGTAATCCCAAATGAACGAACAACAAAAAATCGCCACCGAAGCCGCCGCTTTTAGACGCCTACTCAAACACTTAGATGAAAACAAAGACGTGCAAAATATTGACCTGATGATATTGGCTGATTTTTGCCGCAATTGTTTATCAAAATGGTATATGGCAGGGGCAAAAGAACAAGGAGTTGAGGTAGATTACGACCAAGCCAGAGAAGCGGTGTACGGTATGCCTTATAGTGAATGGAAAGCCAATCATCAATTGCCTAGCACACCAGAACAATTTTTGGCTTTTGAAGCGAGAGAAGCCACCCGTAAAGGCTCTAGCTAATCTATTTTTGAGTTGGATTCGCAGTGGCTTTGAATTTTATACTTTACATGTCATTGCGAACAACAGTGCGATAATCACAAAAGATCTAACATGCAAGGCTACTTTATCATCTTAATAGACTAGTTTTTGCAGCTCCTTTAGTTAAATTTCTGCCGGTTTATGAGCAATGATTTCAATTGGTGCAATATGACCATTTAGTATATTAGTAATCATATTTGTTATTTTATCTGCAGTACTGTCCTTCATCAAAACATGTAGGCCTAAAGGAGGAGCGCCTTTTTTCGCAGCAGCTTTAATTGCTAGTTGTTGAAAAAAGCTAACAGCAAAGTCACGGCGACTTGCTACTTTTGACACGGTAAAACCCGCATCCTTTAAAGCTTGTTGGTATTGCTCTGGCGTTGCTAGTTTGCTGGTATTCTGGTTAGCCGCCCACGGAACGGGGTAGATTGTCTCACCGTGTTTTTCACGCATTATGTCATAAACGCCAAAATATGCGCCGGGCTTTAGGACCCGATATATTTCTGAGAATAATGCGATTTTATCATCAATGTTCATGCCTACATGCAGCATAAATCCTGTATCAAACATATTGTTTTTAAAATGCATTGCAAGCGCACTACCTTGTTCAAGGCTGACCTGTTGTTCAAGACCTAACCATCTGCACAATGTTTTGCCTGTTTGAATATACTCATGGGTTAAATCAATGCCGGTAACATGGCTTTTATATTTAGTCGCTACATACCTACTGGCACCACCTAAACCACAACCCAGATCTAAAACGTGGCTCTGTTGTGTAAGGTTAAGTTGACCGAGTAGATGATCAGTTGCTTGGCTCCCGCCAATATGGAATTCATCTACTGGGGCAAGATCTTCAATTGTTACATTCTCAGTCGTTTTACTCAGAGCTGGAAGTGCGGATTCAATGGCATTGAGTAAATCACCATGTGAATAATGATTTGATACAGTTTTATCATACGACATGAATATTTCCTTTTTCTGATTTCGAATGTAAAACATAAAACTGGCAAGGTCATGGATTATGAATACTTTTTAACAGATGACTAACCGTACCGGCATTTTGCCAGCTGCGTTTATACTCTTAGAGTTTACATTTGCAATAACCATTTAAACCGTCAAGCAAACTATGAAAAACAGCTACTAGCTTGATTAGATAAGGAAATATTTTGAAACAGTTAAGCTAAGCGATAACACTAGGGTTTAGCCTTAGTTGCATTGATAGTTGATTGCCATCTGTATATGGTAAGACTAACGCCATTTTAGTCAAATTATCATGCTCGAACTTCGTAATATTGCCAAATCTTTTGCCAATGGATCTGAAATAGTCCATGCGCTTACTGATATCTCATTAACCATTGAGCAAAATGAATTTGTCGCTTTTATGGGCAGCTCAGGCTCAGGTAAGTCTACACTAATGAATATTTTGGGCTGCTTAGACACGCCTAATAGCGGTCAGTATTTTTTAGATAACAAAGATGTGGCGACCTTAGACGATGACACCCTTTCAGCTATTCGTAATCAACACATAGGTTTTATCTTTCAAACTTTTCATTTGTTACCCAAATTGGATGCCATAGGTAATGTGAAGTTGCCATTGCGTTTTAGCGACGTGTCGGAAGAAGAGGCGAATGAGCGCGCTCATGAACTTCTGGATAAAGTTGGCTTAGGCCACCGCAAAACTCACAAACCTTTTGAAATGTCTGGTGGCCAGCGACAACGAGTGGCTATCGCTCGTGCCTTAATCAATCGACCAACAGTTGTATTAGCCGATGAGCCAACAGGCAATTTAGACAGTAAAACCTCAGTTGAAATCATGGCCTTATTGACCGATTTACATCAACAAGGGCAAACCATAGTCATGGTGACCCACGAAGACGAGATTGCTTCTTATGCGCAACGAGTGATCACTATGCGAGATGGGCAAGTTTTAAATGACACAGGTGCCAGTCAGACATCGCCATTAACGGCGCAAGGTTAAAAGAACTATGTTTGTTAAAAATCTACTTTTTGTGTGTGGCTTTCTACTTGTTAATCAAGCAAAAGCGAATGATCAAGTTACCTTGCTGACCGGTATTATTACCTCATCAGAATACCATTTAGTCACAGCGCCTAAAACGAATCGCTGGCAAGTACAGATTCAATGGATGGCCGATGAAGGCAGTATTGTTAATGAAGGTGATCTAGTGGTTGTATTTGATTCAGGGGGAATTGAATCACAACTAGAAGTTAACGAGGAAAAGCTTGAGACGGATGCCTTAGAGTTATTGAAATTAGAAATGGACAAAGGCCAAGCAGTGTTAGAGGCTGAAGGTGCATTAAAGTTAGCTAACATTATGCTTGAAAAAACTCGTATCGAAGCGTCAGTGCCAGACGGTGAAATCAGCGCCTATGAAAAAGGCAAAAGTGTGATTGATTATGAAAAAGCCCTAACCGCCAAAATTAAGGCCGAAGAAAACTACAAACTTAAATTAGAAGAACAGCAAGTTGAGTTAAATAAAAAAAATATCGAAATACTGAAATTAAAAGAACAAATTGTTTATCAACGTAACCAGCTAGAAAAGCTTAGTGTTAAAGCCAAAGTCACTGGGCCAGTCACCCACGCAATGCATCGATGGATGCCGCAAAAAGTGGCGACTGGCATGAACATTCAATCCAGTTCAGAAGTCTTGACTGTGCAAGCCGCCGCAACCTATCAAGTCACGGCATGGTTGCATGAAATTGATGCCGCCCGTATTGATTTGCAGCAAAGCACATTTGAATTAGCCCTCGATGCTTATCCTCATCAAACCTACTCTGGAAAGGTATTGTCAATATCTAGTCAGGCAGAGCAAAAAAGCCAATGGAGTGATAGTGCTTACTATCGCGTTGAAATAGGTTTTGTTGAGCCACTTAAGCAAGCAATATTCCCGGGCATGAGTGTACGGGTCACGCTAAAACAAACAGATGTTGCTTTGCAAAATACGCCAAATGATGAGGAGTCACTATGAATTCCGTTTCTTATGTTCGCACAGCTATTTTGGCCCTCAGTAGTATGTGGTTAGTGGCATGTCAATCGGAACAAGAGCCAATTAAGCAGGAAGTGGTAGCCGCTAAGGTCACAGCTTCTGCAGAACTCATTTCACTTGAAAATGCCACTATTGGCCCACCTAATGTGTCACGTATGTGGCAATACAAAATTCAAAAAATGGCTGCTGAAAATAAACTCGTTAAAAAAGGCGAAGTCATTTTAGTGTTCGATGGAGATAGATTAAACAATAATTTAATTGATAGGAAAAGTAAGCTTAAAGCAGCGGTAAAAAAAGCTGAAAGCGACAAGTTAAAAGATGATGCAGTCACCCAAAATTTAATTTTACAGCTAGCTGAAGCAGAAATGGAATACGAAAAAGCTAAACGCAAAGCTGAAATAGTGGATGAATCTCGGTCTAAAATTGAACGTTTAAAACAACAGGCTGATTTTCGCTATCAAACAGAAAATTTCGCTCAAGCTCAACAAAAATTGGCTCATCATAAAAAGGCCATGTTGATTAATGTCAAAGTGTCCGAAGGCAAAATAAGGAGCATGCAAAGTAGGGTGAATAGCATTGAACGGGAAATTGCCAAACTAAGTGTAAAAGCACCAAAAGACGGATTGGTAATGTACCGAGAAAACGGCGATGGTGAAAAACCGGCTGTGGGTGAAACGGTTTTTATGGGGCGAAGCTTATTGCAATTGCCCTCTCTAGACTCTATTGCTTTAAAAGCTGAATTTGCCGAACCTGACAAAGCTAAAATCAAACAAGGTCAAGCGGTAAGAGTGATCTTTGAGGCTTATCCTGAAATGTCCTATATGGGCACAATTTCTAAATTAGGCCAGGCATTTTATCCCAAGTCAGCTAATAACCCTAAGGTGATATTTGATGCTCAAATTGAACTAGGTGAATCAAGACCCGACTTCATGCGACCAGGCATGAAAGCTAAAATTGAGGTGATAGGTTCATGAAAAACGGAATTTTATTGTGCTGCTCTATATTGTTTTTAGTGGCCTGTAGTGAATCACCACAATCTACCATGCCTTTGTATCAAGTCGAACAAAAAGAGTTTGCAGTGCTTATTCCAGCTGTGGGTGAATTGGAAGCAGCCCAAGCTGAACGAATAAACACCCCAGGTCGCAGTCCCATGACGATTGAATGGTTAGCAGAGGAAAATAGTTGGGTCACTAAAGGGCAAGTAGTCGCACGTTTTGACGCGGAACAACTCCTGCTAGACAGCCGCGAAGAAGAATTGGAAATGATGCTGTTAGATATGGATATGCGTCAACAAAATGCGCAAGAAAGTCAGCAGCAAAACGAGTTGAATTCTGAAAAAGTGTTAGTTGGTAAAGAATTTAAGTTTGTTGATACCTTTGCTATAGATGACCTTAGGCTTTACTCCAAAATTGAAATTATCGATACCTTGTCAAACCGTGATTATCTTGGGGCCAAGGAGGAGTTTATCGAATGGAAAGAAAGCAGTATTGGTGAGAGAAATCAAAGCGCATTAGAAGTATTAGATATTCGTAAAGGCGGCCATCAAGCCAAATTTCAGCAACATCAATCGGCACTTGCTCAATTAGAGGTGTTAGCCCCGTACGACGGTATGTTGGTATACGAACAAAACTGGCGTGGCGAAAAAGCCAGTGTTGGTCAAACTGTTTTTCCAGGTAGTACGATTGCCAAAATTCCTAACTTAGAAAAGATGCAAGCCAAGTTGTTTGTATTAGACAAGAACGCCATAAATTTGGAAGTGGGCCAAAAAGTAAACCTGACCTTAGACGCGCATCCAGATGAAAACTTAACCGGCAATGTGCTGTCTGTTTCTGGGTTTTCGCGCACCACTAAGCGTGGTAATCCGACTAAATATTTTGAGTTGGTGGTCTCCTTGGATGAACAACCATCAACTTTACAGCCTGGCGCTAAAGTAACTGCCAGCATCAGTGTTGCTGCTGCTCAAGCTAAAATCATCATTCCTTTACAGGCCATATTTAACGAAAGAAGCGAAAACTACGTGTATATAAAAGAAGGGCGAAGTTTCACTCGTCGACCAGTTAAAACCGCTGAGAAAAATCTATATTTTGTGGAGATTGTGCAAGGTTTGACTGCTGGAGACACGATTGCTTTGAGTATCCCCGATGACGTAGCGCGGAGTTCTTCCTATGAATAATAGTTTTTTGCCCTTAGTGTTAGATGCGCTGGCTGAAATGGCCTCTCACAAATTGCGGACATTGTTGACCTTGCTAGGCATGATTTTTGGTGTAGGTGCGGTGATTGCGATGCTTAATATTGGTGAAGGTGCTGAGCGTCAGGCGTTAAAAATGATTGATTCCATGGGACTTCGAAACTTAATCATAGAAGCCAAACAATTTGCTGATGATGAGCTTATCGAAATACGCCAAGAATCTTTAGGATTGACCATGGCAGATGTTGAATCAGCCAGGCAAACCCTGCCCTTTGTTGAAGATTACAGTGCAGAAAGGCATATCAAAACCCAATCTGTATACAGTGATTTAGGCGCAGCAGATTTAAAGGTGGTAGGCGTCAGTGATAGTCATTTTAGGTTGTCCAATATGCAAGTAAAAACAGGGCGACTGTTAACACAGCAAGATAATAAAAATGTGGCTCAAGTCGCAGTGATAGGTGCTAATGCTGCCAAACAGTTGTTTCAAGACAATCAAGCAGTAGGGCAGTATTTAAAAGTTAATCACTTATGGTTAGAGGTTGTAGGAGTTTTAAACAATCCATTTTTTGATAAAGATGAATTTCAAGGTGTGAAAATCGGCGGAGACAGTGCGCGTATTTTTGTGCCTCTTAGTACCAGCATGAAAAAGCTCAGTAGTCCGGCTTTAGCCAGCGAATTAGATTTGGTTAAGCTAAAAATTGCAGAGGGAATCGATCCCATAGTCGCAGCAAAAGCGGTGGCGCATTTATTCAAGTTACGGCATGGAGAGGCTGAGGATTATCAGCTGGTTATCCCCGCTGCTTTGTTGGCGCAACAAAAACAAACTCAGCAAATATTCAACATTGTTATGGCTTGTGTGGCAGGTATTTCATTATTGGTGGGTGGCATTGGCATAATGAATATTATGTTAGCCAACGTGCTTGAGAGAACCAAAGAAATTGGTTTGCTGAGGGCTGTGGGTGCCACACAAAAAAATATCAAAATGCAGTTTATCGCTGAAAGCTTTACGATTTCAGTATTGGGCGGTTTATTGGGGGTCGCCTTTGGTTTGATCTTATCCGAAGTTATAGGTTTTTATTCTGGTTGGGCGGTCAGTTGGTCAATCACTGCTATAGTGTTGTCGCTGACGATTTGTATGGCAGTAGGCATTGGTTTTGGTGTGTATCCGGCTATCAAGGCTTCGCAACTTAATCCTATTGATGCATTGCACAGTGATTAATTTGGACTAGAAATATTATTGCTTTGCAAAAATTGATAAGAATTGGCTGGTACAAAAAATGTACAGTGGTTTTGCTGTCTATTTTATTTCACGACTACCATCACGAAAAGGAACTGAGAATGAATAAGTGTTTACCTTGGTTACTGGTTTTGACCAGTTTATTTTTATTACCCAAGTCTTTTGCCCAAGAAACACGACTGTTGCGACAGCCTAGTATGAGCGATAATCATATCGCGTTTGTCTACGCCGGTGATATTTGGATAACCGACTTGTCAGGGCAAAATAGTAAAAGACTGACCAGTACCGCAGCAGTAGAAAGCCATCCCCATTTTTCTCCCGATGGTCAACGCTTAGCGTTTTCATCTAATCGCTCAGGAACTGATTCAGTTTACGTTATGCCGACTAATGGTGGCGAAGCTAAGAGATTATCATGGCATGCAGTTGGTGGAAGTGTTCGAGGATGGACTCCTGACGGTAAAAAAATATTGTTTGCTTCAGGACGAGACACCGCGCCAGGGCCGATTAATCGTTTATGGACAATATCAGCCAATGGCGGCTCAGCCGAGTTAGTGCTTAATCAATGGGCATATAATGGCGCGTATTCAGCTGATGGCAAACAAATCGTGATTGACCGTATGTCTCGTTGGGATGGTGAATGGCGTAATTATCGAGGTGGGCAAAATACCCCATTAGTGGTGATTGATTTAGATAACTTAAAAGAAACTATGATCGATAGTGACTCAACTATCGACATCGAACCTGTTTGGGTAGGTGACACTGTCTATTTCTTATCAGACAGAGATTGGGTTTCGAATATCTGGTCATATTCTGTAAAACGTAAAAGACTCAAACAAATTACAGAATTTAAAAATGCTGATATCAAACAATTAGACAGCAATGGCAAACAGTTAGTATTTGAACAAAATGGTGATTTATTTACTTTTGACTTAGCCAGTAAACAGCAGCAAAAATTGTCTATTAGCCTTACCGGCGATTTCCCTTGGGCTGAAACCAAATGGCAAGATGTGGGGAAAAAAGCAAATTCTGCATCACTGTCACCCTCTGGTAAACGTGCGGTCATGGCTTCTCGCGGTGAAATTTTCACTGTTCCAGTTGAACATGGCAGTGTTCGTAATCTCACGCAATCATCTGATGCGGCTGACAGAGCGCCTATTTGGTCACCTAAGGGCGATCAGATTGCTTGGTTTTCTGATAAAGGCGAACAAGGTTATCAGTTGATGTTGCAATCTCAAGATGGTTTATCTGAACTACAGTCTATTGCAATCGGAGAGTCAAAAATGGCCTGGGAGCCTAAATGGTCGCCTGATGGCAAGTATATTGCGTTTGTAGACGATGATGTGCGTATTCGGTTAATAGAGTTAGCGACTAAAAATATCATTACCGTTGATGTGGGCGGCAACAATTTAGAACGAGGTAGAAATGATTTAGTCTGGTCTCCAGATTCGAATAATTTAGCTTACGTCAAAACCGCTGATAACAGTTTTCAGCAAATAAAAATCTACTCAGTAGACAGTCAAAAAACGCATTTTTTAACCAATAAATTTGCCAATTCATTGTCACCTGCGTGGGATCAAAACAGTCAATATTTGTATTTCTTGGCTAGCACCGATTATGGCTTAAATAGTGGGTGGGCAAATACCAGTTCAATGGGAGCTGACTCAGAGTATGCGCCTTATGTAGTGAGTTTATTGGCCGATGAAACCTCGCCTTTTGCGCCGCGCAGTGATGAGGAAGACATTGCCGAGGATGAACCTAAAAATGAGGACGAAGAGTCTACCGAGGACGATGAATCGGTAAAAAATGACACTGAGAGCAAAGACTCAGAAGAACAGCCGATAGAATTAATAAAGATAGACTTCGAAAATATTGAAAGACGTATTTTACCGCTACCCATGCCAGCGGGAAATTATGCTTTTACTCTGACAGCCCCAGAAGGAACAGTGTTTTTTGCCAAAAGACAAGGCGAAGACAGAGATGTCGAATTGCTAAAATTTGACTTGAAAACACGAAAAGCAAAACCCTTTATAAGCGGTATTCAATCAGCCAGTATTTCGGCAAATCATAAAAAAATGTTGGTCAAAAAAGGCCCTGAATGGTTTGTAGTGGATGCCGATAAAGCAAAAGCCAAAACCGAAGATCCTTTAAATGCCAAGTTGATGATGAACCTTGATCGCCAACAAGAATGGCGACAAATGTTTGTAGAGGCCTGGCGTTATCAACGTGATTATTTTTATGATAAAAACATGCACGGGCGCGATTGGAATGAAGTGTTTAGTCGCTACGAACCCTTAGTGAAACATATCAAACATCGTGTTGATTTGACCTACTTATTGGATCGGGTGAACGGTGAATTATCGGTAGGCCATAGCTTTGTGTTTGGTGGCGATTATCCAAAAACAGAAAAGGCCAGTGCAGGTTTATTAGGTGCCGATTTACGCATTAATCAAGGGCGTTGGCAGCTTAGCCGAATATTTACCGCCGAAAGTTGGAACCCTAAACTAAAAGGCCCATTGGATCAGCCAGGTTTGAAGGTTGCGCAAGGGCAATATTTGGTGGGTGTAAATGGCAAAGAATTAACTAGCGCAGATAACCCTTATGAATTTTTAGACGGTACAGTCGGTCAGCAAACCGTATTGCATATTAACGATAAACCTAATTTCAGCGAAGCATGGCAAATAACAGTCAAACCTATAGGTAAAGAAAGATCTTTAAGACAACGTGCTTGGGTCGAAGATAATCGTAGATTGGTCGACAAGTTATCGAACGGAAAATTAGCTTATGTTTGGGTACCTAATACGAGTACACCGGGCTTTGTGTCGTTTAATCGATATTTCTTTGCCCAACAAGATAAGTTAGGGGCGGTAATTGATGAACGTTTTAACGGTGGTGGTTATTTAGATGATTACATGGTGGATTTGATGAGTCGAAAACTCCGCTCTGCTCTTACCAACGAAGTACCTAATGGTAAACCCTTGTTGCTACCAGCAGGGATAAAAGGGCCTAAAGTGCTGCTTATTAATGAGTTGGCTGGTTCGGGAGGGGATTATTTTCCTTGGGCCTTCCGTCAACAAAAAATAGGTAAGTTAATTGGCGCACGTACTTGGGGTGGTTTAGTCAAATCATCGGTGCATTACGCCTTACTTGACGGTGGCGCACTCACCGCCCCAGATAATGCTGTGTTTGACCCTCTGAACAATAAATGGGTCGGAGAGAATGTCGGTATTGCCCCTGACATTGAGGTATACCAAGATGCTAAATCTCTGGCTAAAGGTAATGATCCACAATTACTCAGAGGCGTGCAGGAATTGATGAAACAGTTGAAAAAGACTAAAAATAAACAAGTAAAACCACCTAAATATTCTACGCCAGCGATTCAAGATTAAACTTATGTTTATCTAGCAGCGTAAACAAAACAATTAGGCAGATTCAGACCATCGATTCAGCCTACAGCTAAGTTAAGCGGAGAGAGTGATGAGTCAAAGTATTAAGATTAACGGTAAAAGTTATCCTATCGATGTTGAAGGTGACATGCCTTTATTATGGTTTCTACGAGATAAACTTGAACTAACAGGCACCAAATTTGGTTGTGGTATGGGTTTATGTGGAGCTTGTACTATTCACATCGATGGGCAGGCAACACGTTCATGTGTGATGCCGGTATCGGCTGTTGCGGGCAAATCTATCACTACCATTGAAGGTTTATCTGAAAATGGTGATCACCCATTGCAAAAAGCATGGTTAGCCAACAAGGTTCCACAATGTGGCTACTGCCAAGCTGGTCAAATCATGAATGCCGCCAGTTTTTTAGCGACCAATAAAACCCCTAGTAGTGACGATATCGACAATGCCATGCAAGGGAATATTTGCCGCTGTGGTACCTATCAACGCATCAAACAAGCGGTTTCTGATGCAGCTGAAGAAATGTATAAGGAGGCTTAAAATGACTATAGCAAAGCAAAATACAGTTTCTAATCAAAGTCGTCGTAAATTTCTTAAACAATCGGGTTTAGCTACAGGTGGTTTAGTGTTGGGTATTAGTTTACCGCAAACCACTATTGCCGGTTTTAAAATGGGCGAAGATAACACCTTTAATCCGAATGCGTTTATTCATATTGCTGACAACGGCGACACTTTAATCTACTGCGGCCGCTGTGAAATGGGGCAAGGTATTAGCACCGCATTACCAGCAGCAGTCGCCGATGAACTTGATGCCGATTGGACCCGAGTGAGTATTAAACAAGGTGAAGGTAACGAAGAAAAATACGGCTCTCAAGCCACTGGCGGCTCGGCCAGTATTCGCACTATGTATATTCCCATGCGTGAAGCAGGGGCCGCTGCAAAAGTTATGTTAGTGGCCGCCGCAGCTAAAGTCTGGGGAGTACCCGCATCTGAGTGTATGGCTGATAACCACTTTGTGATTAACAAAAATAATCAACAAAAGTTGGGTTATGGTGAGTTAGCTAGTCTTGCAGCTGACCAAGCAGTGCCTGACAGTGTTACCTTAAAAGAGAAAAAAGATTACAAATATATCGGCAAAGACATCGCTAGACACAATCAAGGTGACATTGTGGTGGGTAAGTTAACCTACGGCGTGGATACCAAAATGCCAGGCTTAAAATATGCCGCTATGACCCACTGCCCAGTTATGGGTGGTAAGTTAAAAAGTGTCGATAAAACCGCAGCCATGCAAGTCAAAGGCGTGCTGGATGTGATTGAAATTCCAATATTTGAAGTGCCTTTTGGAACACTTGGCGGCGTAGCTGTAGTGGCAGACAATACCTGGACTGCCCAACAAGCTCTAAAAAAATTAAAGATTGAATGGGACTTAGGCGAACACCAAAGTTACGACACTAAGGCCTATAAAGCCCAGCTAGTTAAAAATGTAGAAAAACCCGCGCAGTTAGCCGCTGAACGTGGTGATATCACCAAAGCGTTTACCGAAGCAGAACACATAGTGAAAGCCACCTACACGGGCGGCCATTTATCTCACTCACCTATGGAGCCAAATGCTTCAGTGGTTTGGGTGCAAAAAGACAGCTGTGAAGTATGGGCCGCCACACAAAGCCCAGCAGATATCCAAAAAGTATTGGCGCAATATTTAAAACGTGAACCTAAAGACATCATGGTCAATGTGACTATGGCGGGTGGCGCGTTTGGTCGTAAGTTTAAATGTGACTACGTACACGAAGCTGCGGTTTTATCGCAGGCAGTGAATGCACCCGTACAACTAACTTGGTCGCGAGAAGAAGACATGCGCACCGGCTATTACCATTCGATTAGTGCTCAACATATTGAAGCGGCGATAGACAAAGATGGTAACGT
Source organism: uncultured Paraglaciecola sp. (assembly GCF_913020055.1). Classification (GTDB taxonomy): domain Bacteria; phylum Pseudomonadota; class Gammaproteobacteria; order Enterobacterales; family Alteromonadaceae; genus Paraglaciecola. The sequence continues at coordinate 21,112 of NZ_CAJWCF010000035.1, read as the reverse complement.
CACAGGTTGGTTACACCGCGCTGCCTTCCCGGCAATTGCATCATTGTTTGACCCTTCACTTGATAGAGCCCCGGCCAATAATTTAGGTGATGTGGATAATCACCCTTTTGGTATAGCCAACTATCGCAGTGAAACCGGTGAGGCAAAAGCTCATACTCGTATTGGTTGGTACCGAGCGGTATATGCCATATTTTACGGTTTTGCCTTTGGTAGTGCGGCCGATGAATTGGCTCACAAAGCTAAAACAGACACCCTTAGTTTATTAAACAGCATTTACGATAACAACAAAAATGCCGAACAAGCCGAGAAAGTCGCACGTTCAAAAGGTGCATTAGCTATCGCGGCTAAAAAGTCCAACTGGGCTAACCGAGATAAGCTACCCAGTAACCAAGGTTTAGGCATAGCTGTGCATTTTAGTTTCAACACCTATGTGGCCATGGCTGTGCGAGTGGAAGTTAACGGCGATGACATCAAAGTGCTTGAAGTTGACGCTGTGGTTGATTGTGGTCAAGTGTTAAACACCGATAGTGCAACTGCACAAATGGAAGGCGCAGTGGTCATGGGCATGTCGTTGTCGTTACGCACCGAAGTGGTGTTTAGAGAAGGGGCAGTAGTGAATTCAAATTTTCACAACTACCCAGTACTACGCATTAACGAAATGCCACAGGTCAATGTACATTTTGTTGAAAATGACTTTAAACCCACAGGTTTAGGTGAACCAGGCCTAGGTCCATTTGCGCCGGCATTAGCCAATGCAGTGTTTGCCGCCTCAGGTAAACGTTATCGAGATCTACCGTTTAAGCCTATGTCGATGTAGTTTGGAATGTAGACTGATGAAATGCCGCTAAATATAGCGGCATTTTTGTGTGTTACGACCTAGTTTTTATCAAAACCAAATGCCAACGGCAGTAACTCGGTAAACTTAACGGTTTTGATTTCACCGGTTTTCGTTGCCATATGCACTTCTGTTTGAGTATCAGCAAACTCAGCAATCTTTTGACGACAACCGCCACAGGGGGGGCAAAAATCGTCGTTGGGACTGGCGATCAATATTTGTTTTATTTTCTTACTACCAGAGGCCACCATGGCTGAAATAGCACCAGCTTCGGCACATTGCCCCAAAGGATAGGCGGCATTTTCCACATTACAGCTGGCATGTAGTTGGGCGTTTTCATCAAGAATGGCCGCACCTACATGAAAGTTTGAATAGGGCGCATGGGCATTTTTTTGTGCTTTATTGGCAAGGGCCATAAGCATTTTGTGTTCGGCTGTTAGTTCAAGTGCCATAAAAAATTAGACTTTAAATTTAACTCGGCCGCGTAGTTTGCTTTATTTTGGGCTTTGGATTCAAGTTTAATTGATATTTTAACTGGACAGATGCTCCGGCAACTTTACTTTTACAGGGAAATAAGCGACTCTACAAACATAACTTCTTCATGTTTTCTGACTATTTTAAAGGCTTGTATTGAAACCTAGGCTCAAAATGAGAGTCATATAAATAGTCTATTTTCAGGTAAAACTTCTCAACTAATATGCATAAACATCTCAGCATCATCATTGTACTTAGCGCACTCTTTTTTGGCTGTGCAAATAATAATGGCTCTACCCAGGGCAACAGGCAAATGGGCAATTTGTTATTGGCCGAACCTGCACCGATGAATCCGCGTTCACAACTAGCCATTGCCCGTTATAGCCATATTTTGGTAAACACTGAATTAGAAGACGAACAACGAGCACAACTGCTACATCAGCGCGGCACGTTATACGACAGTGTGGGGTTGTCTGGACTCGCACAATACGATTTTAATCAAGCTATTCGTTTAAAGCCTGATTTGGCTGAAGCTTATAATTCTATGGGTGTACATTACACTCAGCAAATGGATTTCATCCAAGCGTACGAAGCCTTTGACGCTACCTTAGATATTAATCCTGAAATGGAGTTTGCCTTTTTAAACCGTGGTATTGCTTTGTATTACGGAGGTCGTCCTGATTTAGCAGTACGTGATTTTGGTACTTTCTATAATAAAAATGCTTCAGATCCCTATCGCGCCCTTTGGAGTTATCTTGCGTCTAGCGAAATAGACAAACCGAAGGCGCTGATTGAACTTGCTCAGCAACGTAAAAATTTAGACGATACTAACTGGGCAACTCAGTTGGTCGATTTATATCTTGATAAAACCACTGAAAGTGAACTACTCAATACCTTAATAAGCGGTGTGACTAGCCAACAACAATTAACCGACAGGTTATGTGAAGCCTACTTTTACCTAGGTAAATACCACTCTGCACGCGGCAACACGGGTATCGCATCAAACTACTTTAAGTTAGCGTTAAGTACTAATGTGTTCGAGTATGTTGAACACCGCTACGCGCGTTTAGAGCTTAACTTATTGCGTGACTCTGCCAATAAAACCGCTACAAACGAGCTACAAACCCAATAACCATGTTTGCAATGACCAAATGGGGAATAGCCTTAGCTTGTATGTTAACCCCTGTTTGGCTCATGGTTGAACATTGCAATTTAGCTCCCTCACACCAACAAGAATATGTGCCTGTTGCCAAACAGGTACCGAATAAAGTGGCTGAACAACAACTTGCCTATGGCTTAGCATTATGGCGAGATAAAAAGTACCAGCAAGCATCTCAGGAATTTTCAGTACTTGGCTCACAAAATCTGAGCTTAGATTTACAATCATTAACTGGGTTGTACCAATATCACGCTGCCGCCTTCACGCAAAACCGCAATGCTGACTTTATCCAGCAGTTATCCTCTTTGCCTAAAAGCTGTAAACAAACACTGTTGTTCGTGACGCCAGACATCGAGTCATTGGCACAGGCCGAACATTTTAGATCACGTTTCGCCCAAGACGCGCGCCTCAAAGACTTATCGATTTGTATCCATGATGTGACTTGGTTTGATCCTGTAGACATTACGTGTGATAAAAATTGGCAACAAAGCGGTAGGTTAGGTTGCCAACTATTGTCCTTAGCCGAAAAGCTAAAACCTTTACCTTTTACCCATTTAGTGATGTTTGCCAACCAAGGTAAAGCTAACGTACATAACGGTATTATGTTTCTTGACCGCCAAGACACCTACGATGTGTTTATCCATGAACTAGCCCACTTCTCTGGCTTTATAGATGAATACCCTCTCAGTCAAGGACTCGCACAACGTGTATGTGCAGGCGTTGATGCACCTAATATGGTATTTAAACAAGCAGAACAAACAGAGCCAGACCAACAATATTGGCAATCAATTGGTGTGCAAAAACACACCGACCTATTTACCGCTCGCACCTGTGATAATCACGCCACCCAAGCGTTTAAAGCGTCTAACCAGTTAACCTTTATGGAATATCACGATACTGGCTTTATTCCAGCGCTGTACTTAACCGCGTGGCAAAGGCAGCTGCAAAAAGCCCCTAATCAACCTTCAGCGCATATAAACTTTGCACAACTGTACGAACAGTCTAATAACCTATCAGAAAGTAAATTTTGGCGAGCTAGGTATCAGCAATACTTAAACGCAAACAGCAAAAACATTAATAATCTATAACAAATGAAAATGCCATTTATGTGACAAGGCCCTATCACCAAGGGTATAATACTCGGACGTTATTTGCTCCCGTTAGTATTATATTCAGATTATGTCCCAGTTATTTCCCATTGAAACCATTGAATATCCGTTTCCTGCTAAGCCTGTTGCGCTAAGTAAAGAACAACAGCAACAATACGTGTATGGCATAAAAACACTGCTAAAACAAAAAAATGCAGTGTTGGTTGCCCACTATTACACCGATCCTGAAATCCAAGCCTTAGCCGAAGAAACCGGCGGATGTATTTCTGACTCACTCGAAATGGCCCGTTTTGGCCGTGACTGCGAAGCCGATACTTTGATTGTGGCTGGTGTTAAATTTATGGGGGAAACCGCTAAAATTCTCAGCCCTGAAAAAACCGTATTGATGCCAACCTTAGAGGCCACCTGTTCACTTGATATTGGTTGCCCTGATGAGCAATTTTCAGCTTTTTGTGATGCTCACCCCGATCATACAGTGGTAGTGTATGCCAATACCTCAGCGGCGGTAAAAGCTCGAGCTGATTGGGTGGTTACCTCAAGTATTGCCTTAGAAATCGTGGAACATTTAGACTCACTAGGTGAGAAAATTATCTGGGCACCGGATCGCCATTTAGGCGCGTATATTGCCAATCAAACCGGCGCTGATATGTTGATGTGGCAAGGCGAATGTATTGTTCATGACGAGTTTTCAGCAAAAGCGCTGTTAGACATGAAACACCTCTACCCTGAAGCCGCTATTTTGGTACATCCAGAATCACCTGCCAGTGTAGTCGCTTTGGCTGATGCGGTAGGTTCTACCACTCAGCTAATCAATGCAGCTAAAACTCTACCCAATAGTCATTTTATCGTGGCCACCGATCGCGGTATTTTTTACAAAATGCAGCAAGCGGCACCCGGTAAAATATTGTTAGAAGCACCTACCGCTGGTAACGGTGCAACCTGTAAAAGTTGTGCTCATTGTCCTTGGATGGCCATGAACGGCCTTAAAGCGATTCACCAATCACTAACAGATACCAGTGGCCACGAAATTTTTGTAGACGAAGCGTTGCGCCAACGAGCATTAGTACCGTTGAATCGTATGCTCGATTTTTCAGCCGAATTAAAAATGAAAGTAACGGGCAACGCCTAGTAAGTTTGTTTTGCCGTTCAATCAACAACTTAAAAGCCAGCAACGCTGGCTTTTTGATTTATAACCCTCATAACCTCTGTAGTGTTTTAATTATAAGGAATGTGTGCAATGCCCGATTTAAGCCGCTACAAAGGCATAGTGTTCGATATGGACGGTACATTGATAGATTCAATGGGTGCACATGGTAAAGCGTGGCAACAAATCTGCGAATTATATGATTACCCCTACGACAGTGAATACATGCATAACCTTGGTGGCGTGCCTACCCGAGAAACTGTTGAGTTAATGAATGAAAAATATGGGCTTAGCCATGATATAGATGACGTTACCGAAACAAAACGCTTAGCCTTTCTCGACCTTAAAGATAGCCCAAGTATTATCGAGGATACCTTCCAAGTGATGCAACGTTACCAAGGCAAACTTAAGATGGGGATTGGTACCGGCTCAGATCGAAATAACGCCATTAAAATACTTACAGCAACAGGTTTACTCGACCGCGTAGAAACCGTTGTTACCGCTACCGATGTAAAACAAGGCAAACCCCATGGCGAAACCTTTTTAACTGTAGCTAAAAACATGGGCTTAGCAGCAGAAGAGTGCGTAGTATTCGAAGACACCGAAATAGGCCGCCAAGCAGCCCAAAATGCTGGTATGGATTGCATCATGGTCATCAAGGGTAAGATAGTTTTACCATGATATTCAGGCTAACTGTCGCCAGTAAGGTCATTTTTGTATGCTATTGGCGGTGATGTGAATAAAAAACAACCACATCACTCCCATGACTGCAGTTATTACTTGCGCAGCCATGCGGTTTTCCCTAACATACGCGCCTCTTTCGTAGCAGCGACTATAGTCGCGAATAGCCAACAGACTGCAAAAGAGTAAAAACCAAAGCGCAGGCCAAGCGCCTAGTTGAATAAAACCAACTTAAATAAATAGGCAAAGATTTTAAAAGTTTTGGAGAGCTGGCTGAGTGGCTTAAGGCGCACGCCTGGAAAGTGTGTTTAGGGTTAAACCTAACGAGAGTTCGAATCTCTCGCTCTCCGCCAAATACAAAAGAACCCGCACATGTTGCGGGTTCTTTTGTATTTGGCACAGAGCGATGATTTGGTTCCAACCTCCAGCTTCTGATTCCGTTGTTTAACATTCCCTTTATCTATTTTGATTTGCCTATTGCCAGCACAATACAGCTACGAGCCGCCAAAATTGACATCGACAGCACAAGATTAAGGCCTTTTGTCGCAACATTATCTCCTTTAACCAAACGTCTGATAGATAGGAAGTTTGCTTGCGACCCATTTATTTACAAAAATGTTGCACCTGCCTGTCAACCAAAATCCCTTTGGTGCGTTTTAACTTAGTAGGTTAACAACGTACACGAGGCACATTATGAGCAAACTCTCGACCCAACAAGCTAGTCATCTGGCCAGGCGTGCAGGATTTTCAGCGAACAATAATCAGTTAGAACGACTCGCTTCGGCGAATTCTCTGGAAGAGGCAATAGAACAATTACTCACACAGTCACCTAGCTTGCTGGCACTGCCACAATGGCACAATGAAACGCCCACTGGCCGGGTTGAGGATGCGACACTTCGCCAACAGTTAGCCCGCCAAAGGCGCAACATGGGCAAAGAGTTAAAGTTCTGGTGGTTTCAACAGATGGTGAGCAACACCTCGTCACTGCAGGAAAAAGCCACACTATTTTGGGCGAATCATTTCACCTCTTCATTGGAGAAAGTCAAATGGGCGCCGGCCATGCTGCAACAGAATCTCAGTTTACGAGAACACGCCTTGGGCAGCTTCAGAGATATGCTCAAAGCCATGCTTAGAGATCCCGCTATGCTCAAATATCTCGATAATGCTAATAGCAAAAAACAATCGCCAAATGAAAATTTATCCCGGGAACTACTGGAATTGTTCACTATGGGCGAAGGTCATTATTCAGAGCAGGATGTTAAAGAATTGGCCCGCGCATTGACCGGCGCATCCGTTGACAGACAAACCGGCAAGTATGTTTTCAGGCGGGGTATTCATGATAATGGATCCAAGACAATCTTCGGTGAAAGTGCAAACTTTGGTCCCGATGACGTGGCCGATCTGATTTTACGGCAGCCACAAGTCGCCTCTTTTATCACCGATAAACTTTGGTGCTTTTTTGTTGATGAGCAGCCTGATATGGCTGTCATTGCCACACTGAGCAATAGCTTTGTTCAAAGCGACTATGATCTGGCCGAGTTATTAAAGGCAATATTTCTACAAGATGCCTTTTGGTCGGCTCAGGGCGGACAAATCAAATCCCCCATGGAGCTGGTCGTGGGGAGTATGCAGTTGTTTGACACCGCGATGTTAAGTCAGCAACAGGTACTCAAAATATCCGGAAATATGGGGCAGGATCTATTTAGTCCACCACATGTTAAAGGTTGGCCTGGAGGCAAGGCATGGTATTCCAGCGGTAATCTGGCGATGCGAGAACGTGCCGCTAGTTTTTTTGCCAAACGCGCAAGTTTCACTCCAGACATAGCCCAATTATTAGCCACAGATGCCGTTGGTAATTTACCCGCAACAGACGATAGCGATTATTTAGTTGCCGTGCTGAGCGATCCAGCTTTTCAGGTTGTATAGGAGACTATTATGCAAAGACGTACATTCTTAAAGACCCTGGGCTCACTGCCTGTTGTGGCTTATTTTCCGACAGTCGCTGCAGCACAACAAGCTGAGGATCAAAAACTGTTAATACTGGTCCAATTTGGTGGTGGCAACGACAGCTTGAATATGTTTGTTCCCTATGCCGATCAAGCCTACTATGAGGCACGGGAAGATCTGGCCATATCTGCTCAGGAAGTTATGCCTTTGAGTGCCAATATAGGCATGAACCCGGTAATGAGCGACTTGCTTAACGCCTGGGAAGAAGGCGATATGGCGGTGGTGCAAGGGCTGGGCTATCCTGAGCCCAACAGATCCCATTTCCGCTCAATTGAGATATGGCAAACGGCTTCCGATGCTGACGAATTTAGCCACCAGGGTTGGTTAAATCAACTACTACCTGAGTCTGACTTTTCCTTACAAGGTGTGATGATAAGCGGCAGTCCGGCAGCTTTGTCGGGTGAGACAAACCAGTTTTCGCTGACGTCCTCAGATGACGATCAAAGCCAAGTCTATATACCCGAAGGGCTCGCAACTACCACGGCAGTGCAGCACGTACTTGATCAGCGCCACAGTTATAACAACGCAGTAAGCTTATTAAACGCTGCATTTGAACAAGACATAAGCTTATCAAATGAATTTGCGGGTGATGACTTTTCTCAAGATTGTAAATTGGTTGCAGAGCTAATTGCAGCGGGAATAAGACCCCATGTGATACATTTGAGTCTGGGAAGTTTTGACACACATAGTAATCAACGTACGCCCCATGATAATTTGCTTGATCAACTGAGCAAGGGACTATCAGCACTGCGCGCTGAGTTACAGGCACTTGGTCTGTGGCAGCAAGTAAGCATCGCGAGCTATTCGGAGTTTGGCCGGCGAGTAGCGGTAAATGCCAGTAACGGAACTGATCACGGTACCGCTGCGAGCCATTTCGTATTGGGTGGTGATGTTAAGGGAGGGCTGTATGGCTTGGCTCCATCACTTACAGAGTTGGATAATGGCGATCTGATATTTACTGAAGATTTTCGAGACTACTATCGAACTTTGGCAGATTGGATGCAATGGCAACCATCACAGGAAATACAGAGCTTTACCAATATGGGATTTTTGTAGGGCTGCTTGGGTCATAGTTAAATTTTTTTTTTGACCTTAATATTGCCATGCTTGTCAACCAAAATGAGTTTGAGTCGTTAACATAAAGACAGTATTTAATTACAAGCGATTAGTTTAGTGTGTAGTAATACCATTAATCAGTATAAGACCATCGAAGCGCAAATAAGAGCGTAATCGTTCAGTGTCGTTGTGTTGATTAATTGAAAGCAGAATAATCGAGTAATACTTATGTGCAGTAGGTGGCAAGAACCGATGGTTTATTAATATAAATGCTGATTGTTGAGCACAGCACCGACGAGCCACAAGATATGGATAGCTTTTTGTTGCAGATAGAACAAAAAGCATACCGTATGGCTCTGATGTCAGTGAATCAGCATGCTGACGCCATAGATTTACTGCAGGACAGTATGTTAAAACTAGTTGTAAATTATGCCCACAAGCCACCCCAGGAATGGAAGCCTTTGTTTTATCGAATTTTGCAAAATAGGATCCGGGATTGGCACAGGCAACAAAAAGTAAAACAGTTACTTTTTTTCTGGAAAGCGAATAATCATCCAGATGATGCAACTGAAGAATGGTCCAGCTATGTTGGGGATGCAAAAGAATTACCTGACAATCGCTTAGACGCCAGCCAGCAGCAAGACACGGCATTGAAAGGATTGGCTGAATTATCAGAGAAACAACGGCAATGTTTTCTGCTGAGAAGCTGGGAAGGTATGTCTGTTGCAGACACCGCTGACATTATGGGCTGCTCACAAGGCAGTGTAAAAACCCATTACTTTAGAGCGGTGCATAAATTACGAAGTGTGTTGGAGGATGCCCATGACATTACAATCTAAATCAGGCACGGTGGAGCAACAGATAAATGCACGACTCGATCAGGCCAATGCAGCCTTGCCTGAATCGGTTAAACAAGACATTGGGGCCGCGCGACTCAATGCTCAGGCCAAAGCCCTTGCACTCACCCAAAAAAGGACAACAGTGCGCAATTGGCACTTTACCTTGCCGGCTACCTTTACGTCGGTAGGAGTTGCTTTAGCGGTGGTTGTGTTAGTAAGCTATAAGCAGACACCGCTCATTCCCGTATTACCCGCGGAGCTGTTAACGCTAGATGTTCCTCTGAAAGATCTAGCCTTGTTAGAGGATTTGGAATTTGCAGACTGGTTGGCAGAACAACAAGAGGTACTGCTTTAGCATGTTAGCCGCCGCTTGTTTAACTACACCTATATTCGCTGACGAGCCTGTTAAGGCCTTGCCTGCTGTGAATTTTTTTGAATATTTAGCCGACATGCAAAAGATTGAGGGTGAATGGGTGAGCCCTGTCGACTTGTTAGATAAAAACATTGATCTTGCCTTACCCCCTAGCGTTGCAACAACAGCTGGTCAGCCTCTGAAAAAAGACGCTACCAGCAACGTTGTTGATAAACCTGCTCCTATCAAGACCCAGGAGAAAAAACTTTGAAGCTGGGTATAATTAGTTTTCTGATGTTTATCTTGTGTTTGACATTTAATGCACAAGCCCTTGAATGGCAATCCCTGAGTAAGCAGCAAAAACAAGTATTAGGTGAGTTCGAAAAGAATTGGAGTTCCTTTGATGAGCAGCGCCAAGCCAAGATGGCCTTGGGCGCCCAGCGATGGATAGGTCTCGATAGTGAGGAGCGTACTAAACTCACCCAAAAGTTTGAGCAATGGAAAGCCTTATCGCCTCAACAAAGGGAAAACTTACGCGGGAAATTTAAAAATTTCCAACAGTTGTCTCCCGAAAGACAGGCCAAACTAAGGGCCAAATATAAGCGTTTTAGAAAGCTATCTAGAGAACAAAAACTGAGATTACGAGAAAAATTTAAACGCAACAAACAAAAACAGACAAAGCGACCCAAACATCAGAGATGAGGGAAATCCAGCTATTGTGAGCAAGTTCAACGCGGATAGGCGTGATAATGGTAGTACTGAACGCTATGGCTTTTCCAAAGCTCTGGTTATTTAAAATAAATAGCCGATATTCACTGACCATGCCTGAGTGTCGTCTTCACTACCAAGATCGAAGTTCAGATCAAGATCCACCAGCCAATCATCATTCAAATTATAAGAAGCGTATAAATTTAACTGTCCATAACTTTCGGTGCCCGTCACCACCGACGCTGACAAACGGTTGGCAGCGCTTCTGTTTTTTATCTGACTCACATTGCGGCCATTGCGGGCAATAGCGGCAGACCCACTACTGGTAAGTTGATTCCAACCCAGGCTTGCGCCTAACATCAAATCCTCCCGTCCACCTACTGTGATTAAACGGGCCATCAATATTTGCACACTCACAAAGCTTGAATTCCCCCCATTCAGGGAAGATTGCTCAGCTTGTGTTTCGCGGTTTATGACCTCTTGATACTGTCGCCAGTCGCCGTAATGAATGCCTGCCATGAAGCCTAACTGCCAAGCTGTCAAATCCCAATTGTAGGCCAAGGATATAGTCGACGATGGTGATTCTGAACGCTGAGTAAAAAGCGTCTGTTCGGTATTAGGTGAGGGTATAATCAGGTCATCTTGCCAGGATGAATAATTCGCCGAAAACGACCATGCTGCCCAATAATAGCTTGCTCCAATTCCCCAGCTTTTTATGTCCAATTTACCACTGATATTATTGGTGATGGATACGCTGTCAGCAAGAGCAGCATAGTCAAAAGTCAGGCTCAAATGGTCGTTAAGATCAAATGAAAAAAGGGCCACATTGCCGTTTGGCTCGAAGTTTAGGCTGCGATTTCCGGCGACTGATAATTGTTCCGTTTGGGAATAACCAAGATACACAGAGCCCGCTTGAGCATTGGAAAACGCCCATGGTGACAAAATAAATAAGGTGGGAATGACACGGAGCATCTGAACACTTATATTAAGCAACTATGCCAGCTAATCTATCCAAGGTAGCGACGTTGAGCAAGCAATTTGAGCCTGCCACCCACCATTACCAAGGTAGTTCCGCAATCAAGATAACACCTGATAAACAAAAAATAGGATCTGCGATGGCAGATCCTATTGATATACTCAAACCAATTAAATTTGAGATGTCTAAAAAAGTTCCTCTTCACTGAGCTCATCAATACAGCTTTTTACTGCTCGGCGACTGGAATGATAGCGCTTTTTATGGGCCGTAAACTCATCCAAGGACACATCAGCACTAAGATCCGTATCCATATGGCTGAATTTAGCCTCTACCTTGCTCGTGACCGTGGCCTGAACTTCTGCTAAATCAAGCACGCCATCACCTGAAGTATCGGCATTATCAAACTTCTCTTGTGGCGATATAAATAGGCCTGGGTCTGGGACAACAATATTATCGTTGCCGGTTTCTGCCTTGATATCAGCGACACATTGCACTATTTCATCGGCGATGACAGCGAGATCAACTGGTTCGTTGTCGCCAGTCTTTTCGTCGAATGTTAAAAAGCCATCTGCATCACTGTCTTTTTTGATAAACCGATTTTCGGCTCTATTAAGGCAGTGGTGAGCAGTTCGTCCAAACTGAGCAAACCATTGCCATCTGCATCCAGGCGATTAAACGCAGCGGCTGGGGTACTCTTTGCGCCCTTCCTGTTGCCTTTTGCCTGAGACTCCATTGCAGTGAGTAACAAGGAGGCAGAAATAGCGCCTATTATGCCAATGGTCATAAGATTTTTATTTATTTTGAGCATGTTATTTTCCTTTAGATTGTTGAATGCTTCTATTACTAAAACGCACTTCAACGCATTCCGTTGACATACACTCAAAAAAATCCTCCAGTTTCTGCCAAGTCTAGGAACTAACCCTTTCACTTTTCACTTAAACAACAGGGCCTGTAATAACACTTACTCAGCTAATTAAATAAGCAAACACTTTAATAATTGAAGGGAGTTGCGACTTATGATCAATGCTCGATTAATAGCGGGTTATTGGATTTTATTTTTTGGGTAGTTCATGTAATTGTCAAAAATTAAATGACTTTTACTTTTCAACGAACCTGACGCCACAGGTTTTAAATTGCTAATTTCCAAATTAGGAAGCACAAACTTAAGCGCAACATACACTCAGATGCCCGCAATAACACTTACTCACTAAGGTAAATAAGTAAACCCTTTTAGAAGTGAAGGGTTGTTGCGATGGATGATAATTCAATTGTTCTTAAGAAAAGAATTGTAGGTTAGCAGCTATAAAACTGCTTAAATATTCTGATAACAATTTTTTCATAAAGTGAAAAGGAATTAGGTTGGCTAGAAAAGGAGCGTACTATTTGAGGTGAGTTCTCAAACTTGGAACATTAGAACAAAGAAACCCAATGCAATAAATCGGTAAAAAACAAACTAAATCAATGTATTAACAAGCTTCATGATGTTGAGAATAGAAATTAACAAAACAGAATCATAGTCGCCAGCGCTGTAGAATAATCTTTGGTGGCTCAGCCACTGCTCTTCCGCCTTTTAAGTTTCAGCTAAAAATGGCTTATTTTTGGGGTAAATGACAGCGGACGCCGAGCGGGGAAGTCATTTGAGTGGAGCTTGAAGGGATACATTCGTAACGAGAATGCGGTTGGCGCCCAAAAATCAAGTCTTTTTTTGCTGTTGACCATATTTACGGGATAAATATAGAACAGCTTTAGCTAGCCTGTAAGGTTAAGTGTATGGACGCACTTAATAAAAAAGAGTAACTGGCTTGAAAGGATTAAAGTCAAAAACCATCGTGGATGATGGCGCGCAGCGTGCTTTTAGTTTTTATAAAGAGCTAATAGTTGGCGAGCCTTGAATCGACGATAAATTAAAAGAAAAAGCCCCGATTCTGCCGACTATATCTTTGGTGGATGCAGCATAAAGCACCCTTCATTCACTCATTGCTAAACCGTGTAATTGGTTGAATTATTTGGAAAGATTAATTGAAAAAGCGGCCATTTGCCGCTTTATAGTTATCTGGGTAAACGCGATGAATTAAATAACCCAGCTAACAGCCTTACCGCTTTGCATCTAATGCAGCCTGAATTTTGTCAAGATCGTCCTGACTAAACTCTCCCCTTTCAATTAAACTTGCTATGACGGATGTGTGGCCTTTCAAAATACCTTCGCCTCCATCCCCATGGATAAAGTGTTTTCGAATGATTTTATGTTGCCCACCTGCAACAATTTCCATCTCAATATCGCCATCGTCGTCAATAAATTCTACTCGTTGACCTTCTCCCTTGTTCAACACATAGACTTTTTTAACTTCATGTTCGCCAGTATCTACATGTGGAACTCCTTGTAAGGCATCCATCACTGTTTGACGAGTTTCTGGATCAAGGCTTTCTAGTTTGGCTGCTAGTACTTGTGTATCCAATATTTCACTTGGACTAAATACCAAGGTTTGGGAGTTGCCGTCTGCATCCACCCAAACACTGACATCCTGATCTTTGATCACCTTAATTTCGATGGTTTTGTGCTTTACTTCTTCTTCAGCTATAACGGCACCTGTTAGCGCAAAACTTGCCACAACCGCACCAGCCAGTAAATTTTTAGTGAGCATATTCATATTACTTCTCCGTTGTCATCAGTTATCTTGTTGTTCAGCTAGCATACCCATTGCTGAAGCATTCCATGAGTCTATTACAAGTCTTGTACCAACAAAAAATAAAACATAACTTTCAATAGCTTAACCTAAAACATCCAAAATAAACTGAAGCTCAGCGCTAACAAAAGTCTGCAAATGAGGATATGATTTCCTCATATAAGGATATTTCTAAATTTTACTGATTGGCTGATTTATTTAATCCCATTAATATCAAACAGTTAAATGTTGAACCACTATGGCGTGATACTTGTTTACTTTATGCAAACTAAATTCATTAATTCACTAGTCTCTATGTCGTTAAAGCGTTATCTGTTCCTATTAATCGCGCTCTTTGTTTTAGGGTTGGCGAGCACTCAGCTGTTTTTTATCAATTATATTCAGCAACAAATTGGTGCTGAGGTAGAGGATAAAAGCCAAACGCTGTCAAAACAAGCCTTGAAATTGTTGGTGAATTCTCTGCCGCACTCTCAGCAGCAAGTCGTTGTGCGCGAAAATAACCTAGCAGCGACTCCAGATAATCAGTCAATTGTTGTGCGTATCGAAAACACCCCAAATAAATCTGTTGAACTGGGTAATGGCAACCGCTTTATCAGTGGTGATCAGACGCAAACTGTTACTGTTGGTGAAATGGGTATAGGCTCGAATATAGTTGTTCGTGAAGCACTTGAAGGTCGTTTGCAAGAAATGAGTTTTAAACCTATCGGTGGCTCAAATGCCTTCATAGTAAAGGAGCAGCAAGTTCAACATATTGTTCAGTTTGATAAAGAAAATTCGGCTATCAGCCAATATTTTCGCTGGTTGGCAATTGGCACAATCATACTGACAGCCCTTGGTTTAATGCTTGCCTATTTGTTGGCAAAACATATCAGTCGCCCTCTAGGTGAACTCTCAAACGGTTTTAACCGCTTACAACAAGGTGACTTGGGTAGTCAGGTTAAACCTAGTGGCATACTTGAGGTGCGCGAAACCCTGCAGAGTTTTAATCAAATGAGCACTCGACTAGAGCAGTTAAACCAAGTTGAAATACGCTTTCATCAGCAACAACAATTAGTTGAACTTGGTGAAGTGGCCCGTGGTTTGGCGCATACCTTGCGCAACCCCATTAATACTATTGGTTTAGCCATTGAACAAATAGGTCAAACAGACTTATCTCAACAGCAGCGCTGTGAACTTGCTCAGCAAGCAAGACAAAAAATCATGCATTTAGACAATACTATCAAGGCCTTGCTAACACTCACCACCAATGACTTACAGCGCGACCAACAGGTTAGCATTAATCAAGTTATCAACGACATATTGTTGGAACTAAGCATGACGGGCAAACATAAAATTGAGTTTGCGCCTATGCAAGATTTGCAGATTTATGGCGCACAGGTCGAAATTAGGGCGATGATCCATACTTTGCTTGTGAATGCGATTGAAGCCAGCACAGAGCAGCAAAGTATTAGTGTTTTTGTAGCCCAAGAAGTTGAGCAACTGAGCATTAAAATTGTGGATCAGGGCAAAGGCCTAAGTGAAAAAATTAAGACTGAGCTATTTAAGCCCCACGTAAGTAGCAAACCAGAAGGGGCGGGCATGGGCTTGTATATCGCCAAGCGAATTAGCCAATCTTATTATCAGGGGGATGTGCAGCTAAGTAACAACAGCCCCCACGGTTGTATCGCCACCCTCACGCTAAGCAACTGTAATAAAGAAGTGAAGCCGAATGAGTGAGCAAATTCATATCTTGTTGGTAGAAGACGACCCCCAGCAAAGAGCATTGATCCAAAGTATTTTGCAAGCTGAACACTATCAGGTTAAGGCCTGTGAAAACGTCGAAGAAGCCATACTAGAGGTAAAGAAAAATACTTATGACTGTGTGTTTTCCGATTGGAAGTTGGGTGACTTAAGCGGCCTAGATTTGCTCAATTATGTGCGCCGCAATCAGCCAGAATTGGGTTTTGCTATTGCCACGGCTTACGGCACCATAGCCCATGCGGTTGAAGCGGTAGACGCCGGTGCCGATGACTACCTTGCCAAACCCTTCCAGCGTCAAGAGTTACTGCTGTGTATTGATAAAATTTACAAAGCCAAACAACTACGAAGCCAAAATCAACAACTCACACAAGCCTTGTCTGAGCAACAGCAACTGGTCGATTTGGTGGGTAACGCACCTTGCATGCAAGCCGTGTACGAACGTATCAAACGGGTATCCAACACTGACGCCATGGTGCTCATTACCGGTGAAAGTGGAACCGGTAAGGAACTCGCAGCCCGAGCTTTACATCAACTTTCACCACGAAAAACCAATAATTTTATTGCTGTAAATTGTGGTGCGATCCCCGAATCGTTGGCCGAAGCAGAACTTTTTGGAGCGTTAAAAGGGGCGTTTACAGGTGCCATACAGGATAAGCCAGGTAAGTTACAAAGTGCTGACAAGGGCACCTTGTTCCTAGACGAAATTGGCGAGTTGCCGTTATCCATGCAGGCAAAACTGCTACGTTTTTTACAAGAAGGCACAGTCACCCCACTAGGAGCTCAACACGAAATCCAATTAAACGTGCGGGTTATCGCCGCCACCCATCGTAACTTGGCGCAAATGGTGCAAGATGGCGAGTTTAGAGAAGACTTATTTTATCGCTTAAATATCGTGCCCTTGGTAATGCCGCCGTTGCGATCAAGGCAAGAAGACATCCCTAGGCTAGTGGACTTTTTTATTCATAAAAGCTGCCAACGTTACAACATTCCCAAACCCATACTCAGTAAAGCCACCTTAAAACGGCTAATGGACTTCGAGTGGCCCGGCAACGTGCGGGAGCTCGCCAATAAAATTGAACGTTTTGTGTTGTTGGGTGATGAGCAAGAGCTACTAAACATCGCCGACGTCGCAAGCACCCAACCAATAGGTCAAACAGAATTTGTGCTTCCCGAACAAGGCTTAGACTGGGAAGCCTTTGAACAAAACTGTTTAAGGCAAGCGCTCACTAGGCACCAAGGAAATCGCACCAAGGCCTCACAGTTTTTAGGAATGAGTTACAAAGCGTTTTTGTATCGCCTTGATAAGCATGGGGTAAATTGATGTTCAGCATTTATGAGCATCGATTTTAGCGGTCTCGTTCGAAATTAAAACTAAGCAAAAAACAAAAATCATTTCACCTCAGAGGACACAGAGAAAAGTCACTGGGAAGCTTGTGTTTTCAACCGTAAATATGGATGTGCTGATTCTTTAGTATGGCTAATAAATTAGCAATAGTAGATGATTTACGATGCAAATCATTGTAGGGAGACCGCCCAAGAATCCCGGAAGGAGCTAATTTTTATCTGTTACCTATTTTCTGGATCTGCCCCCGATTATCTATATCCTATTCTCTATTGAAGTTTGAAACCGATACAGGTATTACTAACCTAATAATATCTAAAAATAAGGGCCTACTCATTAGCAAATACAATTCCTCCTTAAACCTTCTGGTGCGAAGCAATGTTGTGAAAACAGCCTTACTCACGGGCATGATCTTGATGTTTGGTGGCTCGTCTTCGGCGTTGGCGCTTGGTAATGATGATTACCCGGCCATACGTAAAGCGGCCGAAGCTGGTCGTGCTGAATCGATCAAACGCATCCAAGATTGGATTGCGCTGCCGTCTATCGCTGCTGAAAATCTAAATATGATGGAAGGTGCCGAATACATGGCAAAACTTGCTCGTGATGCTGGTTTTGACCACGCTGAAATCGTGCCGACTGATGGTCACCCCGGGGTTTGGGCCACCATGGATAACGGCGCTGAGCGTACTCTGGCGATATACTTTATGTATGACGTTAAGCAATACGACGCAGACGAGTGGTCGTCACCGCCTTTGGAGGGGCGCATCGTCGACAAACCGGGATTCGGTAAGGCCATTATGGGTCGCGGTGCAGTCAACCAGAAAGGTCCTGAGGCAACCGTGCTTGCAGCTTTACACGCCATGCGAGCAGCGGGTGTGAAACCGCCGGTCAATCTTGTGCTGGTGGTTGAAGGCGAAGAAGAGATAGGTTCGCCGCACTTTCAACAGATCGTCAGCCGCCCTGACATCATGGCAAGGCTTAAACAGTCCGAAGGTATTTTTATTCCTATTGGCTGGCAGAACATGAAGGGCAATGTAGGGGTAAATTTGGGCGCCAAAGGCATAGTTGAACTTGAACTCATTGCCAGTGGTAAAAGTTGGGGGCGTGGTCCTGAAAAAGACATTCATTCGAGTTTAAAGGCGATGGTTGATTCGCCTGCGTGGCGCCTTGTGCAAGCCTTGCAGACCCTTGTCACGCCTGACGGTAATACGCCCCTTATCGACGGCTGGTTTGAGAATGTGCGCCCACTGAGCGCGCGAGAAAAAGAATTGATCGCACAGGCAGCCGCCAGCAGTGACGAAGCGACGAGCAAGAAACTCTTAGGTGTTAAACATTGGATTGATGACTTGCCGCACAAGGATGCACTCGAGCGTCTCGCTTCGCAGCCTACGGTTAACATCGAGGGCTTGGTAGCCGGTTATACTGGGCCTGGAGGCAAGACCATCTTGCCGGGCAGGGCTGTTGCCAAACTGGATCTTAGACTGGTACCGAACCAGACTCGCGCCGAGGCTGAAGCGAAGTTGCGGGCGCATCTTGATAAGCGCGGTTTTACCGATGTTGAGATGAAAATAGGTGGGGGTTACGACCCAACCGAAACGGCCGAAAATAGTCGAATTATCCAAGCCGAGCTTGAAACGTATCGTCGCGCTGGCGTTGCAGCAACGCTGAATCCGCGACTGGCAGGTTCATGGCCAGGCGCCATGTTTACCGCGCCTCCGCTGTCACTACCTGCGGGCCAATTCGGTCTGGGACACGGATCGGGTGCGCACGCGCCAGATGAGTATTTTGTGGTCGAGTCGAGCAATCCCAATGTGGCTGGTGTGGTTGACGCCGCGATGGCCTACGTTGACTTTTTCTACCAAGTGGCAAAGATTCGCTGAAAAACCCATAGGGGTTAGGTCTTTGATTTAGGGGTTAGCGCCATTTGGCACTGACCCTTTTCTTCCAAGAATAACTTGGGGAGGTCACTCAAAGCGCACAGTTTTTACAGTATGCAGTAAATGGAATGGCATCCAAACGTTCAGTACTGATGACACTATGGCATTTTTCACAGGTGCCGTAGACGTCCCGTTCTATTTTCAACAACGCATGGTTTATTTGTTCTAATTCTTGCTGTGCTTCATTTTTTAAATTCAAAAGTACATCATCATTTTGGTGATCAACCACCTGTTCAGAGAATTTCGCGCTGCTTAGGCGACTATGTAAATCCTTATCAATTTTAGCGATACGATTGCTGAACTCTTTTTGTAAAACGAGTAGTTGCTGTTTGTTATTATGCATACGGTCTCTCCAATGTGAACTGACTCAAACATCACTCATTTTAAGTGATTAGCTAGACTTAGCATTGATTTGCATCAAGTTAGGTTGGCGCACAATTCTCAAATGACCTTGCTCGTTTGTACTTTGCTGGGCCACCACTGCTTTGGAGCTTGGGTCTATATCGATTCAGGTGCATTGCTCAGCGAAGCTCTTTGCACCCCTGGCTAAGTGGTGATGACATGCTTTTTGTAGATTCTGATTGGCGGTTGATGAGTTAGGAAATTCGCTAACAATAAACGAAAACAATTGCAGTGATTGATCGGCAAGGCTGGACCAAAGTAGCTCAAAAGCAAGGGATGCAAGACTCTCTTCACTTATCTGAAATTGAGTATTGTCAGCAGTTAAACTTTGTAGTGTTTGACTGAAGTTTGCCGAAAATAGGCTTTTGATCAAATAAAGAGTGGCGTCGTTTTTACGGTTTGGCGGAACTTGGTTGTATAATATTGCTGCAATATCAAAAGTAAGTTGTTGTTTTAAATCATAACTTATCCCAATGTTACTCAGTAAAATAATGCTGTGTTGCTCATCAACAAAACGGGTCATCATCGAGCTATAGCCATCGAACTTACCATCTGCTATTTGCACACTTACCTGTAATTCGGGTGAAAAGGGCACAAGACCAATCTGCCAGGCGTAAGCATGTTAAGGGTTGAAAATGCGCTTTTTGTTTGTATCACTGAGCAATTTGTCACTGTATAAAGCCGTATCAAAGCGATAGAGATCTTCAGCGGTAGTGTAAATAGCCGCACCTGCTCCAAACAGTGCCATATTTTTTGTTGTTTGTGTTCTGTAAGCACCCTGATCATCCCATTGATACGCCTGGACATATGGCACAATAGTTTCGATACCCGTCGCGACGCCAGATTGTTTCATGTTCAATCGATCAAATATGCTTTTCTTGATGGTCGTTGCATAGGACTCTTCGGTTACTAATTCGACGATTTTTCCCAACAGGAAATAAGCCGGATTGGAGTAAAGGTAAGCACTGCCCGGCGGAAATGCAGGTGGCAACTTAGCGATTATTTTTACAAACTCCTGTTCTGAGGTGTTGCGGTGAAAGTCCGGGTTAAACCATCCGTCAATAACAAAATGATTAGGGATCCCGGATGTATGGCTAAGCAGGTTATCAATCGTTATCTGTTTACCTATAGCGCTATCATATTCAGGGAAATAATCTGCCAGTGTATCTTCGAGGGTTAATTTGCCTTGTTCCTCAAGCATTAGTACTAAGGTTGCAGCAATAGGTTTACTTAACGAGGCTATTTGAAACGCGCTATTGTTATCGAGGGGCCGGCTCTCTTTGCGATCAGCGAAGCCATAAGCTTTTTGGAAAAACGGTTTACCAGATTTTGCAATTAAGACGGTACCTTCGAACGCACGACTTGAAACGTAATGATTAATTATTTGTTCAATCTTTATTTTGTCTTCATCATTTAGTTTTTTATCAACATTGTCTTCAATGGATGATGCTGTGGCGAAGGTGAATGATGTCATTGACCCAATAAATAACAGCCATGTAATTACCGATAATTTCATATATTTCCTTTTAGATGGGCAACTAAAACTATGCCCATCCGGTTCCTAAAAATATTCCGAGGGCCATAATATTAAAGGCTATGTTTGTATTAACTGTTGTTGAACACTAAACATACTGTTTTTATTGAACTTTTCATCATTGTCCAAATAT
>NZ_CAJWCF010000034.1 GCF_913020055.1 uncultured Paraglaciecola sp. | reverse complement strand
TGATGAGAAACTGCCTCACTACTTTGCCATTACGTTTTTAGTTTGGGAAGGGAGGCGACCATTCCATTAGCCTGTCGAATAACCTGACTGGCAAAAATGCCACCAAAGCGGTCGTTAAAGTAATCTTATAGGTATGACTTCTTAGTGCTAAACTCGGTCGTTCAGACTACTCAAACCAAGTTGCAATCATGGGCTGCTGTGCCACCATTGCGGTCATAGAGATTTTAAATCAAAGCGAATATTTTCAGACTTTTACCACTAAATATGGCTAATTTTAATTGTTAAGGCACCAGAAACAAAAGAACACCAATCATTACAATTGATGTTCTTAGAGCCAAATATTAGAAACATAATTAAGCTTGTTTCTTAAATCTACGTGCAGTTAAACCCATCATGCCTAGTGCAAAAATAGCAAGAGTAGTTGGTTCTGGAACTTCTGTAGTGTATTTAAAGTTAGCAGCACCAAAATGATAAGGTTGTGTGCTTAAAGCGTTTCCGGCTGTAGTAGGAAGGGTTCCGAAAGCACCACTCCATCTAGCACTTCCTGTTGCTGGAGCTGTTAATCCTATTGTGTTATAACCGACATCTAATGGGTTTCCAGTAAAATATGTATTAAAATTGAGATCAGTAGTATCGAATCCATAGGCCGCTACGCTATACACCGTATTGGCGTCCAACTTAATTGATTGATCCAAGTCCAACCAAGCGTAGTTACTTTCGATACCTGAGCCTATAGATCTTGTCCCTGTAGCAGCAATAGTTGTACTGTATAGCAGCTTTCCAGACGATACATCGAACAACTCCCAATACAATTCACCAAATGTTCCATTACCTAAATGATCAAATGCTCCAACACTATTTATCCATATATCTTGATTTACGGTAAAATCATCTCCTAGCTGTCCTGTATAAGATTGGTTACCAGAAACAGGCGTTACATCTTGTTGATTAAGACTAGTAACTAACATAAGGCCTGCATTAGCAAAACAACTTGTAGCCAATATTAGACTAGCTAAAATTGTTTTTAAAATTTTTATTTTCATTTGATATTCCTTTTTAATCCCTTTTCATAACAGTTGGTAGGTAATCATTAAAATAGTAATTATTAATCATAATACTTTAACATAACAAAAATCATGCCAAAAAATAAAAACCCTTTAATTTCAACCTGTTGTACTTTTTTTCAGGATTAACAAAATCATTCTGTAAAAAAAACTGACAATAAATGACTTGTCACCAGTTGGTTTTATTGAGTTATTTAAGGTTTTATGAATTTACATAAGCTTTGAGCAAAAGTGGATTAAGATAGCATAATTTATAAGGTTTAGCATATAAATGCCTTAAGTTTTCGGCAGTTGTGATAGCCCACAAAACAAGCCTTTATGTTGATAAATGAGTAGAACATATCTTACTTGATTTAGTTATCAACAGCTAAAATGGAGAGGCGGCTTTGAGCTTAAACCCACACCACAAATGAGCAAGATATTTCAGTTAGTATTGCCGTAAATATGAGCAAGGATGAACAAAAGCTAAGGTCGGCTATGGCTAAATAGCAGACCGAAAAATTGAGTCAGCCACAATGTCTACTTTAATTATCTTTTGGCTGGCCGACAATAGCCGTAGACACTCATATTTTTAGAGTCTCAAACAGAACTAAACTAGCCATGGGCAAAAACGTTGATCTGGTAGAACAAAAGCTGTTAAAAGTGGTACCTGCGGAATTTAAAGTCGATGTACACCATTGGTTAATTTTGCATGGTAGATATACTTGTATTGCCAGAAAGCCAAGATGTGGCTCGTGTATTATTGAAGATTTATGTGAATTTAAAGATAAGACTGAAGATTAGGGGTGATTATGGAAGGTACAAAACGAGCAAATATTAAAATCGGTGCCCAAGTGTCTATCGTACTTAAACAAGATCAAAGAACGGGTGATTTAACGGTCGGTGTGGTCGAAAAAATCCTCACCAATTCACCCAATCATCCCCATGGTATCAAAGTAAGATTAGACAGCGGTGAAGTTGGAAGAGTTAAACACATTCATCAGTAAAAAATGATGGTCTAACAACTCCAACAAAACTCAGTGGTGCTATAGGTGCCATTATTGTTCGCATCCCATGCCCTTCTCCCATCACTATAAAAGGCAACGTTACCGTCTCCTGCTTGAGGTATGCCGGTTACAGGCTTAGCCTCAATAAGATAAGCACTGCCACTAGCCTCACTAATAAACAAATCATATTTACGCTTAGCGTAAAGCTCTGCAGATGGCGAATGTTGATGAAAAATGGCAGGTTTTCCTGTATCGGCCGCCGAATCAGCCGCCGCTTTATAACTAAAACTTGCGGCTTTATGTCGCTCCATAGCCGCCGCTAGGCTCATCAAATCAGCTTGGGCAGCACCTCGATTGGTGCTAACAATAAACCCTTGATAAGTCGGATAAGCGATACTGGTAAGAATGCCAATGATTGCAACAGCTACCATTAATTCAATTAATGAAAACCCTTTCTGTCTTATACGTTGTTCATTGTTAGTTATTTTCATGGTCTCTCTGTCTCTGTTTTCCAACTGCTTTTTTGCACCCGTTCAAAATAGCTGTGAATATTTTCAGCTAAACACTCAAAAGCTGAACCACAGGCAACCTTGTTGCCGTCTTCATCAACATCGATGACAGTCGACGCACACTCAGTACCCAAACAAATAATAGGCTTTATAATATCTTCAATCAAAATTTTAGTATCTGGCGCGATACCCGTTTGTTTTAATTGTGCATAACGATCCTCATGCAATTGTGTACCATCATCATTTAGGTCTGTTACAGAGTTACCGTTAATTAATTCCACTAGATACGCGCGACTGTTTCCAGTTGGTGGTGCACACTCACTATCACTAGCCGTTGCAGGCAAATAGGTAGTAAATATTACTTGGTAATCCAAGATCAGTGGAGAGGCAAGTACCTTTTCCCCCCCGGTATTGAGACTAATGTACCAGCCTTGTGAATCTGCAAATTGCTCTATTGCCAATTCTTGTGCTGCTGAATTTGGAGAAGTCAGTAAATGGTCAGTCGCATCATACAAATCAGTTAACACTAAGGGACTGCTAGGAATACCAAAATTTCCGTCTGCATCAATTGCAAATACACCTTCATCCTTAATCATATAGAACTGGTCATTAATAGCTGTATTTAATGGATGTGCTCGGAACCCAGAACCCAGTACTACAGCATAGTAGTGATCGCTACCCAAGCTAATCTCAGATATATCCGGACCATAATAGAACCGGCGGTTATCTGCTTCAATATCGCCGCCAAAATTAGCAAGAAGGCCACCAGATACTAAATCCACTACCGACTCGCCATTGTGAATATCCAATCTAAACAATTGACCGCCCATATCAGCCACATACATATGGTCTGCAAACCCATCATTTTCACGATCAATGACTGAAATTCTAGCCGGAATACTGTATCCCATATCAGGTAGGATTAAGTCAGCGTCAGCGCTACTAGCCGACCAAATTAATTCGCCAGTGTCAGCATCGACAATAAACACTGAGTTACCAATAGTATCAGTACTTCTTAACAATTTACTGTCTTGATCTTCGTCATAACCACCACCAAATATCAGCACATTTTTACTGGCAGCGCCTACTCTAATTTTTGTCACTGTAGGCTTAGACCAAGTTTGTCCCAAATTGGCAAAATCTCCAGAACCGCCATCAATTTTAAACATCAATCTAGGATTGGTTTTATTGGTAATATCAAACGCATAATAGTTATTACCTCCGCGGCGCATACCAACATACAAATAAATATTACTACCCACTGTCCTAAGCACCATGTCTCCATCTAATCCGTAAATATGGGAAAAAGTAGAAGAGTCGAGGTATAAATCATATAAATTATCCATTAGATCTTTTGGCATAATCGCAAAATTTTCTTCACCCGTTGATGGATCGAACGAATGTAAAAAGCCATGATTGGTTGCCACAAACACCGCACTGTCTGTTAGAGAATAATTAACAATTACCGGTTGAGAGTGAATGGGATCGCCCATAGTTTGTCTGGCATCCGATGTACTGCCATCAGCATCATCATCTTTCACATCAACACCACGCGCCCATTTTATGACTGCTTCACGGGCAGCTGTTGGGTCGGCCAAAGCGCCAACAGCTAAGTCTGCAATGGTTAAACTGACATTGTCTTCATGCAACAAGTTGTCTGTTTTGATTATGGTACCCACACCATCGAAAGCATAAGCTTCACGAGGCAAGCCCATTTTCCCCGCGGTTCCCCCCTCTCGCACGTCATTTCCATCTGCCAATAAAGACCAAAAACTGTGCGCACTGTCGTTAAAGAAGCCGGTGACACTATCCACAGCATTCAAGCCATTTTTATCCAGAATATCTGAACCATCCAACCTATATCTTTTGACATTACCCGGCCAAATAGTGCCTTCTGCAGGTTTAAACAAAGCAAAATACAATTCGTCGTTATGCGTGAGTCGATTGAGTTGATTAACAGCCACACCTGGCGAGACAAAAGTAGCATTAACATCTTTTACAGTTTTTAATATGGACTGAAACACACCAACTAAATCGTCTGTATTATCTGCGGTATAAAAATCACCGTTACCGTTAATTGCCAAGTCGTTAAGAAAGGCATTAGCAGATGATCCTGCGGAAAAACCAATTGTGTGCGTAAAAACCCGGGTATCGATCTTAGAGTCGTCACCATCACCAATGTTTTTGGCTAGGTCTACACCACACTTTTCTCCACCAGAGCCGGTACATGACTTCCCTAGTAACGTCTCAATCTCTGTCACACTGTGATTATTATTAGCTGAACCATCAGATAATAGAACGATGTGATTGTTAGTTTGACAGACTTTATCTGTCACTGGGCTGATATAGGTAGCACCATCAGGGATGCTTTCATTCATACAGTACGAGCTGCCCAAGTTATCTACAGTACAACCTGAAGGTAACACTGAGTCACTTCCAACATAAGACAATCTATGGCTCACTCTGGTGTTACGTCGTACGGTACTTGAAACAGAAGATTGACCTCGCGTTTTACCATAATCGACGGCTAGTCCACCATAATAACTGGCGGCCTCGTACATGGTATCCACTATGGGTGTATACCCGCTTGCACTTAATGCATCAACTTGACTGACTAGATGTTCACGTACTGTTGAGGTGCTGCCTGGTGTAGCACTACCTTCATACTCGACCACCAAACTTACAGTCCCTGATGGTTTCCCGTTGTAAGTGTAGGCGCCTCGAATACCCACAAAATCAGAAAACACAAACATCATTTCGTTACCCAACTCCCAACCAGGACGTCCCACAATTTGCTCAACTATCGTTTTCACAGACGGACTTTGATAAGTGTAGTTTTTATACCATCTAGGAATGCCTACCCATGGCACTGAAACTGTTTTTGGCTTGTCCCTTAGCAAATACCGTGGATAAGACCTAAAACTATTAGGATCATCTTGGTCGACTCCAGCAATATTAAAGCTGGCGCTTGAGCTAGTACTATTTTGATAGGCAGTAAACTCTAAATAGGCATTGAGTATACTTGCACCTTGCGGAAGGGCTATGTTTCTAAATCTGACACCAATATACTTGTTTGAGCTGTCTCGAAAGGTTAACTCACTGCCTGTTGATTGATATCCATCACCACGCTCTTCAGCATTATTTTTTTGCGAGTCCACCTGATAGCTTAACTTACCCTTTACGCAACCTGTGGCTGTTGTGTCGTCATACACCACTACAAGTTGAGGGCCTAATCCTTCACCGTCTTCAAATGCTGGGGATACGCGCGCACTACTGGTACTGATACCTAAACCATCAACAATTATGTTTAAAGAGTTTCCACCACACCATCCAGATTGGTCGACAATTTCTTGTACAACGCTACTCAGATCTGGGGACACTAAGGTTTCACCCGATACCGGCCAGTCATTATCTGTATCCCACAGCACTGAGCTAGCCGTTTTCGTTCTGCCTGATATATTGTTACTCGTATTGCTAAAAGTAATGGAGTCTGCAATTAACTCTCCACTAAAGGTTAAGTTTGTCGCTCCACTATTAAATCCGTTTGAACTGAAACGAATATACGCATTAGTAATAACCGCGCCACGAGGAATGTTTAAATCTTGATAACGAAGACCTAAAGTCACCGCATTTGTATTTTCAGATAGTTTCAATGTAGTACTAGAAGTATTTACACTTGATGCAATTTCATAAGCATCATCTGTAGCCGCGGAGATTGAAGTGATTATTTCAGGAGAAACAGCATCATCAATCGGCCTAACAGGATATAAAATGGGCCCACCAAAATCTGAAAAACGCATCAACCCAGCATTAATGTTAGTAACTGAATTAAGCGTTTCCTTAAGCGCATTTTGCACCCTTAACATTCTCGATTCAGTACCACCATCTTTACCTGTCATACTGCCTGACGTATCCATAATAAACAGCACATTTGGGTTATAGGTGACTTCACTGCCGGCTACTCCAAGATATATTTCTAAGTCATCTGCACTAGATACACTACTGAAAAGCGTCAAACTGACCGCCAGCCATATTCCTGTAAATTTGTTGATATATTTCATGAAAACACCACTTATTGAGTTGCAGGCGCAAAAACTGAGGCATTGACGGAGTTAGCCACTGCGTAATTACTATCGTCTAATTGCCCACATCCCTTTACTATAAAGACATGACAACTAATATTACTACCACCGATAACGTTGCTTGAGCCGACACAAGGTTGTTCTCGTACAAACGCCGCTCGAGACCAGCTTTTCACTATAGGTTTATCGGTATAATTGCCGGCAGTTGTATGTTGGGTTCCAGTGCTTAAGCCAGCTTTAGTCAGCACTCTATTGGTCCATGTGACATTCTCAAAGCAACTCAAGTTTTGAACAGCTAAGTCTAATTGCGTACCACCTCGGGCGGCAGACAAAGGGTCATCCAAAGCTACGTTGCTTAGTAGTGCTTCATCTTCGGATTCAAACATCACAGCAGCGATTGCAGATTCTGCTGCGTCAAATGAAAGAGAACGCTTCTCCATAGATGTCGCCATTTTGCTTTGCATTAAACTACTGGATACTGATGACACACCTAAAATGGTAAGACTCATTAGTATCAGCAAGGCAAATACCATGACCATTCCTGAATTTCTTTGTTTTGATAGATAGTTCATATATTTCTACTTCGAGCGAAATTTTTGCTATTACGCAAAGTGATAGTGGTTTCAAACTGCTTATACAACCTTTTTTCAGAGGGTGTGATTGGCTCCTCATTAAGCAGTTTAAACTTAGGAACGGGACTGATTACAATGTCAGAGTCAGCTTTCAGTAATAATGCAATTCTAATCGCTACGACAAGTGCGCCAGCGGCTTTCTCTGCACCTAATGTATCAGCATCAATAAATTTTACTGGTCTAGCCGAATTGTCTTTTGAGGCAATATTATCTGTGATGCCGTATTGAACTTGAAAACTAACAACATCGTCCAATAAAGTGTAAGCACTATCGTTATCAACCACGGCCTTTAAACCGCGCAGGACTCTGCCATCAAACCCTCGGCATTTAAGAGAAGTGCCATCCAAAAAATATTCATTCACCACCATAAACTCTTCGCCGACATAACCATGAGTCGCGCCCCTGCAATCTTTACTTGCCTGTAGCGCAACCATCAAAGTATCGCTGGTTGTACCCGCCCCTTCTATTGCGCCTTTAGTTAACCCATTACTATAATCACCCACCACTGGAATAGGGTTATTCTGCACAAAAGCGGCCTCAACCACGATATCAACGTCTGTATTCAGATCTGGTTGCAACATATCGTAGCGTCCCGTCATGATTAAATCGTTGCGCAGCCTAGCTATGATAAAACGGCCGTTTTCTTGAGCGGATGCAATTGACCGATTTAGTCGTTCGGTTGAATTATTACTGATCATCACTTGAACAACTGCGGCAGAAATAATCAGTCCAAGAGCAAGGGAAATCATCAACTCGATAAGACTAAAGCCACCTTGTTTCCTGTAAGCGTTCATAAAGTCACGTCCACAGACACACAATCGTGAGGTTTTGTTTCGCCAACATTGCAACCTGCATTCAATGTGCGTTCAATGTTTTGCCAGTTTTCTACTGGCCAACTTAAAATAACGATATGTTTAGAGCCTACGCTACATGCGTCTGTATCAGCCGCATTATTATCTAATTCACAGGTTAAACTAATTTCTATTTCAGGATTGGCAGCTACTGCTGAGCATGAAACTTCATAGGCATCAAATGCAGCTAGTTGAGCAGCAGTACAGACATTATCATTACAGTTAGGAATTACCGTTGGTCGTTCTAAACAATAACAAGCATGTGGTAGTCCGGAGGCGCATGTCATGCCGGAAAAGTTATACAAATCTTCATCAAAATAATCATTATGCACAACCAAACCTTTACCGAGTGGCGAAAATACAGCGCTTGCTCTTAAACGCTCTGTTAATTGTTGAGCGACCAACACGGATTGAGAACGGCTTAAGGCTTCAGAATTTGTGAATGAACCAACAATTTGTAAATATGCCACACCAAGTAACCCTACAGAAACAATAAACAAAGTGACTAGCACTTCAATCATGCCAACACCTTGTTGATAATTTGTATAAAATTTTTCGGATTTGCTATTCACGCTTTTTCTCACTCAATTTGGAAAACATAGATATTCGACCAACAACCAAGATAAATCTATGACTAGTATGTTAGCTAAAAATACAAAGTATTAGGTTATTAGTAAGGGGGTAAAGGTATATATTTTGATTTAATAAACAATGAATAATTCAATAAAAGCTTTAAAAACAATAAACTATAACTTAATTTAATTGCTTACAGTTTAGTATATGTTGGATAAATAAATGTATTTTTGAAACCTAAGGCATCGCTTTAGAACTGGGTGAGCGATATTTAGCATGGAAACTTTGGCTTTGCGCAATTGGGGCAATATTGCCAAACATTTTGAGTTGTTTACTTTCACCATTAATATCAATCCAAGTGACTACAATAATAACGTTTTTAAGATCGACATTTCGTGGTAAATCAACTGGGAAAAAGGGATCTCCGGCTTTCACCCAGCTATCAGCAACGCCATCAAAACCAGTATCTACATAATATAAATTTTCAACTTGCCATTGAGTATCATAGGTTTGTAAATTGGATTCAGAAGACAATTTTATGTCTCGTTCTCCAGCTACAATACTGCCTCCTAAATTGGTTGCTATATTTTGGTAAGACTGCATCCCATCTACATGGCTTAGCTGCTGAAAAAAAGCTAAATCGGTTAGTTTTTCTTGTGCCAATTGCAGTGCTAAACCGCGTAAATTAATTTTTGCATCTGCGACCACATATTCACTTTGCAAGGTCACATAGCCAGTCACGCCCAACATAATGATAAGAGAAGCGACTGACACCTCAATTAGCGTAAATCCATTTATTTTATTCATCTATGTGTCCTCAGCTAAAAGTCATGCCAACTACCAGGTACTCTAGCCACTCTCTGCAATCTCTTACTGTCTTGTAATTTTTGTATGACATCAGCCAGAAACACAACTCTTGTTAATCCACTTTTTGTTCCTAATTGATGGTTTGAAATGACCGCACCATACACCAGACTATCAGTATGCATGTCTATATCTAACACTTTGATTGAATCGACTGGTTTATATGAAAACAGAAGACCATACATAACAACATCATCATGAAATTCCACGTTGCCATCAAAAATAACTAATATAATAGGCTCAGAGTCACTACCTATTTGCGTGCTGGCACTCACTTCGCAGTCACCATCAATCCATATAACCCCCCATGAACCATTATCTAACGCATCACAATCGGTTAATACAAAGTCAGATTGTTGCTCTAATTGAGTCCACTCAGAGGACGGTGTGTTAAATAGATAACTGACTAAATCGGTTGGAAATGAAGCTGAACCATCTGTTATATCAATCAATTTTTCACTGTGATCAGAATAAGTATTAATACTGCAGTTACCTTCGTTAAACTCACTTAAAATACAACTATGATGATTGGTTCCTGATAGAGAGACAATCGTATCTGACCACAATGATAGGGGTGACGCGAGACCTAATCCATTTGGGTTAGGAACCACTTCAAACTCACCAGCGCTACTAAATCCATGTTTGATGATTAAGGGTGCCGGTGGCTGATTGAGCAGTAATGGATAAACTAATGCCTGCTCAATCACGGTAGCTTTAGCTAGATTATCTGCCGATTTACCGATAGCTTTGATAGTGACAAGTGTGCGACTGCCAGGTAAATATTCACTGTTAGCAGAAAGAGTAAAAGTACTGTTGTCTTCTAAATTTCCAAGGACTTCCTCATCAGGCCAAACTTTATTTACACTAAGCATAGCTAAACCTCGATTTACCCCGGCTTTTGCTGATGTTTGGGCCCATTCCTGATTTTGTGTATTCACTAAAATCTGATGTTCAAATAATTGAATTTTGCCTGTATAAAGCGTGACGAGTGTCACCATAATTAACAACAGAACTACGGTTAACAATATTGCTGCGCCCTTTTTATTTTGCAGACCAAAAGAATTAATGGTCAGCCGCTTATTCATAATTTTCAATCAAAATACTAGTGTTGATGCTCCGTGAAATATCTGGATGTTTTTTTAAACGTGCTTGCAACGCAATATTGACCCGAGTTTGTTTAACTTGCTGCACTGTGTTTTTTTCAATTGTAAATTTAAGAGCCGTTACCTGAACAATTTTCGGATCAGTTAAATCATGCCAACCGGATTGATTGCAAGCAGCGCCATCCAAACGAATTTCAACTGCATAATCCCTCAAACGAAAGCCATAATTTTCGTTTGAAGTAGAACTGTCAAACACGCCATTTTTATTACGATCGTAAGCAAAATTGATACAGCTATTCGCCAACTCGCCTAAATAGGACGAAACACTCAAACTGTCATCAAAAGGGTTGGAGGAAGTAATAGGGGTTTTAACAATATCACTAGTAAGAGCATAGAACCCTGCTCGCTTAAGGTCGTGACTGACAACAGCGACTACAGCGTTTATTTCTTCATCTAACCTAGACTTAGCGAGTAGGCTAGAGTTTAACGCGATACCATGACCCACAAGAGACGCCATGGCAGTAATGGACGCGAGTCCAAGAGCCATAGAAATCATCAACTCTACCAAACTATTGCCATGCTGCTTTATAGACGAAACTAACATGTCTCGAATCCACCGATATTACTGTCGATTGAGCAAAGCCTAACTCGACCCATATTACTTAAAATTAATTTAAGTTGTTTCTCACCATCGGAGAAAACAATTGAGCCTGCATGACCGATTGCTAAACCTCTATTCGCATCAAATACAGCAACACTGTCTGCACCAAAAGTAACTTTGTCTATTTCAACAAAACGATAGTCAACAAAATCAACCTTATATTCTGCCCCATCCAAGGTACATTCAGATTCAACAGCGCAATCACATACACCGTTGTCACTCAAAGCAGCACACCAACTTTTACCGGAACGAATCGCTACAGTCACATCAATATTTTTAGTGATCGCTGCTACTCGAGCCTGCTGAAATGCAAAATAGCTGCTTTGCGCTGCTCCTCTTAATTGCATGTTTTTTTGAATTGAGTTGATTGCAGGTGAGCCTAACGTCACCACAAGCACCAAAATTGAGATTGTAATGAGTAACTCTAGAAGTGTCAGTCCAGAAAGATTATGCATCTTAGTATCCTTACTTAGCGCCAATTTAAAAAACGCCTATAATCAAATCCATAAGTTAAAATATAGTTCAATTTGTTTAAAACGCATAAAAAAGGGAATGGCTATGCTAGTTAAAGTGAGGGAAACAAATATTCGATATAACGCTGAACTTTACGCAGAGTTTGGTATGACGCTCATTGAGCTTATGGTGGTTGTTATCATAATAGGAGTACTGGCAACACTGGTATTTCCGTCGTTTGAACAACAAATTTTAAACTCTAGACGAGGAGATGGCATTACTCACTTACTGCGACTAAAACTACAACAAGAGGCGTACCGTATTGAGAACATTAGCTACGCAAAAACTGAACAGCTCAGCCTGCCACCTAACGAGTATTATATTTTTATTGTTACGGATGTATCCGCTACAACTTATACCCTTACCGCCAAAGCAAAAGGTAGCCAGACGTCCGACGACACATGTTTAGCAATACATATTGATCAGTCGATGAATAAAACACCCGCTCATTGCTTTTTCTAAATAGTAGAGTTTTGATATTACTTAAGCTGTTGAACACAACCGTTAATTTATCAGTATGATAGTTTGGCTACACTGCAAGCCTTACACAAGTTTCGATGAAACTGTATACAAGGTGCAGCGACCCTATTATGGAAGGTTACTTGACAGCGATCCTACTGCCCGAACAACCAATATCTAACGTTAATTAGATTTGCACGTTAAGAAAGATTCCTAACCCGTAATTCTTTCGGTACGGCGAATTCAATATTCTCTTCCCGGCCAGCTCGTTCAACAGCGTTAGTGGCGCCCCACTCTTTCAATCGACTAACCACACCTTGCACCAAAACCTCTGGTGCAGATGCACCGGCTGTGACACCAATATTTTTTGCGTTTTTAAGCCATACTTGTTGAATACAATCGGCATCCGCTATCAAATAAGCGGTGGCGCCAATTTTTTCAGCAAGTTCTCTAAGTCGATTAGAATTGGAGCTATTCTGGGCACCTACCACTAACAATAAATCGCAATCAGCAGACAGCTCTCTGACTGAGTCTTGGCGATTTTGCGTGGCATAACAAATATCATCTTTGCGCGGCCCTTCAATGGCAGGAAATTGTAGCCTTAAGGCATCAATCACATCAGCAGTATCATCGACAGATAAGGTGGTTTGGCTACAGTAATAAAGTTGAGAGGGATCTTTGACCGATAGCTTGGCTACGTCTTCAACTGACTCCACCAAATATATACCGCCATTGGCATTGTTGTATTGGCCCATAGTACCTTCTACTTCAGGATGCCCATTGTGACCAATTAAGATACATTCGGTACCTTTTTTGCTGGCACGCATCACTTCCATATGCACTTTGGTGACTAAAGGACAGGTTGCATCAAACACTTTTAAACCACGGGAATCAGCTTCCTTTCGAACAGCTTGCGAAACTCCGTGTGCGGAAAATATGACAATACTGTCGTCAGGCACTTCTGATAATTCATCAACAAATACCGCGCCGCGCTCTTTGAGTCCGTCGACTACAAATTTATTATGTACGACTTCATGGCGCACAAAAATAGGCGCAGGAAACATTTCTAAAGCACGCTCAACAATAGTAATCGCACGGTCTACACCAGCACAAAAACCTCGTGGATTAGCAAGATGGATCTGCATATTTGTTCCTCACAACCTATCTAGTTAACTGACAATATTTCTACGTCAAAGGTAATCACTTGTCCGGCTAATGGATGATTAAAATCCACGGTAACAGAATCACCCGTCACTTCCCGTACAATACCTGGCAGCTCTGTGCCATCAGGTTGAGTAAAGGCAATAATCATACCTTCTTCGGCGGGCGTTTCTGCGTTAAATTTACTACGTTCAAGATGATGTAAATTATCAGGATTGGGCATACCAAAAGCGTCGTTAGCTTCCAAGGTAAATGACTTTTTATCACCTGTTTTTAGACCTAATAAACAATCTTCAAAGTTAAGGGTTAAGCTACCATCGCCAATCACTAATTTTGCTGGTTTGTTATTCACTCTAGTACTGTCTGCGGCAGAACCATCGGCTAACTTTAAGTCAAAATGTAATACTACTTCGCTACCTTGTTTAATCAAGCTTTGCTCCACCTCAGGCATCTGTACCCTCTTTATTTTTAAACATATCAACTATTAATAAAACCGCGCCTATACATATGGCGCTATCGGCCACATTAAAAGCAGGCCAATACCAGTCTTGGTAATACAACACTAAAAAATCTATTACGTAACCATGCACTAATCGATCATAAGCATTGCCTATGGCGCCACCAATAATCAGACTAAACGCAATCGGTAACATTATTTGTTGTTTAGTGGTTTGTTTTAACCACCACAGCACTAAGGCACTGACTGTAAAAGCAATAATAGTAAAAAACCAGCGTTGCCAACCACCTGCGTCATGTAAAAAACTAAACGCTGCGCCATAGTTATAAACATGAGTCAGATTAAAAAACGGCAATATTTGGATGGCTTGATAAAGCTCAATATTCTCCAGCACTAAGGCTTTTGTGTATTGATCAGCCACTAACACCAATATAGAAATCCATAAAAAGCGCCATCCCGTTTGCGTGAAAGTTTTAAGCATAGGCGCGTTTTTCGCCCTCACCTTCTACATTATCCACACAACGGTCACACAGTTCAGGATGCGCAGGTGTATTCCCCACATCTTTACGATGATGCCAACAACGACTGCACTTTTCCTCTGTTGAAACAGACACGGCTACTGCTAGCCCTTGTACTTCCGTCACAACGGCGTCAGCCGGTACATCATTGCTTTCAATAACGTTTGCTGCAGAGGTGATCAAGACAAAACGTAATTCATCTTCAAGTTTGCTAAGTAAGGTAAATAAATCACTGTTTACATACAAAGTGACTTCTGCCTGCAATGATCCTTTGATTTTTCCTTCTTTGCGAGTCAATTCAATACAGCGGTTCACTTCATTTTTGACCGCTAATACTTGTTGCCAAAAGTCGTTGTTAAAATCATCGGAAAGCGTCACTTCACCTAAACCGTCATACCATTTACCAGTAAAAACAAATTCATCTTGTTGCCATGGCATTTCTTGCCATAACTCTTGAGCAGTAAAACTGGTTATGGGCGCCATCCAGCGCACTAATGCTTCGATAATATGATACAGCGCACTTTGACAAGAACGACGAGCAAGGCTGTCTCCTTTGGCGGTATATTGCCTATCTTTAACGATATCCAAATAAAAGCTGCCTAACTCAATCGAACAGAATTGCATCAACTTTTGGGATACCACTAACATGTCGTATTTTTCGTACGCTTCAATGATTTCTTGTTGAATGCTATGAGCACGCCCCATGACCCATTGGTCTAATTCCACCATATCGTCGATGGCAACTAAATCTTTGCTAGGATCAAAACCATTTAAGTTGGCTAATAAAAAACGCGCGGTATTACGAATACGTCGATATGCATCGGCAGAACGATTCAGGATTTCATCTGATACTGCAATTTCACTGCGATAGTCGGTAGAAGCGACCCAAAGGCGTAAAATATCCGCACCAAGTTTGCCAGTAACATGCTGAGGAGCAATAGTGTTACCTAAGGATTTAGACATTTTTTTACCTTCACCATCTACCGTAAAACCATGGGTCAGGACTTGTTTGTAAGGTGCATGCCCTTTAGTGGCAACAGATGTCATTAATGATGACATAAACCAACCACGGTGTTGATCAGAGCCTTCTAAATACAAATCTGCTGATGCCGGAATATCGTCACGTTGATCAACTACAAAATAATGGCTTACGCCTGAGTCAAACCACACATCCAATGTATCTGGCACTTTAACGAAAGTCTGGGCATCGTCTCCTAGTAGTGTTTCAGGATCAATATCCCACCAAGCTTGAATACCTTTTTGTTCCACCAGCTTGGCCACTTGTTCCAATAATTCATCGGTGCGCGGGTGCAAATCACCAGTGTCTTTATGCACAAATAAAGCGATAGGCACGCCCCATGTGCGCTGGCGTGAAATACACCAATCAGGTCTTCCTGCGACCATAGTTTCAATGCGGCTTTCGCCCCATTCAGGGATCCACTGAGTCTTATGGATTTCTTTTATCGATGCTTCACGTAATCCATTTTTATCCATGCTGATAAACCACTGAGGGGTCGCACGGAAAATAATAGGGGTTTTGTGTCGCCAGCAATGTGGGTAGCTATGGTTATACACATGGTGATGCAACAATGCGCCATGTTCTTTTAACACTTCAACTACATGATCATTGGCTTTAAATACGTGTTCACCTGCGAATAACTCAGTGCCCTCTAAATAAACGCCGTTTGCGCCAACAGGGTTTGCCACTTCTAAACCGTAGTTTTTGCCTACGTTAAAATCGTCAACGCCATGACCAGGTGCAGTATGCACACAGCCAGTACCGGATTCAGTGGTAACATGCTCACCTAAAATTAGTGGCACTTGGAAATCGTAAAACGCATGATGTAACGCTTGGTTTTCTAAGTCTTGGCCTTTACATACACCCAGAGTTTGATAATTTTCAAAACCAAAACGCTGCATACAATCGTCTAACAAGTCGGTAGCTATGACTAAGCACTCTTGACCTTGCTCGCTAGTAACCTGAACCAAACTGTATTCTAAAGTAGGATGAATACATACCGCACGGTTAGCAGGTAAAGTCCAAGGTGTAGTTGTCCAAATAGCCACAGAGATATCACTAGAAACCTCAGCTGAAAAACATGCGGCAACCGCATCGGTATTCACAACTTTAAAACGTACATCAATAGACGGAGAATTTTTGTCTTGATATTCCACTTCAGCTTCAGCTAATGCTGAACCACAATCCGTACACCAATGCACAGGTTTAAAACCTTTTTCAAGGTGACCAGAGCGAACAACAAGGCCCAATTCACGGATGATATTGGCTTCCGATTTAAAATCCATAGTTTTGTATGGATTGTCCCATTCACCCAAAACGCCTAAACGTATAAAGTCTGCTTTCTGACCCGCAATTTGTTTTTCGGCATACTCGCGGCATTTCTGTCTAAATTCCGCAGCCGTAACTTTTTTACCGGGTTTTCCGACTTTTTTCTCAACCATCAATTCAATCGGCAGTCCGTGGCAATCCCAACCAGGCACATAAGGCGCATCAAAGTCAGATAAGGTTTTAGACTTTACAATGATATCTTTAAGAATTTTGTTAACCGCATGACCAATATGAATATCACCATTAGCATAAGGAGGACCATCATGCAGAATAAAAGGCGTATTGCCTTTTTTGGCTTCACGAATTTGCTGATAGAGTTTTTTCTCTGTCCACTGTGTAAGCATTTTGGGCTCACGTTGCGCTAAGTTTCCGCGCATCGGGAAATCAGTTTCAGGCAAATTCAAGGT
This sequence comes from uncultured Paraglaciecola sp., assembly GCF_913020055.1. Lineage (GTDB taxonomy): Bacteria > Pseudomonadota > Gammaproteobacteria > Enterobacterales > Alteromonadaceae > Paraglaciecola. The sequence continues at coordinate 23,759 of NZ_CAJWCF010000034.1, read as the reverse complement.
ATGTTTATAATCACTCATTGCTGGTTAAATCCAAATTGGTCAATGGTTACAGTAAAATATTAAGAGGCTGTTAGCAGCGTTTTTGCCACTAGTGCATCTTTTTGTATTTGTTGATGAAGTAACTCAAAAGAATCAAACTTCATTTCTTCTCTGATTTTGCTGACTATGGCCACTGATATAAATTGGCCATATAAATCACTGCTAAAATCAAACAGATGAACTTCTAATTGCGAACGCTGACCGTTCACCGTGGGCCTATGGCCAATATTCGCGACACCTGAATAACTGCTGCCCGCCACAATAACTGTGACTGCAAACACACCATTTACTGGCGCCTTACATCGCTTCAATAAAACATTAGCGGTAGGGAAACCAATCGTTCGCCCTCTTTTATCACCATGCAATACCTTGCCAGCAATGGTAAAGGGTCTGCCTAACATCTGTTGGGCAAGTGCAAAATCATTATCGCTAAGGGCATCGCGAACCGCGGTTGAGCTAATACGACAATTTTTCAAACGAAAACTCTGAGTGCTTACCACCTCAAAACAACATTTTTCACCCTCTTCAACTAGGGTTGAAAAATCACCCACCCTGCCTTTACCAAAACGAAAGTCATCGCCTACTACCAAAAATTTAATACCCAGTTTATCGACTAACAACCCTTCAACAAAATCAGTGGCACTAAAATCAGCAAACCGACGATCAAATGTCACGCACAATAAACGGTCAACACCTAAGGCTTTCAATTGAGTATATTTATCGCGAAGTAAACTTAATCGAGCAGGCGCTTGCTCGGGGGAAAACAATTCTTCAGGTTGTGGCTCGAACACCATTACCGTAGAAGGCAGCCCCAATTCCTTAGCTTTTTCAACGACTTGACTAAGTACAGCTTGGTGACCTAAATGCACCCCGTCAAACTTGCCAATTGTTAAAACACAACCTCGATGTTTATCACGAAGATTATGTAGGCCACGTATTAGTTCCACTGCACTCTCTTTAAACGCCAAAAAGGCTTGCTAAAAATCAATCAAAGGCGCGGATTATAACTAACTACAGAGCGATTGAAAGCAGTAACCTTAAGGAATCTGATTATTTAAAACTAAGGCGCGCCCTAAATGTATTCATGCATACTATTTTGCTACAGTTTTCGCTGCTGAAAAAGTACTCTTTCTCACGCCTAACACCAAGAGGCTAATAACAAACACCGCTGCCCCTATTAAAATTAATTTAGCCAGTTCAAAAATTTTAACGACTAGATGCAAATCAATCCATGTAGCTGCTTTCGGATTAAAGACATAAATTACCACTCCCATTAGCGCACTAGAAAATACAATTTTTATAATAAGAGAAACTGTCTGTATTGAAGAGATATACACACCTCGTTTATGCAACCCCCAATAGAGTAGCAATGCATTCATTAGGGCAGAGAGAGAGGTTGCCATAGCCAAACCTACATAATCAAATGGCCAAACTAAAATAAGATTAAACAACATGTTCGCAGCCATACACCAAATGCCAAACTTGACTGGGGTTTTAGTATCTTGTCTAGAATAAAATCCTGGCGCCAATACTTTAACCAACATAAAACTCAATAGACCAAATGAATAGGCCATTAAACTATGAGAAGCATAGGTTGCATCTTGAGGCGAAAATTCGCCGCGCTGGAATATAGTCAATAACATAGGCTCCGCCAACATAAACAGCCCAGTAGCGGCAGGGATGCCAAGTATACAGACCATTTTCACAGCCCAATCAATGTTAGCGCTAAACGCCTTATCATCTTTAGAGACATGATTATGTGACAAAGTGGGTAGAATAACGGTCGCAATAGCAATACCAAATAATCCCAGAGGAAATTCCAATAAACGGTCAGAATAATACAGCCAAGATATCGCCCCTGTACCCAAAAAACTGGCAATAACTGTATCAAACAACAAATTGAGTTGACCAACAGATACGCCAAAAAGCGCGGGGATAATCAAGGTGCGTACTTTGACAATATCAGGATCCGACCATCCCCATTTAGGTTTGACTAATAATCCAGCTTTAAATAAAAACGGCAGCAAAAAAAGCAACTGAAAGAGTCCACCCAAGAATACCCCCCAAGCTAAAGCAAAAGCGGGCTCTTCAAATCTTGGAGCCAAATATATTGCGCAACTAATGATAGCGACATTGAGCAGTACGGGAGTAAAAGCGGCTACAGCAAACTTATTCAGAGTATTCAAGATGGCACCGGCAAGACCGGTCAAAGAGACAAATAATAAATAAGGAAACGTTATTTTTAGCATTAAAGATGCTAGTTCAAACTTTTCTCCTGCTGGCTGATCATTAACATAGTCAACAAACCAGCCCATGCCAAAAAGTGCTGCCAGTATAGGCGAACCAATCACACCAATGATGGTGACTATGGTGACAATCACACCTAAAGTACCACTAATTTTAGCCACAAATTGTTTTAGGTGTTCTTCATCGTTTTCATGTTTGACATCAGCTAGAACAGGTATAAATGCTTGAGCAAACGCGCCTTCTGCAAAAAGACGTCGCAAAAAGTTAGGTATTTTGTTGGCGAACAAAAATACATCGGCATTGGCACCGGCCCCCATTAAGTTGGCAATAACCGCATCTCTTACCAAACCTAAAATTCGGGAGATAAATGTCATGGCGCTAACAATCATGCCTGACTTAAATAACTTTCCTGACACCCATTTCTTCCTAAACAACAAAAAGGTTATTATGCGTGAACAACTGACAAAGAGTCTATCGATTCAATCAGGCTTTGACCGACTAATTTATGCTTACGCAAGATATTGATTTAACGAAAGTAAAAAGAATCCATTATTTGGCCATAAAATCCACGAAACTGATTGACATAAAGCGACTTGATCCTCATAATCCGCACCCTTGAATTTTGACTAGAATTTTTTGGGAGTTCCAACTTGGCTAACATCAAGTCTGCTAAGAAACGTGCCATACAAGCGGAGAAGCGTCGTCAACATAACGCTAGCCGTCGCTCTATGACACGTACATCTTTGAAAAAAGTACTTTCTGCTATCGCCTCTGGTGATAAAGAAGCTGCTCAAGCTGCATACACTGCAACAACACCTCTACTTGACCGTATGGCAACGAAAGGTTTGATACATAAAAACAAGGCAGCTCGTCATAAGAGTCGTCTTGCAGCACAAATTAAAGCTTTAGCTTAAATTTGTACTGATTGAAAAAAAGCGCCCTAGGCGCTTTTTTTATGTCTAAAATTTAAACTTCACATCAAATCAGGCAACAATTTTTCTGCCCAAGCCACTACTTCTAGTTCAGGCTCTAGAGTCTCACAAGCATCAATTTCCAGAAGTACTGTTATTGGTTTGCCTTGTAATTCAGTTAACAGTTCGAAAATTTGTCTTCCAGCACCACAATAGGTTTCTCCGTAACTGCTATCACCAAGACCCGCAACGGCAAAAGGTTTCTGTTCCATTAATGGAAACTGATCGCGCAAATCTTGAATAAAAAATTCTAAATTTGGCGGGATATCACCCTGTCCTGTAGTAGAACTAATAAAGATCATAGAGGAAACCTGTTTAAAGTCGTCCAAAGTAGGATCAGTAAAAACTTGTGATTCTCGCCCTTGGGCACCCAACATCGTTTCAACGTCTTCTGCCACGTGTTGTGCGTTGCCATATACCGATCCAACAAAAATACCAATTTTGCTCATATTTAAAGTCCTAATTAGGTGAAGTGAGGCTCTGCACAGCTACAATTTATTTAACTTATTAAATTGATGGTGATTAACTTGCCATTTTTCTAGTAAATTACTGATATTTTTATCCAATTCACAACGTAAAACTAATGGAGCTTGCGATATTGGATGCGTTAAAAGCATAGATTTGCAAGTCAATGCGAGTTGATTGAAATTAAATTCTTGGCGTAAAAATATATTATGTTTTCCATCACCATGCGCTGTATCCCCAACGATAGGGTGATTGATGTGAGCTAGATGTCTTCTAAGCTGATGTTTACGCCCTGTTTTAGGCGTAAGTTGAACAAGTGAATACCGTGCCGATGGATACCGGCTTACAGCAAAGGGTAACTCAAATTTATCCAATCGATTAAAAAGCGTGACGGCTTCTTGCGCTAGCTTATTTTGTTTAGCCAATTTATCCGCGATTTTGTCGAGTTTTTCCTTAAGTGCATAATCTATTTCTCCTTCATCTACAATATGACCCCGAACAATGGCCAAATAGGTTTTCTGAATTGATTGAGCAAAAAACTGCTCACCTAACTTTCTGGCTATATCAGCAGACAAAGCAAACACTAATACCCCAGAAGTAGGTCTATCTAATCGATGCACAGGAAACACATGCTGGCCAATCTGATCCCGCACTAGCTGCATGGCAAACTGCGTCTCATGTTTATCTAACATGCTCCTATGCACTAATAGCCCAGAAGGCTTATTAATAGCGACCAAATATTCATCTTGATAAATAATAGGAAGTAACATGTTAATAATCCGCAAAAACTAAATCAATTTGTCTAATAAGTTCTATAACTCCTCGATGATGTTCACCAGTGTCTAAGCATTGTTCGGCCATAGGTAGCAACTGAAGATTATTGGGTAAGGCTTTTTGATTACAGACTAAATCAGACATTTTAGGTATAAAAATAAACTGTAACCATTGCTCGAACGGCATTGAATCAAAGGCAAAAGGCACCATACTGAGTAAGGCCTTTGGTGAAGGAGTATGACTCGACCACAACATCGCTTCACGCTTCTAGTTTTGTTATTAGAATTTCGACTTCCTTATGACTACGTGGCATGATCAATAACTGTTTTCCGAGAAAAAAACTAACACGTTTTTTTCTAACCGATTAATATTTAATAAGTTTCCAGAATAACATGAGTCAGATCAATACCATCAGCGAATTTTTACTCCAAGCTGGCACAGATTATAGAGTTTTCGACATGGCTCGTGGCATTAGGCCTCTAGAGTCACAGCTTTTTTTAGAAATTGAAAACGCGACTATTCCTGCCCCCTTTCCCAGACAACAACATGCTTGGTTTGGGGTATTGTTTTTCAACAAAAAAATAAGTAATGAACGCTATATTTGGTTTGTCAAATTACCTTTAGACGAACAAGGCTTAGTGATTGGTGCAGCAAGACAGCAGTTTTTGCAAATAGTCGTAGACGCTTTGGGCCAAACTCTAGAAAAGAAAAGTAATTCTAATAATCAACTGCCTGACAACCCATTTACCTTTGTCCCTAATCAGCAACAATTAGCTGACTTTAATAGTATCGGCCGGGTAGAATTAGAGATCCCACTGTCAGAGCACTTAAATTTGGTTGAGCAATATTTCGCCACTCCTGAGCATCAAGATTGGCGCACTATTCCTATGCAGGGCATCGCAGATTTTGCTGCGTCTATACAGCAAGGCAATCGTAAACAACTCTTATTAAAGCAATTTTTGGCCCTTGCACCAGATATGCAACATGCTTTATGTTCATCGTTAGAAAACCATTCCATAGATGAAGATATCAGCGCGTTACTAATCACCTGGTACCAGCAGGATGTAAAAGATGAAAAAAGGTTACATAGTGTGCTTCGAGGAGTCTGTCAAAGCCAAGCTAAGGCCGCGGTCAACTCACTGATATTTTCAGTTCTCAATTCTAAAAAAGGGCAAACAGGATTAACACTTATGTTAATTGCTGCTCGACATTGGCAATACCTAAAAGAGTCAGCCAACTTGACTCTTTATGTTGAACAATTGGCCGTTTGTAAAGACAACGTATTTATTGGTTTATATTCTGACTTAGTGCAAATACCAGAAATAAGAGAAAGCATGTTAGGGGTATTACGCTGGCCTGAAAAGAGCCCTCAACTCACCTTGGCCATAGGTCAACTATTTGGTCAAAAAACAACATGAATTTATTTGATTTAATTTTACTTATCGGTATTTGTTTAATAGCTGCCATGTTTTGGCGTTTTCGAGCCATATCAGAATCAGTCAAAACACAGATGGATGCCTACTGTGAGCGACAACAATTACAACTGATTAGTATTGCAAGAGTCAAAACCCGTATTGGCAGTTATAGAGGCAAACTAGACTTTCACTCTGATTTTGTGTTTGAGTTTTCTGGCAATGGAGAAGATAGCAATCAAGGTTATGTGAAGATGGTTGGTCTAAAAGTACAGAATATCGACACACCCGCTTATCGAGTTGAGTGATTAGAGTGAAGTTCGAGGGTTAATAATCACCGGTAGGTAGAAATGAAAAAGGCATGACTTGAAATTTATCAAGCCACGCCCTTAAAGAATTTTGAGGGTCCTTCTCTGCTGTCCTTTGCAAAATCTATCCTGAGAATGTCCGTATTACGCCCTTTCCCTCCAATCTCAATCATCCCGATGAGCCACTCTTCCTGAGTGTGTCCTTTATCCTTTTCATCCCACTTATCCAAATGGGGCACCTTCCCGGTGTGTCCTTGTTCCTTTAACTTGCCATTCCTTCGCAAGCCTCACGTCACTGTGTATCCAATTCCCTTTCTTTGTTATCCCAACAAAGTCTCGTCCTGAGCTCCTGTCCTTTATCTCGTATCCTATACGAGGCACCTTCCCTTGTGATCCAAGTCCATAAGCTTTACAGTCCTTGTAAAGCACTCATCCTGAGTTCCAATCCGTTTAATGCAGCAGCCTTGTTGCATTTTCTTCAACCTTGAAGATCTCCAAGTTCATCCTTGATGTCATCCTGACTCGTCGTGTTTCCTTGTGACGGTTATAAAGATAGAGGATCTGAGAAAGTTTGCGAGGGGGTAAAAAAGAAAACAAAACAAATATGATGGATAAAAATTGGCTGCAGAAAATTAACAGTTATAAAACATAAACTTAGGATTCAAGTAGGTATTAAGCATATGGTAATTGAGGACTTCACTTACGCCTTTGTACGAAATCTCTTACACGGAGATGGGGAAATACTTACAGGCAAGTTTATTGTATTTCTCTAGGCCGGAACATTAAATGCCCTTTAATATGCCCGACTTCTAATTCTTCGACTAAGTTGTAGTGGCCGTCCTCAAAAAAAGATAAACATTTTGGTAATGTCACGTACATGCTAATACCTTCACTATTTGGATCTTCTAACATGATACCTTCAATAGCGCTCATCAAAACATGACCTAACCCGTGATCTTGTTGATCAGGGTGCACACCAATTAAAGACAACATATGAAAGTGTTCAGCTGGCACTCTATCACGCACCTTGGTTTCTTTATCGACCATTTGTTTAGTACCAAAATAACCTGCGGTCAAAAGCATTTTCAATCGCCAATGCCAAAATCTATTCGGCCCTAACTCAGCATCTGGACTGACTAAGCAAGCAACGGCAACCAATCGGTCATCATCAAACAACCCAATCATAGGTTGTTTAGCCAACCAAAAGGCGTTTAACTCTTCTCTAATTGCTGAACGTAAACGAGACTCATATCCCTCTTTTTCGTATTGAAATATATCAACAAATAAAGGGTCATCATGATAAGCGAGGTACAAAATTGATGCGGCAATTTTTAGATCTTCGGCTGCCAAATAAACGGCTTTGATGTTATCTACGTCTGCGATTTGTTCTTCTTGCAATTCGGTCATGTTTAGCGCCAGTTATTTTTTCAAACACTCTACCCTATGGATGTTAACTTGTTAATAGTTTGTTACGGATCGAATGTTTAATTATTGCAAATAATTAAACATTCGATAAAACACAGAGTGTGTTGGAATTAATTGCCCACTGAACTAGTCAGTGAGCAAAACTAACTAATGACTGATAGCATTGTAGGCATTTTCGCCCCAACCTACCAAAGCAGAATTTTTAAATACCAGAGGGGTGCATTCGTCTTTTGTAGTGACTCCATCACCGTCGATACGTTGTGTGCGGTAATATAACACCTGGTATGTGTCATTGCCTTTGGTATAAAACTCATTGAACTCTGCTATGCCCATACGACTTATAATTTGTTCATAACCTGTATCTAGCTGTAATTTTGAAATGTGTCTGCGGTTTTTATGTTCTTTATCTTGCCAATCAGATTGATGCCCATAATCACCATCACCGTCTACTGAAATAACACACCCACTCAACCCTAGTGATAATCCAAATAATGCGGCCACTGCTAAATTTTTCATTGATAATTCCTTAATATTTTCATTTTTGGTAACTTGCCTATATATGACTAAAGGTAGTCATTTTGGCATTAAGTATTCAAAATTGAGGCCAACACGCTAACCTTTTGTTTTATATAAATATATGGTGATTACAAGAACAACTGTTTAAAATGACATTAGCTTTTCAGATAACTATTTAGGATTTTTGACCAACAAAATGAGTAATATCGACTACATTATCAATCTGTGTTTTGACATTTCAGAACAGGGAAAAACACCTTCAGTGGCTTTAATCAGAAATTTGTCAAAGCACCCACTGTCAATTCCCGAAGTGATTAAAGGTTTGCAGAATTGGAAGTCTAGCCCAAGCACTCGCCCAAAAACCCCAATCAAACAAATGGGTAGTAGTTCATCGACCAACCAATCGTTACAAAAACGGGTGACTCAATTGGAAGAGCAAGTCGCTTCTATAATGCAAGAATTGGTCAAAATGTCTGCAGAAAAAAACAGTTAAGTTACTGTAGCCAATGGCTGCAAAGACTGGATAAAAGCTGCTAGATTAGGCGCTACGACTTCTTTGGGTATAAGTCCGACTTGCTCAAGCATCACTTCGCCACTGGTATTATTAACCGTAAGAATGAAATCATCTTCATCAGTCAATGCCACAAATAACGTTTCAGGTTGCTTCAACCTTCTCTTCATTAATATGTGACCCACTAAATTTTGCTGTAATCGTTCAAAGTCGTCTTGATTCCATGCCTGTAAAAGTTGTAAATTGCCTTTACTGGTCTGAGCCCCTAAATTATCGCTCCAATATGCAGAATAATAACTAATTAGATCACTATGAATTTTCATGTCTAATGCTTTTTCTAAATCATCAAAATTGGATTTTTTAGGGCGTTTAACAGGTTGCCACGTCACTCTTTCGCCTGAATTACCAATACTTGTGTAACAATCTGAAGGCCAGTCTTGGTCATATTCAACCATTAACATCTCTGGGTTTTCTTTAGCTGTACTCAAATAACTTTGCACAAAGTTATCTAGCGCAGCGGTCACTCGTTCACTCATTAACATTCTCATTCAACAGCACATTTTATCCGCCTAATCTAACATCATTTTGAAAAAATGATATCTCAAGGTTTTGACCAATGGTGTCATGGGGTAGACTGATAAATATATAGTAGTCAGAATTACAAAGAGTCATTGTGAGCGAAAAAATTGATAAACAAGCAACGCTTGACGGATTAAGTTTAGGCAAAGTCACCGAGTACATAGAAATATACACTCCAACTTTGTTACAAGCAGTGCCTAGAAGTATGAACCGAGCAGAACTAAATTTAACTTCTGAATTACCTTTCTATGGGACTGACCGATGGAATGGCTACGAATTATCTTGGCTGAATTCTAAAGGTAAACCACAAGTGGCGATTATGCGCTGTGAAGTGCCCGCCTCCTCGCCAAACTTAGTTGAGTCAAAATCCTTTAAATTGTATTTAAATAGCTTTAATCAAAGTCACTTCGACTCAATCGAGTCAGTCACTGAAGCGCTTACAACTGACTTGTCTCAATGCGCAGGAGAGAAGGTAAAAGTAAAACTATTCAAACCAACTGAGTTTTCTCAAATGCTAATTTCTCAATTAGATGGGGAATCAATCGACGAGTTAGATATTGAAGTGGAAAACTATCAACTTGATACAACTCATTTAATAGCGAGTGGTCAACAGGTTGAAGAAACGCTGACGAGTGACCTGCTAAAATCAAATTGTCTGATTACCAATCAACCTGACTGGGGAAGTGTCTTAATTCGTTATCAAGGTCAAAAAATAAATCACGAAGGGTTACTGCGTTACTTAATTTCATTTAGACAACATAATGAATTTCATGAACAGTGTGTTGAACGTATATTCTGTGACATTATGGCCAATTGTAAACCCAATAAGTTAAGTGTCTATGCCAGATATACCCGACGTGGTGGACTCGATATAAATCCGTTTAGGAGTAACTTCGAACAAATATATTCTGAAGTTAGACTGGCAAGACAGTAAAGCGAGCTATATACACAAAAACAACTCAATAAATTCAGGTGATTATGCACAAAATTCAACTCAATCCTTTAGGCGCAATGAGCCAACTATCGCAACTAGAAGTTAACTTGCTTAGCGAATCTACTGATAGTGACTTATACAAATTGTTTCGAAATTGTTGCTTAGCTGTTTTGTACAGTGGTGCTGAAATAGATGACTGTGAAAATATATTTGCTCCCCACCATGATTTTGCAGTCAATTTGATTAGCCGAGAAAGAGGCGTAAAAGTGGAGTTAGTTAACCCACCAGCTCACGCTTTTGTTGATGGGCAGTTGATAAAAGGTGTACATGAACACATATTTTCTGTGCTGCGAGATTTATTACATATGGGCGCTAAGTATTCAGCTCAGTCTTTACATGTTTTAGCCGACTCTGATTACATCACGCACAGCGTGTTTGACATGCTACGCCATGCGCAAACTATAAAAAACACAGCAGAGTTAAATATGGTGGTGTGTTGGGGTGGTCATTCAATCGGTACAGTAGAATACCAATATACTAAAGAAGTAGGATATCAACTAGGCTTACGAAACCTGAACATATGCACAGGTTGTGGCCCTGGAGCAATGAAAGGTCCAATGAAAGGTGCCACCATAGGGCATGCTAAACAACGTTATAAAAATGGCCGTTACCTAGGTTTAACAGAACCAGGGATCATTGCTGCTGAGCCGCCGAATGCGATAGTTAATGAACTTGTCATAATGCCAGATATTGAAAAACGCTTAGAGGCATTTATTCGGCTATCTCATGCAATTGTCATTTTCCCAGGAGGCGCAGGTACTGCTGAAGAATTGCTTTATTTAATTGGAATCATGTTAGATACACAAAACGAAGAACAAATATTACCTATTATTCTCACTGGACCTGAACAAAGTAAGGCTTACTTTGAGTCCATTGATCAATTTATTGGTGAGGCCTTGGGGCCTGATGCACAGAAGCTTTACGAGATAGTGGTAGGCGATGCAGCAAAAGTTGCGCAAATTATTAAACAGAAACAAAGTTTAGTCAGAGATTATCGCAAGGAAACGGGTGACTCTTATGATTTTAATTGGTCGCTAAAAATTGCCGCAGAATTTCAGAGCCCTTTTATTCCAAATCACTCTAGCATGGCAGAGCTCAACTTACATTTTGACCAACCCAAAACCGAACTTGCTGCAGCATTAAGACAAGTTTTCTCCGGGATAGTAGCCGGTAATGTAAAGTCAGAGGGTGTCGTGTTAATAAAAGAACATGGTCCGTTTCAACTAAAAGGAGATCCTAAACTAATGGAAATGATGGACGGATTGTTAGAATCTTTTGTTCAGCAGCAAAGAATGAAATTGCCAGGAAGCAAATATGTACCTTGCTATCAAATTACTGAATAATTAAAAGATAGAGCTTATTACGCTAAGTTAACTAAAATCCACGTTCAATTCGCTGCAATCGATCAACTATTTTTATATGATTAGATTGGGTCAACACTAGAAAGAAAAACATGAACAAAAAAGTACTAAAGAGAATTGGTATTGGTATTGGTTTATACGCTGTATTTGTTATGGCTGTTATTATGTTGTATCCAGATACCCCACAAAATATGGATTGGAAAGATCGTGAGCAATACAACAAAGTTCAGATATCTAAGCTTGAATTGGGCCTACAGAAAAAACAAATACTTGAGTTGTTAGGTAGCCCAGATATTACTGAAGCCAAACGCAACGATAATATAGAGCTTCAAGTCATGTTTTATCGTACTCAGCACAAAAAAGCCGATGGTATTACTACTGAAGACGAATGTACTGCGCTACTTTTTGAGAATAACGAGCTAATAGCTTGGGGCGACAGTGCCTATCAATCTTTTGTTGATGGTTAAGTAGGCTTGCTAACCTTGAATATGTCGCCGGAATGTTTCTTAAAATGTACTTGTTCAAGGCCAAACATGTGAAGTTTGACTATCCAAATAAATGAATTCAATCTCGACAACAGATGCAAGCTCTTCGGACACTACGGCTGCCATGCCAGCGGAAATAGTTAAGCAGCAGTACATTGCTCTGGTAAAGTTATTCAAAATTTATCGCTGCGGGACATTAGACAGAAATATACTCAAAGCATCCCATGATTTTTGCAAAAAATTGTATGCCACCGCCAAGGCGCAACCCGACTTAATTTTTGCGCAACCACAACTGTATAAACCTCAACTACCCTATGTCGTCAACCTCGCGTTTAATTCAGCAGTACTAACGTGTTTAGTCGCGGTTAGAAACAAATTTGACCCGTCAGTTACAATCCAATTAATGTGCGGTTCGTTAAGTATCTATGCGCTAGAGCAAGCAACATTAGAAAAGTATAACCAAACAGATATCGACCATAAAAAGTCAGTAACCAAAACAATCGGCCAAAAAAACTCAAAGTTTGCTCAATTATTAAAAACTAATCAACAGAATATATGGTTGTCCAATTATCAACTTTGCTCATACATTCATTTAAATACTTACCCTCGAACCAGTCTAACGACTCCCATTTCTGCTTTATCTTTCATTGCCAACAAACTGGCGTTGTTATGTACTCCCAATAAACATAAACAACCTATTAGCTTTGCTCTCGCCATCAAGGATTTAAGCCTAAAGTGCTGTCCTAAATGGTATGCGTTAATTATTCCTTTGTTACGATACCCAAGCGTATCACCACCAGGTAGTTATCTTAGATTGCGAGATGGTTCAATACAGATAGTGTTATCAATAAGTGTTAACGGATTAGTCACTAAACCTTTACCTAGCAAACAGCCTGTTGCAGCCGAATCAGATAAACTGGCTATTCAACTCACTCCTTTTAAACAAGTGATACAGAATTATCCTTGTCAGCAACTAAATAGCTTTAACCGACTTAGTCAATGGTGGCATACCGACTTGAAAGAGTGGTTTTCACATAAAAGTGAGCATCAACAAATAACTGCTTTTGATTCAACATTACCAATGCAGGCGGCTCCTGCATCCTTATTAGTTGTTCAAGATCAACTCAATCATGTTAATGCTAATATTGCTGTAATTGTTAAAGCCATAGAAAATGAGCCGGCCTACGCTCACCAATTGCAAATTTCTGCTTCTGTTAACAACCGGCAAAAACAACCCATTCAAAATAGTAAACAATGTTTAGCCATGTTAGGTTTCGAACGCGCTAATAGTATTTTATTGCAACACTCTTTAATGTCTCGGCTTAACCAACAGTACTTTCCCATACAACAAAGACTGGTAAATTTCAGTCAGTTTTTTGTATTTATTACCAGAACGTTGGCAGACGAAACCAAACTTGTGTCACCTGAACTAGCCAGTACAACGGCCAATTTTGTTGTGTCTAGATTATTTACCCTACCGGCTGTTCGAACCTTGATCCATTGGTCAACTTCCACATCACCTAGTTTTGAGGTGGCAAGCTTAGTTAAAGTAAAAAACACCGACAGTCTAAAAAATGATGCTTTTTTACTTGCGAACGCATGGCAACAAAACGAACAAATATTAGATGTTTTGCAGCACTACGATTTGATTGAGCAAAGTAAAGAAATAAAATATTCTACTCGTCAACTTTGTTATCTAATTGGGTTTGGATTGATTCTCGCCCAAGAACATTACTTTTCAGAAACCACGCGCAGCAAGGAGACGACTTTATACTTTAATGCTGGATTAGTTGAGTTAGGTATAAACCAAGCAGCGTTAATAGATATGATGAATAACATAGCCACACGAACAAACGTTTACTGTGAGCTAGCGTAAATACTAACCACCCGCCAACACTAAGATGACCTGACAAAAACACAAAGAGCTTTCATTCAATAAGACATTCAGTGGATTACTTTACGAACTAAACCGTTTCTACTATGTTTATTTTGATGCATTTGCATCGACATGGAATCAACAAGAAGGAATTTATCTATGAAAAAACTCATCTTTATATTATTACTTTCCAGCGTATTTATGACCACTTATGCCAATAATGCAATTGCTGAAACGGCAAAAAGTAAAATGAGTCAAAAGAAAATGACTATGGTCAACTTGAATACAGCGTCTTTAGAGCAATTAGTTTCTTTGCCGGGTGTTGGCAAGAAAAAAGCTGCCGCCATCATCGAATATCGAAAAAAGAATGGTAAATTTAAATCAGTAGACGATCTGGTAAATGTAAAAGGTATAGGTAAAAAAATGCTTGGTAAACTGAAAGGCCAAGTAAAAGCCAGCTAGAAATCGGTTCAAAATTTAGGCCGCTCACTATTACAGTGAGCGGCCTGTTTATTATAGCTTTAAGCCTGATAGGAATGATTTAAATTCGTCACCTAACTCGGGGTGACGCAAAGCATATTCGACATTTGCAGTCATATAGCCTAATTTGCTGCCACAATCATGGCTTCTACCTTTCATATAATAGGCATCAACTTGTTCTGTTTTCATAAGAGATGATATGGCATCTGTAAGCTGCACTTCGTCACCAGCTCCCGGAGGAGTGAATTCTAGTAAATCCCAAATTTTTCCAGACAACACATAACGGCCCACTACAGCCAAATCAGAAGGAGCATCTTCTAAGTCCGGTTTTTCCACCATTCCGTGAATTTTGCCCGACTCGCCTTGTTTCAACTCCAGGCCTTCTAAATCAACTACGCCATATTTACTCACATCTTCGTGAGGAACTTGCTCAACCATAATCTGGCTAACGCGGCTAGTATTAAACTTAGCCACCATATCCGCTAAATTGTCTTTTTTAAGGTTACTAGTGTATTCATCGATAATCACATCCGGTAGCACCACCGCAAAGGGTGCATCACCTACCATAGGACGAGCACACAACACGGCATGGCCTAAGCCTTTTGCTACGCCTTGACGTACATGCATAATCGTCACGTCTTTAGGACAAATAGCTTGTACGGCCTCTAATAATTGACGCTTAACCCTTTTCTCCAATGTGGCTTCAAGTTCAAAACTTGTATCAAAATGGTTTTCGATACTGTTTTTACTCGCATGGGTAACCAATATGATTTCTTTGATCCCCGCTGCAACACACTCAGCCACTACATATTGGATAAGAGGTTTATCCACCACTGGTAGCATTTCTTTAGGAATAGCCTTAGTGGCTGGAAGCATTCTTGTTCCCAATCCTGCTACGGGGATAACTGCTTTTTTTACTTGA
The DNA here is from genome assembly GCF_913020055.1 of uncultured Paraglaciecola sp. Classification (GTDB taxonomy): domain Bacteria; phylum Pseudomonadota; class Gammaproteobacteria; order Enterobacterales; family Alteromonadaceae; genus Paraglaciecola. Next base: position 8,394 of record NZ_CAJWCF010000034.1, on the reverse strand, counting down.
CTCATATTAGTGTTCCTTTACTGATAAACCGCGACCTATAGCGTAATAATGCAATCCGTATTCCATCATCAGTTTAGGTTCGAACAAATTACGCCCGTCAAACAGCAGAGGCATAGACAACTTCTGCTTTATCAATTCAAAATCTGGCGCTCTAAAAGCTTGCCATTCAGTACATATTACCAAAAAGTCTGCGCCTTCTAATGCAGCCTCTTTAGTGCCCATTAGCGTTAGGTCATCACGACCACCGTAAATACGTTGGGTCTCTTCCATCGCCTCAGGATCGTATGCTTTAACACTGGCTCCTGCAGCCCACAATTTTTCCATAAGAACCCGGCTCGATGCTTCACGCATGTCATCTGTGTTGGGCTTAAATGATAATCCCCACAATGCCACTGTCTTACCTTTTAAATCGCTAGAAAAGTGACGAGAAATATACTCAAATAACTTTTCCTTTTGCGCATAATTCACTTCCTCAACGGCTTCCAATACTCTAGCGGTATAACCCGCAGCGGTTGCACTACGAGCAAGCGCTTGCACATCTTTAGGGAAACATGAGCCACCATAACCACAGCCAGGATAGATGAACTGGTAACCTATGCGCGGATCAGAACCGATGCCGCGACGCACATTTTCAATATCCGCACCAAATACTTCTGCAAGGTTAGCCATTTCGTTCATAAAACTAATTTTGGTGGCCAACATACAATTAGCCGCATACTTAGTTAGTTCGGCACTACGGATATCCATGACAATAATTTTGTCATGGTTACGATTAAAAGGTGAATACAACTCACGAAGCTTTTTCTCAGCCGTTTCGCTGTCGGTACCTAAAATTATTCGGTCAGGGCGCATACAGTCATTCACCGCTGCCCCTTCTTTTAAAAACTCAGGGTTAGATACCACATCATAAGTAACAGATTTACCTGTGTTAGATAAAGTACTGTTTATTTTAGCTTTTACCTTATCTGCAGTGCCAACTGGCACAGTAGACTTGTTAATAACAATTTTGTGCGACTGCATGTGGGTTGCTATGGTCTCAGCCACTGCTAATACATATTTGAGATCAGCTGAACCATCTTCATCAGGAGGGGTGCCCACAGCAATAAAGATCACTTCACCATGTTCGATACCAAGAGCCGCATCGGTAGAAAAATCGACTCGACCTGCTTCATAGTTTGACTGAACTAGAGGAGTTAAACCTGGCTCATAAATAGGGATATGCCCTTCTTTCAAGCGGTCAACTTTATTTTGATCAATATCAATACACACAACATCGTGACCCACTTCAGCCATCACTGCTGCTTGCACTAATCCCACATATCCAATCCCAAATACTGTTACTTTCATCTAACTAAGATCCCTTAATTTAATTTTCAGCATATTATGCTTAAATTTATATAAAAAATGGAAGCAATAAGAGCAAAAATAGGCTCTAAACGCAAGTAATGACTCGAGTGTATGTGCTTAAATGATTTATTAGGCTTTAGCGTCAAGTTAACTACTCTATTTCAGGAACTTCTTGTAGTTATGGTCACACAATTTAGCTTACAGATGAGATAATCCCAGTAAACACGCAAAATTCGCTAAGATATTGAGAATATTCTTCTAATTTAACTGCCAATTTACGAATAACTATTGAGCTGGCTAGGGTATTCAATTAAACTACGCTCATGTGTGAAATAAATAAATTTATATCCAAGGAAGTATTATGAAAAAAATTCTTATGGCAGCAACTGCAGCTTTATGTCTAATAGGTTCTGCATTTGCTCAGGAAAATCCAGGCGGAAGTTCTGCGTCTAGCTCTGCATCTGGCGATATGAAAAAAGAAAAGATTGTTGTTGGCGTTATTGGTGCTGGGGTGTTAGCCGCTATGGTGATGAATAATCGAGGGAATGTGACCCCTGAACCTGTTGGTCCTATCGATCCTGTTTGTGGAACTGGAGAAGTATTGGTTGACGGCGTGTGTGTTCCTGACACCGTCGTGCCAGTTTGTGAAGCTGGTGAAGAATTGGTAGACGGGGAATGTGTTCCAGTCACCACTACCACCACAGTAACAACAACAGTAACCAGCACAGTAACGAACACTGTAACTAATACTATGACTCCTCCTGTAACAGTTACAGCTACGACTACATTGTAGGAATTTAGATATTCAGAAAGCCGCCATGAGGCGGCTTTTTTTATTGATATTTTTTAGTCCCCCTTCCCCCGGACGCAAAACCGAACATGAAAGTAAAAACGTTACTGTTCAGTGCATTAATTGCAACATTAATAAGCAGTTGCAGCGGCACTTACAAGGCATATTATCAAACATTACAAATTGCATTTGCAGAACAAGTTGATGCACAAAAAACACTTGATGAAGTGCAACAATCAGAAGTTGATATTATTTCAGTCAAACGCGGAGATCGAGCAGCCGCTATAATGGCGTTAGCCTACATAGAAAACGGACAACATAAGTGGGTGTCAACTGATAACGCCATGCTCATTATGCATAAGGGTCGTTTAATACGTACTATAGGCTTTAGTGACAATCTGCTGTATTTATCAAATATAGAAAATGACCCACTCAAATTATTAGCGGATGATTCACAAAGTAGTCAACTGCCAGACTCATGGTTACGTATAGCAGACCGAACAGGTGATGAATACGGCTATCCGATAAAATCAATTTTCAGCCAAGCTAAACAAGATACCTTGCAAGCCTTAAACCTCAACTTAGATACAATGTACTATGTTGAAACTGTATATTATGACGCCCCCTCTGATTACGTTCGTTTAGTCAGCAGTTGGGAAAATCATTTTTGGTTTACCAAAAATGGGGGGCTAATAAAAAGTATACAGAAGATATCCCCAGTATCTGAATCACTTAAAATCACTTATCTAAGTAGAATAGCGCGTTTAAATCAATAGTCATCGGATAAAACAATAATGAAAAACCCGTTAATAATATGCTTATTATTGTTAAGCAACTTTACAATGGTAACCTCAATGGCTGCGGTAACTGTGACTGTAGATCAGGAACAATATGAATTTACTAACGAACCACGTTTAGTTGAAGTTTTAGCCCCCTTTGCAAATACGCAGAGTTGGTATTGGCCGAGTGCGGCCTTGTTTCAAGTAGACAATAATGAACTTGAAAAAACACGTCAGTTATTAATTAATAATCTTTCTGTTGTCATCAAACGATACCAAGCTGAAAATCCAAATCTAGTAGCATCGTTAGAGCAACTAAAAAAAACGATAACCAATTGGCGTTTAGCGCAAAGACTGCCTATTAAAATAGATTACGAATTAGCTCGCATCTCAGCTGTGGCAAACCCTTTACTTCCTCAAGGAAAATATTTTTTAGAACTTACTGAAAGAAAGAATACTGTACAACTGTTTGGCGCAATCAATAAAACCAGGCTTACCCCCCATTTAGGTCATACCGATGTCAGTCATTATATTACTGACCAAATTAGAACTGACTTGGCCAATCAAGACTACGCAATACTTATTCAGGCAGACGGTCGAAAAATGGAAGCTACTGTCGCTTATTGGAATAAAGCCCATCAAGAGGTCATGCCTGGTAGCCAACTATTTGTTCCCTTTAAGCAATCTTTGTTTCAGCCAGAATTCACTACTATCAACCAACAAATAATAACATTAGCCCTAAATAGGTTGCAGTAATGAGCTCTAAGAAGACAAACAACAAACTTATGAAATTGTATTTATTCTTTATCACCGCATTTATGTTTTCTGCATCAATACAAGCTCAAGAGCCTAACGAAGCCTGGAATCTCTCACCAATGGGAAGCTCTTTGATGGTGCACGGTGGAACTGGCCTTATACAAACCCCAACATCACGTATGTTGGCAGAAGGTGACTTACATGTAAGTTATACCGATAACGATGAGTACCGCTTCTGGTCAGCAACCTTACAGTTATTCCCATGGTTACAATCAACAGTGCGTTACACTGATGTACGCACTCGTTTATATAGTCCATTCCCAGGCTTTAGCGGTGACCAGACTCTAAAAGATAAAGGCATTGACGTAAAGTTCAGATTAATAGAGGAAAGTTATTACCTTCCGGAGCTGTCCGTAGGTTTTAGAGATTTTGGTGGAACGGGTTTTTTTGAAAGTGAGTTTGTAGGACTAAGTAAAAAATATGGTGACTTCGACTTCCATCTCAATATGGGTTGGGGATATTTAGGTACTACAGATAATACCTCCAACCCATTATGTGATCTCAGAGATAGCTTTTGTAAAAGGCCGGGAGGATTTTCTGGTCTTGGTGGAAAAATAGATTATCAGCGTTTTTTCAAAGGACCTGCCTCAATATTTGGAGGGTTAGAGTATCAAACTCCGTGGGCGCCATTACGAATAAAATTGGAGTACGAGGGTAATAACTACATAAATGACAGAGCGGGTGAGTTAAAACAAGAAAGCCGCTGGAATATAGGTGCAGCCTATAGTTGGAAAAACTTTGACTTCAGCATCAATTATCAAAGAGGAAATACTATAGGTTTTGGTGTCAATTATAATTTTAATTTACATACTCTTCGCCAAGTTAAGGTTGATAATCAACCTCGGCAACTTAAAGTTAAAGCCAATAACTTTCCAATAACACAAACAAACCGTAATCGCCTCATTGAAGATCTATATTATCAAGCGGGTTTTGCGTTAGATGACTCTCGCTTCGAAGAAGATTCACTTACAGTTTACGGCCAACAGATTAGTTACCGAAATAAAAATGAAGCCATAGAGCGCATGGGCCGCATTATGGCGTTTGAACTACCAGAGACTGTAAAAACCTATCAAATTGTCAGTACAGCAGGGTCTATTCCTTTAGTTGAAACAGTAATTGATGCTGACGCGTTTAAGAAACAAGCCAAGTATCAGACTCTTGAACCCAACATGGCGAGTACATACCGACGTCAAGATCTCAGCCAAGTATCCGTTGACAATTATACTCCGTTAAACACCGCTGGCTTTTTCAGCGGCATCGAAGCTTTCTGGATCCAAACTTTTGGTAACCCAGAAGATTTCTATCTATACCAAGCTGGTGTCTTAATAAACGGTGGATATAGTTTTAATGGTAAAAGCAGTATAGCGGGTACGATTAAAGCCAATTTATTTGAAAATTTTGAAAAATTTACTTTCACTACAGATCGCGCCAAAAGCAGTTTACCTAGAGTGCGAAGCAATGCTCGAGAATATGTATCTAACCGTGAAGTCACCATGGAGAATCTATTTTTACATTGGAATGGCCGAATTGCTCCTAACCTATATGCGCAAGTTTACGGTGGGTATCTGGAAACCATGTTCGGAGGTGCCGGTGCCGAACTACTTTATCGCCCAGTTGATAGCAATCTGTCGTTTGGTTTTGATATCAATTATGTACAGCAGCGTTCCTACGAAAACGACTTTGATTTTTTTGACTACAAAGTTTTGACTGGCCACGCTAATATATATTGGCAACCATCATTTTTACCCAAAACCCAAATCACCTTTAATATCGGGCAATACTTGGCTAAAGACAAAGGTGTAACTGTCGATTTTGCAAAACGTTTTGACAGTGGAATAGTAGTTGGCGCATATGCTGCATTTACTAACGTCAGTTCAGAAGAGTATGGCGAAGGAAGCTTTACTAAAGGCTTTTACTTATCCATTCCTTTCGACTTATTCTCACTTAAACCATCAAAAGGCCAAGGTCGATTACCTTGGATACCCATAGCGCGTGATGGAGGTCAGGCATTGATACGACCAATTACACTATATAACACCACAGAAGCTCGCTCGCTTTTCAATTAATTGAATACTTACGCTTTGATTTAAGTTGTAGCAACGTTTGCGTAAGTTTTTGACAATGGATACCACATAATTCGGACACTTTGACAATCAACGAGTAGCTAATACAATCTGTGGCCTGAAGGCTACTATAACCCGCCAACAAATACGCTCAAAAACAGCCTTATTAAAATAATTTAGTCTGGGATTTCAACCAAGAGAGGCTAAATTTTGGAAATTTCAGATAACCTTAAAACGTCCCCAAACAAACTAATACTTTTCAATTTTTCAATCTAATAAGTACATAAAAGAACAATAATTAATGTGAGTGGAAAGCGGGAAAAAATTTCGATTAGAGATATCTAGCAAAAGCTTCGTTCAATAATTTAATCAAGGATTTTACTTTCTAAACCAACGGGAAATTTTCCATATATGAATAAACGAATAATCATATACAATAAAAATAAAAACAAAAAACAACAACATTAACCCTTCAGGAATTTCATAATATTCACCAGCTAATCCAAAACATGCCATAGTTATCGAAAGCATACTGATAGCCAACAACGCACTTTTTGACGAGAAACCAAAGCGCATAAATATATGATGTAAGTGGTCTCGATCCGCAGACAACGGTGATTTTCCTTTTTTAACCCTTCTATGCATCACGGCAAACATATCCATCAAAGGAATAGCAATTATCCAAAGTGCAGTAACGGGCCGGAAACTTACCTCTCCATTTTGAGTTCCTAAAACCAGCAACCAAATAACACTTAAACCTATCATCATACTGCCTGCGTCACCCATGAATATCTTTCCAAAGATTCGTCGCAAACCACCTAAGTTAAATAATAGAAAAGCAGATAATGCAGCTACAAAGATTGCCGAAATAGTAAATAGCTCTACATTATTGGCCCAATAAAAAAGAACACACAAACTAGTAAATGTTACAAAACCAAGCACTCCGACTAAGCCATCTATACCATCTGTCATATTAAAGGCATTAATCGCAGTAGCAACAGCCAGCAACGTAACTGGCAAAGCAAATATACCTAAGTGCACATTACCAAACCCCAAAAGGTTTCCCATATCATACAGAGCATGCCCTGCTCCGAGCACTAGAATTGAAGCGATAAGTAATTGTGCAACTAGGCGAATTTTAGCACTTACATCATAGAAATCATCTAAACCTCCAATTAACACCATGAAAGAACAGGAAATTAAATAAAGGTTTATCAATTGAGATTTAGGCAAAAATAATTGTGATGCAACTAAGAGAGTAAAATAAATAGCTATGCCGCCGATAAGAGGCACGTGACCAAGATGACGTTTCCGTGCATTTGGCCTATCAACTAAACCTATATTAGCCGCAATAGGCCTAAGCCCAACAATCGCCAAACAAGCAATGGCAAATGCCCAAGCAAATATAGTATTAGATATTAATTCCATTAAATATCCCAGCTCCTAAAATACAATAATCAATGTGAGCATACCTTTCAACGTAAAGCATGTTGTTCTTACGTATACTATAGCAACTTCTTAGAAGCAAAACCGTAACAAATTTCAACTCATTAATATTTAAATAAACTCCTTACAAAATTCGCTACATTTACCAGTATTTTACTAATCGCACACAATATGTTGTGCATTGCAAAAATCAGATAAACTAGAAATGGCAATATTGAACAAAATATACACCAACCTATTAAAAGTTGCGTGTCAGAGAATATTAACCAAGTGTTTAAACAACTGATGATGGTATAATTTCAATCTACTGTTTATCCATAGTAAAAGTATTTAGGTGTTATAAATGTCGACAAAACATGCAGATGAAATATCTTTAACCCAAGTTTGGGATGAAGTCTTTAAGAAAAAATTAATAATAATTATTACGGGCTCAATATTCTGCATTGTTTCAGTAATTATCGCAATTAAATTGCCAAACCTATACACAGCTAAAGTATTAACTGTCGCAAATCAAGATGAACAAGGTGATTTAGGCTCATTAGCTAAAAATTTGGGAGGATTAGCTAGTATTGCGGGTATTAATGTAGGTAAATCGCAAGGACCAGACAAAGCAGCCATCGCACTTGAAGTAATCAAATCACAACGCTTTATCAACGATTTTGTTTTCAATCACAATTTAGTTATTCCACTTATGGCTGCAAAGAGCAGCGAACCAATAACATATAAATTAATTATTGATGAAGATATATATGACGAAAAAAACGATAAGTGGTTGCGAGAGCCGGAACCACCTCGGTCAAACGCGCCTTCACCGCAAGAAATATATGAAGCATTTCTAGAAATAATGGAAGTCAATAAAGATCCTAAAAGTGGTTTCATATCTATTTCGATTGAGTTTTATTCACCTCACATGTCGGTGAGATGGTTAAATTTATTGTTGAAAGATATTAATGAAGAATTAAGGAACGAAGACAAGAATGAAGCGAAAACAAGTATCGATTATTTGCAAAAAGCAATAGGTCAAACAAAAAATATAAATATGCATGAAACCTTTTATCAATTAATTGAGGAACAAACCAAAGTATTGATGTTGGCTGAATCAAGAGAAGAGTATGTTTTTAAAACTATTGCGCCCGCAGTTGTGCCCGAAAAG
>NZ_CAJWCF010000033.1 GCF_913020055.1 uncultured Paraglaciecola sp. | reverse complement strand
TGATAGTCGATTTTAACAACCACTATCTTGGCTCATTTGAAGCCGTTATGGGAGGAGAGGGTCCATACCATTAATCCTTATAAGTTAACTAAGTCGTCATCTGCGATATAGTGGTATAACAACAGCATCAGATCTGATCTATTCGTAGGAGTTAAAAAGTGGTTAAACGTTTCGCGTTAATAAGTTGTATGGTGACTGTGTTAATTTCACCTTTTGTATCGGCGCAGTCACATCCATTTGAAACATTGCGTGGCCTTGAACGATTTAATAAATCAAATACCTTATCTTTGCCTGACTCATTAGATGCTAACGCTTCCCTATTTACAATTAAAGGTGTAAAAATCGGCGACAACGTTTTGCAGCAAGCCATTAAACTAGAAGAACAAGGGGGGCAGATAGGAAGAATTCGTGGTGGTACCCGCAGTGACAAAATTAAATTTAGCTTTTATCAGCCATATGGAGATACAAACCTTGAGCAAAAAATTGAATTGTACTTTGATAAACACAACGGTTTTATTCAACAAGTCACCGCTACTTATTTGCTCCAAGACGCATATTCCAGCATAACGCCCATACGTGAACAAACCCTCAGCGCTGCAGTGAAAAAATTTGGCCCACCTTTGACCATGCAACAAGTTCATGATTTCAGTGGAATAAAAGCCGGTGACATAGATTTAGATAAGTTTATTAAAGGACTACAAAATAAAAGTCAGATACATCCTTTAGCCCTCGAATACTTACAAAAACGTAATATTTCTAGAAGTTCTAAATGGGTTAAAGGGGAGCAAAATTATGCCCTTATGCATAGTGGTTTTGACCGCTGTTATTTATGGAACTCCAATACATTTAAGCAAATACTCACCTTTTGCTTTTTTGATAAAACCGGCGCTAGCCCAAACAGCAGAGGTGTAGAGTTGGACTTACATGATTTTCCAGTCAAGCAAATAATTAAAGAGCTTGGCAATCCTCACAGCAAACCAGATATCTCATTGTAGTCCGCGTCTAATTTGGCATAACCTATAAACAAATACTGGCTGCGGTTTAGCGTAATTCACGCGATAATCAACCAATAATCAAATCCCTAATTAGGACCTAATAATGACAATTACACGCAATGGCCACAGATACATTGATGTCGAAAGTGGCAAAACTTTAGATGTATGGTTTCCACGTAGCAATAAAAAAATTGAGCGTAACTGCTTAGCCAGCAAAGTCGGTTTGATTAAAGGCGAGTTTGTTGAAATAAGTCTAGATATAGACGCCGCGCCAAAATCTGCTGAAGACGCCTATTTGCGTTTACACCTATTGTCAGAATGCGCAGTGCAACCAAACAAAATCAACCTTGAAGGCGTATTTGGTTTATTAACTAACGTCGCTTGGACGTCAGCTGGTCCGGTGTTACCCAGTAAGGTTGAAGAATTAAGAGAATTAATAGCCACTGAAAACCATCACTTAGCGGTCACCTCAATTGACAAATTTCCAAGAATGGTCGATTACGTTATTCCAGAAGGCGTGCGTATTGGTGATGCTGACCGTGTACGTATGGGGGCTCACTTAACATCTGGAACAACCGTGATGCACGAAGGTTTTGTGAACTTCAATGCGGGTACTTTAGGTAGCTCAATGGTTGAAGGGCGTATTTCACAAGGTGTAGTGGTCGGTGATGGCTCAGACATTGGTGGCGGTGCTTCTACTATGGGTACCTTATCAGGTGGTGGAAAATCCATTAATGCTATTGGTAAAAACAGTATGGTTGGTGCGAATGCTGGCATCGGGATTTCATTAGGCGATGATTGTATCGTTGAAGCTGGATTGTATGTAACGGCTGGTAGCAAAGTTACTACGCCAGACGGCGAAGTAGTGGCGGCTCGTCAATTATCAGGCATGAACGGACTATTATTTCGTCGCAACAGCCAAACGGGTGTTGTTGAAGCCGTTGTTGCAGATTCATCTAAATGGGGCGGTTTAAACGCCAGTTTACATAGCAACGATTAAACATTGTTCATTAAGCAACCCAAAACATGGGTTGCTTACCCTTTCCTACCAGCTTAAGAAAACACTCAAAATATATCTACAAAACAACAATTTAAATATATTTCACAAAAAGTGCCACCGGTGGCCTTTTACCTTGGTCAGTTATTGGTATGGTTTAAATATATTAATTTCACTGATGAAAATTTATGAAAATCGAACATTTTGCTTTTAATGTCTCTGACCCTATCGCTATTGCCGCTTGGTATTGCCAACACTTAGGTTTTACCGTTAAACACAAGTTTGATAAAGCACCCGACACCCATTTTTTAGCCGATGAGACAGGTCAGGTCATGATTGAGATTTATAATAACCCCAGCGATCAAGTGCCTGACTACCACAATATAGATCCTCTAATTGTGCATTTAGCCTTTGTTTCAGAAGATCCCGATCTTGATGCAAACAGACTGGTAGAAGCCGGAGCTAAAGTGGTAGACGTGGTCAAACTAAATGATGGTTCACATTTAAAAATGCTCAAAGACCCTTGGGGGTTTTCTATTCAGTTATGTAAACGTGGTACTCCCATGATTTAAACCAGATGGCAGTTACCACAGGAATATGCATTGCAAATATTGAAAATTAATTGAGCAAAATAGGCCATCAGGAAACGTCATTATGTTGAATAAAAAGAATAAAACGCTTGGTTTGATATTGTGTCTTTTATCACTTTTTAGCTTTACCAGTTTTGCCACATCCATGCAGCAACCAGTAAAAGAAACAATGAAACGCGCCACCCGCGTTATGACTGACACGGTTAGTTATGAAGGGGGATATGTGTGGTCCTATTTACCCGACTTTTCTAGGCGATGGGGTGAAATGGAAGCTAAGCTCACTATGGTCTGGGTACAACCACCAGGCACAGCCACTATGGGCCATCTATTCCTAGACGCCTACCATGCAACCCAAGACATTTTTTATTATCAAGCGGCGCAACAGGTAGCAGACGCACTCATTAAAGGACAACATTCAAGCGGTGGCTGGAATTACATGTTCGACTTAGCAGGTGAAGAGTCTTTACAAAATTGGTACAACACAATCGGTAAAAATGGCTGGCGATTAGAAGAATTTCATCACCATTACGGTAACGCTACTTTTGATGACGAAGGTACATTCGAAGCCGGTATTTTCTTATTACGTTTGTATAAAGAAAAACACGATAAACAATATTTACCTGCATTAACCAAGGTCATCAATTTCGTACTTGATAGTCAATACGACATGGGCGGCTGGCCACAACGTTATCCGCCAGCTGAAGCGCATTCAGTGCAAGGACAACAGGATTATTCACGCTTCATCACCTTTAATGATGGTGTCGCCAATACCAATATGCGCTTTTTGTTATTCTGCGCACAAGCACTTGATGATAATGCCTTACACAAAAGAATCGATGTCGCTATTGAGCGTGGCATGAATGCTTTTATAACCTTAAAGCTGCCTGCCCCACAACCTGGATGGGCGTTGCAATATTCACTTGATTTGAAACCTGCAGCGGCAAGAAGTTATGAACCGGTATCAGTATCAGTAGGCACAACAGTTAATAACCTGAGTTTATTGATGCATTTTTATAAATCGACAGGGGATAAGAAATACCTTGATGGCATTGAACAAACACTAGGTTGGTTGGCATCTTTACGCTTACCCGATGCACTAATACGCGATGGAAGAACCCACCCCCGCATGGTTGAAATAGGCAGTAATAAACCCTTATTTGTGCACAGGCGGGGGTCGAATGTTAATAACGGTGAATACTTCGTAGACTATGAAGCGACATCACAAGTATCACATTATCCCTCAACAGGTAGAGTGGATATCGAAGCACTACGAACACAATACAGTGAATTGAAGACCCAAGCGGATAATTTAGTACCGGTAGAAAAGATCTCTCATCCTCTTCCACGTTTTTTTATTTCATCTTGGTACATAACAGAAGATGCAAAAACCGGAAAGGTTACCGAACAAGATAAGATTAGCGACAAAACCGTCGCTAATCTTATAAATCAACTTAACCAACAAGGTTATTGGCCATCCTCTTTACCTCGAATTACCAACCCTTACATCGGCGCAAAACTCGGCGATCAAGCTACCGAAACCAGCGTCGATTACAGTACGAGTAGAGTGGGTGACAAATTCGATACTTCCCCTTATAAACCTAAGCAAGCTATTCCAGCCATCACCTTGAAAAAATATCTAGAAAATATGGCCACATTTGTAAATTATATTGAGCAACATAATGACTAACTTAAATTCTTGCAGCGTATTACTCTTACTTTGGGTCATAACCGTAAACGCAAATAGCGCTCAGCTAGAACAAAAAACATGGCATTTTAACCAATTAGCTAAAATTGCCGGTCATCATATTGATATTGAGGGCCAACCTAAATTAATAAACGCGAGTCAACTCACATCAACAATATTTGATGGTGAAAATGACCGACTACAAATTCAGGGCAACATTGTGGCTAACATGCGAACTTTTACTCTGGAATTAGTATTAAAACCTTATGGACCCACACCTAAGGGTCAAGAGCCTCGTATTATTCACATTGAAGACCCAATCAATAGTCAACACCGAATTACCCTAGAGATGCGTTTTACCGAGCAAAACCGCTGGTATTTGGATGCCTTTTTAATGGACGGTGATTCCAAATACACCTTAATTGACGCCAAGTATTCCCACCCACTCAACCAATGGGCGAACATCGCCTTAAGTTACGACAATGACAATAGTAGGTTTACTTCTTACGTCAATGGTCATGCTGAATTATCAACGCAGCTTGATTTTTCCCCTATGACAAAACACGCCAACACCTCTGCTGGCGCTAGAATGAATAAAGTGCATTACTTTCATGGCGAATTATTAACTCTTCGGGCCAGTAACAAAGTGCTTAGTCATGCTGAGTTTTTAACGCGACCGAGATAAAGTGCCGTTTAATACTGGCCAATCAAATTTCGTTTTTTAGCTTGTTTTTCAAATGCTCTGAACACAAAAATGCCACCGACTAAATAAACAAATGAATTAGCTATCACAATCATCAAATGATCTAACCTCAATGGGCTTTGCTCTAATACAATATCTCTAGCCAGAGAGGCGCCAGGAACAAAAGGTAAAAATGAGAAAACATTTAACGGTAAACCGTCTAGTGCCACCAAGCCCATTAAACCTAAGGTTAGGAATGCGCCTATGGTTTCAACCCGTTTAAACAGCAACGCCAAACCACTTATCATCAGTCCAAAGCCCACCAGCGAAGGTGCTGATAGCAACAATATCCCATAAAAGTAGGCTAAATTAATGTCTAACCAGTTTCCGGTAATAGCCATAACAACATAGGCAATCGCGGTAAGTAAAACAAGGCCAACAAAACTCTCTGACAAAGAGCGGGAAAGCATCAAACTGATAAACCCATTTGGGCATAAAAATAACTGTTCTATATAGCCTTTTTGAGTGTCTTCAATCACACTCTTAGTAACTGAACCATATGCTCCTGAGGCAAATGTCCAAAGTAAAAATCCGAAGAGTAAGCCGTCTAAAGACTGACCATCGCCTTGCTCTAAGGCAAAACCTTTAATGCCATAAAAAAGGCCCAAAAAGAGACAAGTAATAAAAATTAAGCCACTGAAGGTTTCAAACCAATATTGACGCATCTCATACCACTGCAACCTCATTTCATTAACGAATAAGTGTAGATTCATTTTGAGTCCTTTTGTTGTACAAGGGTCTGATAGGCTTTTTCCATAGATAGACTTTCAATTTGCAGCAGCAAAGGCTGAATGTTTTTTTCATGCAAGTAGTGCAGCATCTTTAAACTTTGCTCAGGGGACTCATAATTCACTTTGATTGTTTGCTGGTCAGTTTGTAAATCAAACCTCCCCGCCCACAAATCATTTAAGATAGACACATCTATTGGCTGATTTAATTCGATGTTAAGTTCATATTTAAATAGTCGTGCTTTGAGGGTATCGAGCGACCCTTCAAACAATAATTGTCCGTGATCTAACACCACTACTCGGTCACAAATTTTGTCGATAAAACCCAAGTCGTGACTGGTGACTAAAAAACCCTGCTCTGCCGTTTGAGCCCGTTCTTTAATGATCAGTTGCAGATCGTTAACGGTGTTAAAATCTAAGCCTAGGGTGGGTTCGTCCAATAACACAAAGTCAGGTGAGTAACTTAAGGCACTTAGCAGCGCCGCTTTCTGTTTGTTACCCGTAGACAGCTTCATTACTTCTTTTTTGGCATGTTCATCTAATCCAAGGGCAGAATGTAATTGCTCAATATTTTGCTGAATAGAGGTGCCTGAAAACCCGCGTAATCGCGCAAAATAATCAGCATTTTGTTTGGCGGTTAAACGCCAATTGGTATTCCTACATCCGCCCAATACCGCGCCAATCTGCTTGAGAAATGTAGACGAAGTACGTGTATCAACATTATCAATTGTAATATCACCTTGGTCCCATTCAATTAATCGACATATGGATTGAACGGTGGTGGTTTTACCTGAACCATTGGCACCTAATAACGCCACCACTTCACCGCGGTTTAAGCTAAAAGATACATTGGATAATGCAGATTCACCTGCATAAGACTTGCACAGGTCTTTCACTGCTAACATCAGTCGGTCCTTAAAAATAAAGCTAGTGAGAAGGTAGTCTTTGATAACCAGATTTTATTACACATTACCTTCAATCATTATTCATTTGATAAAAAACATTTAACACCAAACAAGTGGGCACCATTGGTCGAAGTGTTTTGCTCGAGAGCTAACCGCACTTTTCAAACTATTCTAGAGGTAACTGAAACCAAAGTGTTGGGTCATCGATAGGCGTTTTAACTGGAATGAATGGATTTTGCAGTCTGTAAATTTGCTTTTTCTATGTATTGTGCAAAATACGCATCAAAATTATTTTGGAAAGAGCCATCTATAATTGCTCGTTGTAATCCCAGCTGTATTTGTTCATGCATTTCTACTTCTTCATTACGTACAAAAAAATAGTTAACTAATGGATAATAGATGGCGATATGCTCATCAACACTTAGTGGCATATCGTTGAAAAACTCGAGTTCAAACCACACTTCGAGTACCGAGCGCGGAAAGTAATCCAACCGCCCCTTTATTAAGAGGTCAAACAGCGATTTAGTATTAGCAGATGTTTGCACTCTGAAGCCATGATGGCGCAACAACTTACTATCTAGCCAATCATGACCTTGCCCTGCATAAAGTTTTTTCAGACCATCAACGCTTGAAAAACCTGATAATAAATCGGGATTTTTGGAATTAACTATGGCTATACGTAATCCCAGCAACCCTTTTAATAATGGAATACGAATTGGGTTGAGCGAAGTTTCTCTCTCTTCAGAGGTAGACAACCAATGAATATCGTACATACCTTGTTGGATATTCATTGAAGTACGACTTTGAGGCATGACGGGAATTTCGACAATTTCCAATTCATAACTAACTTCAGTTCTGGCCAATATGAGCTTAAGCACATCTAAATAGTAATTATTTTGAACTTGATATTGAGTGGTGACTTTTGCGATCGGATAAAGAATTTTTCTGTCATTCGGCTGAGTAATGTTTTCCGCGAGCACAGTGCTTGAACACAGCAATAGAAAAAATATCCATGCTAGTGACATACAACACATTTGAAGTGCATTTTTATGCAAAAAACTAATCATCCAAATAAATAGAGTCTGCTAAATACTCAAATAAACAAAAGGAGTCAGGACTCAATGAGTTAATCAAATAAAGTTAGCATTTTTGCCCCATGATTACCCCTCCTTTTATTTTCTCTTTAGAAAAGTATGAGATAAAGAATGTTACTTGTGCACTCGCAAGTAATGCTCAACGCCAGAAAAACTCTCTATCGTCATTTTTTGTGGCTTGGCTATAACATCAAAACTGGCTTGTAAAAATGCGCCATACTGATAAAAATCAAACTCAGTGGCTGCGACGACTGGGTGCATTCTACCGGCAATTTCAAGGTGTAATTGCCTTTGTTTTAGCGACACATTAATCAGGGAATTGGATGTTTCATCTTGGTATTGACCAACAAAGCGGCTAAGTTTTTCATTGCTCAAAGCTAATTTGGGTTTGGAAAAAACGTAGTGTAATCCCCAAGTATTGGCAGCCCCTTTAACACTCGCATGTCCTAACCGGGCTAATCGTTCAAACTTGAAAGACACATCTTTGAAGTTTTGTTTCTCGAAAAAGCTAACAAGGTCATCAAATGCTGGCATTAAGCTATCAAACTCACCTATGGCAGAATAAAGCTTGATGGGTCTGGTCAGCTTTTTATCGGAAAAACCTTTGGCGTAGGAATATAAAAGATTATTGTCCCAAGCTGATGCGGATGACGTGGGAACATAACCGTTAAATAAATCAGGCTGTTTAAACAAAGCATACAGGGTAAATAAACCACCATAAGAGCTGCCCATCAATACTCGTTCATTGTTAGTTCGATATTCCTTTCCCAAAAAAGGAATAAGCTCTTGTTTGATAAACTGTAAAAACTTCTCAGCACCACCTGAATTAGGCACCCTTGGCATGTTACTAGGCGTAAAGTCTCTGGCACGTAACACATTAGGATCAGGGTTATCACCACCCTATTGAATACCGACTAAAATCGCCTCAGGAATAAAACCATCGAAATAGGATTGACCAAAGGTAGAGATCATTAATGGAAAATCCCACTGAGCATCAAGAAAATAGATAACTGGGTAGGTTTTATTTGATTGCCGATAACCGGCAGGCGTTTGAATCAGTAGTTGGTATTCCTGATCAACAATTTCAGACTGGAGTGTGCGTACTTGTGAGCCAGCAATAGTCATCTCAGCAAAGCTATCTTTAGCTTGCGCATTACCAACATGCAATAACAATAAAACCAAACCTAAGCAAAATATTTTCATAAAGGTTCCCATGTAAAGAGAGTGATTCTGCAGTCTACACTTGCAGACTAATCTTGGTCCAAGGAGAGTGTTTTTGTCATTATCTTATTACCCGCCACATCCTTAATCGTCATACTTATGTTTTTGCCTGTAAGCTCAATCACGCCATAGTTTGCCTTACTATAACTCTGCCCTACTCGGTGATCATTGGGGCTAACACTTTTCCATTCTTCGGTTAAACCAGAGGTTGTCATTTCCCATAAAGCTTGGCCGTTTTTTCGGGTTATTTGGCTTAGCTCACTCCAGTGTGTATCACCGCTGACAATGATTAAGTTATCAATTTTATATTTATCCAGTAAGGCTAAAAAACGTTGTCTTTCATGGGGTAAATTAGCCCAAGATTCCCAACCAGAAAATTCTGGTAAAAATTGAATACTGCTCGCAAAAATACGTATATCAGCAGGTTGTTGTAATTGCTGTTCTAACCACTGCCACTGAGTTTCGCCCAACAGAGTGGTTGATTTATCTTTGCTAGGTAAATAAGGCCCCAAATTGTTTGGCGCTTTGCTGAGCATATATTTAAGTCGGCCCACTGACTCGAGTGGGCCTCTATTCCAACGTAAGTCAGGCAATAAAATCTGCACTTTTGTATTGGCTTGAGTCAAAATATGACTGGTGTAGATGCCATCAGGTCTAGTACGCCTTGCGCTATTTTTAGGCTCCTTGAAATAATCGAGCATAATCTGCCTAGACGCTTCTTTTTGTGGGTATTCTGCACCCGCGTCATTTTCACCATAATCGTGGTCGTCCCACATACCAATTGTAGTTGTATTGGCTAACATGGTTTGCATACCCGATGTTGCCCACTGCTTGGCATATTTGGCTTTCAGTTCAGTCATATTTTCGGTATCACCGTAAATATTGTCACCAAGTAAAACAAAAAAATCAGCTTGCTCTTGGTTCATTGCCTGCCAAATAGGCTGGGGTTCATCTTGGTGTAAACAAGAGCCAAATAAAATTTTCACTTTTGTTGATGAGCTCTGCTGTGCAATGACTATTGGTGCAAACGCTAACAACATCAAAAACCAAGTTGTAGACAGATATTTCATGCTATTTACCTTTATACACAATTGAAGTAGTTACCAAACCACGGATAATATAATTCTGAGTATCGCCCCTCTGTTTCAAGGTAGAGGACTTAACACAACTCTGTTCCTATTTATGCATTATTTCAGTGCTTCTTTCAGTGCTTCTTTCAGTGGCGCTAGATGTGACTCATAATGACGCCATTGTTCAAGACCACTTTGATAAATAGGTTGCCTAACTTGCTCGGAGCTTGGTGTACGAACAGCTCGTTTGTTACTATGAAAATCTATACAGGCTTGCTCAAAAGGAAGGCCACAATAGTCTAAAATACGTCGAACCTGAGTCTCCAGATCCGCTACCACCTCTTCATACTGTACCCGTAAAATCTTGTCCGGTAATACCTTGTCCCAGTGATCCATAATCTCAACATAACTGCGATAATAGTGTCCAATATCGGCAAGATCATAAGAAAACTGCTGACCCTCACCGAATAGTTGTTTAAAACCGCTAAAACAACAGGACATAGGATCGCGTCTCGCATCGATGATTTTAGCATTAGGCAAAATCAATTGGATTAGTGCAATGTGTCGGAAGTTGTTCGGCATCTTGTCGATGAAAAACATGGCGCCCTGGCGATGATGTTGGGTCTCTTCAATATAAAGCTCACCCATTTTAGTCAGCTCATCAGCCGATATCTTATTTAGGATCCCAGGGTAACGCGGAGTCTCTTGAACGGCTTGTCGACCATTTAAGTGATGCGCTAGGCCAATGATGTTGGCCAGCTCCATGGTCCCGTCGACCTGAGAGTGTGAAGACAGAATTTGCTCCAAAAGTGTTGAGCCCGCTCTCGGCAACCCAACAATAAATATGGGGTCTTGGGCAGGGCAACCGGCCTTTTTATTACGTTCAAAAAACGCAGTATCAAAATTGCTTTTCTGAATATCAAACGATATATCAAGAGGTTGACTATCGTACCGATCCTGCTGGTTTTTTAAGGTGTTGCCACGATGATAAAAAGAGAATGCTTCGTCAAAAATCTCGCTGTCCTCTAGGTCTTTGCCAAGGGCAAAACAGAAATGTATTTTGTCGTTTATCGCTGTTGTTGGGCTTGCTTCTTGATCTCGCATTTGCTGGCGTTCTTCGGATGAAAATCGATAAGTTTTAAGATTTGCCAGACTCCAGAACGCATCCCCAAAATCAGGTTTGATACGATAACTGTTGCGATACGCTTGAATAGCATCATCAACACGGCCCATTGTTTTTAAAGCATGGCCAAGTGTCAGATATATTGAATAATTGTCTGGATCGTTATGCAAAACACTCTCAAAGGTTTTGATAGCCGCTGCGAAATCCCCAGTAGCTTGCTGAGCATTGCCGAGGCCAATTTTTAGATTTGAATTATTCGGATCGGAATCTAGCAGGATTTTTGCTTGTGCCAGTGCCTTGTTATATTTTTGGCGCTTATGTAAAACATGCACGTAATCCAGACGGGCTCTTTTATAGTTAGGGTCAAATTCAAGGCAACTGGCTAATAAAAATTCAGCATCGTCAAGAATTTGAAACTTGTTACCTAACTCAGCCAGTAACCGCATCGCTTCTGGTTGATGGGGATTTTCTTTGAGAAAGTGACGGCAAAGCCGTTCTGCGCGGTGCAATTGTTTTTGATATATAAGGCTCGAAACCGAGACCAACGCTGGGGGTAAACTAGAGAGCCAATCAACATGTTGCTTAGCTTCCTGACGCTTCAAATAGCTAGGCTCATCTGCTAACACACGCCAACTTCCAAATAATGTTGGGTTCAAGCCGACAGCTGTTTCAAATGCCGTTATGGCTTTGGAAGTTTCTCCTAAAGCTTTGAGAATAAAACCTTGCTCTTGATGAGCCCTGCCGTGATCAGGTACTTTTACCAAGACTTGGTCAAGATTGTCCATGGCTTGGGTATGTTTTTGCTGTTTACGCTGGCAAACTGCCAGACAATAAATACCTTCAATATGCCCCGGATTTTGCGCAAGCATATTTTCAAGGTTTTCAGATGCTTCGCTCAAGAGGCCTTTATTAATCAATAATTGACACTGTTTGATAACGTGTTCAGGTTGGGTATTTTCTACTTGATCTGGCAAAATAATATCTCGGTAAATATCAGGATATACTTAATATTGTATATACAGCTCCAAAAATAAAAAGGGTCGGCGTGATTAAACGCCGACCCTTTTATGCTTTAAAATGACTAATTATCACTTACAAGCACCCACTTAAATGCTAATAATCAAAGCTCACTCTAACACCAACAGTGCGAGGTCGTGTTGGAGAAACTCTGAAAACATTATCGGCCGAACCGGCTGCAACCTGCCCAAGAGAATCGGTAGCATTGTCAATAAAGAACGTTGCTCTCCAGTCATCTTTGGAAATACTAGCTGACAGGTTAAGCTGATTATAAGACGGCAACTCGACACGACCAGCAGCAGCTAGACTATTAAACCTTGAATCCACCCACTTGTATACGCCTTGGTAAACAGCAGAGAAATCGCCAATCTGTTGGAAGAAACGTGCCCCTAAAACTGCTTCGAACTCTGGTGCGTAAGGCAGGTTTGATCCTATAGGTGCAATATTCACAAGCGTTTCAGGGATAGCAGTCAATTCTGAATCGATATAGCTAAATGAGCCGAACAAATCTAAGTAGTCGTTCGCAGTCCATTCAAGTTCAAATTCAACACCATTGATTTCGGCCTCACCCACATTGTCAAAAAATGAGGTGTTGGCTATAGAGAAATCTAGGATCCCTTGTTGAAGGTCGCTGAAATCAACAGTATATATGGCGCCGTTAAAGCGTAAAGAGTTATCCAGCAATGTTGTTTTCCAGCCAAATTCAAGACTGACCACATCATCAGTATCAAAGGTCGCAGGAATACCGCCGATGCCAGCTGCACGGTTGAATCCGCCGCCTCGGAAACCTTCAGAATAAGTCCCATAAAACATCGCGTCAGCATTCATTTGCCAGCGAATATTCCCTTTTAAAATGGTGCCTGACAACTTAGCTGGAGTTAAACCTGCGAGTCTTGCATCCACATTTGATCCACCATTAGCTTCCGGTCCGGCAGCTCTTTGTCCGAATGACGACTGTCCCATTAAGCCTATATCGATCTCGTACCGACGTGCACCAACGGTAACGGTAACGTCGTCAGTCACATCGTAAGCCAGTTCACCAAATATCGAAATCTCTTCACGATCTGATTGGAAATCATTGACGAATGTAACACCAGGTGGGCGAGCGCTGCCATCTGTATTAGTAAACGCGCCCGGTATTGGAAAGTTAGGTGAGAAACCCGCTTTAATCGAACCCGCGTAGGTGAAGTCGGTTAAAAAGTTGAGTTGCTGATCATCATAGAACACCCCACCAATTGCCCGAAAACGATCATCTGCATTGGTTGCAAAACGCACTTCGTGAACACTACGTTCCGTTGAAAATTGTTCTGAAGTAGTCATTACAGGGCTAAAACATTCATCATAAGCTGGGTAGGTACAAATGTAGTAAGGGACGTAGGGACCGACATTCACATAACCGGTATAGTCGCTCTGACCTTGAAACGTTCGGTCTGTAAACGAGCCGTTGTAGATCACTTCAAGCCCACTAAGCATGCCATTGACCGTCCATTGCGTGAGATTCACCTTATCATCACCATTAGTGGGTGAAAAGGTCGCAACATTTAAGTCGTCATCGTCACTGATAGTCGGGTCATATTCAAACGCACCTTCAGTATCAAGCTGTTGGCTTGTATGCTGTACTAACACATCCCAGTCGTCATTGATTTGCCATAATGCGCTAATTCTCATGCCGCGATGTGTTGATTCATTATAATCATCTTCTACAAACGTGGAGTTACTGACTTCCTGTCGAATGGCAGGAACGCGCCCTCCCAATCCTGGATTGTCCAGCGGTAAGCTATCAGTGGCAAGCACGTTATCAATGAAGCCGCCATCAGTAGAATTGTAGCCAGCAATACGTAACGCAAACGTATCCTCTATAATTGGAATATTGACAAAACCTTCAGATTTATTGCTCATGCCGCCGTTCTTAGTGGACGACATACCTATCTCACCACCTGCGCTGAATAGGTCTAAATCTGGTTTATTGGTGATAAGACGTACTGTTCCTGCTTGCGAACTGGCCCCAAACAATGTGCCTTGAGGACCTTTTAAAACTTCAACCCTTTGCAAGTCAGCTGCATATAAATCAATATTACGACCGGGAGTGGTAATCGGAGCTTCATCAAGATAAAAGGCTACACTTGGCTCACC
This sequence comes from uncultured Paraglaciecola sp., assembly GCF_913020055.1. Classification (GTDB taxonomy): domain Bacteria; phylum Pseudomonadota; class Gammaproteobacteria; order Enterobacterales; family Alteromonadaceae; genus Paraglaciecola. The sequence goes on along the minus strand of NZ_CAJWCF010000033.1, from coordinate 26,868 downwards.
GCCTATACCGGAAATTCTAACAGCAGCACGACCTGCTGAGACACCACGGATATAAGTTTCCTGTTTGCCTGGCCCTTGACCATCAGAGGTGACACCTGGTAGCAATGCGATGTAATCTTCAAAGCTATCAATGCCTAGTTGTTGAAGTTTTTCGCCACTTATCGCCTGTACAGCGATCGGCACAACTTGTTGGTTCTCTGACCGGCGGGTTGATGTAATGATTATTTTTTCAAGTTGACGTTCACTCTGAGCTTCTTGTTCTTCGAGCTTAGTATTTTCTTGGGCTTGTACTGCACCATTGCTCAATGCCAGGGCAATGGCCATGGTTAGCGCTGTTTTAACGGGTCGTTTTGTTTGTGACTTGAATATTGTGCTCTTCATTGGTTTCTCCCAACCTTTTTTATTGTGCGCTCACTGTGCACTTATCGTGTGAAAACTAAATGTATGTTTTGTGACACTTTTATAGCACTTTACAGTAATAACTCTAACCAAACCAATAACACATTTGTGTCACGGGTTGATATTTTACCGTCTAAAAACTAATCGTAATTAATCATGCTAACGCTGTATTCATCGTGACAGCGCTAAGAGTAGCCTAAAACAATTAAAGCACTATCTAAGTATTGTCCTGATCTTTATCGATGAAATAAGTGCCCCAACCGTCGTAATCCACTTTATGTTTCTCGGCAATTGCAAAAAGCTTATCGGTGTCTTGATTGATTAAATTGGCATCTAACATACGTTCGACCACAGCATCAAAACAAAACACTTCTTCACCATCTTCCAACTCTAACTCTTCAGCATCACCCACTTCAAAACCGGCTTTGAACGCATCAACAGCCGCTTTTTCTAACGCGTCAAAATCTGCGCTAGCAAAATGATATTCAATAGTATGTGCTTGACTTGCATCACTGCCGTCTTCAATCAATGCTTCGACTGTTTCTTGATTGAACTCATGCCATTCGGCCAATTCGGATGTACTTTCTGAATTCATAAACTTTTCCTCTGGCGTTTAATTATCTAATTCTGCGTCTATATTTTTGATTTGTTGTTGCATTTTTTGATGAAAATATTCTGCATTTTGTTTAATGGATTTATTTTCATCCATAAACTCTGGCTCCGACAGTTCAATTATTAACGTGCCGTTGTTCCACCTATTTAATTTTATTTTATTGTTTAGTCTGCTGGCTGTTACCACAACTATGGGTTCATTGGTTGCTTTAGCAATGCGAAATGCACCTGTTTTAAAAGGTAACAAGCCTCGACCATAACTGCGGGTTCCTTCTGGGAAAAACCACACTGACAAACGCTTTTTTTGAATTTTTTGAACAGTTCCTTGCAACGTATCATGAGCACGTCCTGAGTTCTTCCGGTCGATCATAATGTTACCTGTTAACCAGTAAACTTGGCCAAACAAGGGGATCCACTTCAGACTTTTTTTGCCAACTGTCACTGTGCCTTTTTGTGCAGCAGCGCAAATAGTCAATAAGTCATAACTATTTTGATGGTTAGCAATAAACACATAAGGGCCACCTTGTTTGACGCTATCTGGTACGCGAATATCAAGTTTCAATCCGAACAAAGCCGATACAGAACTATATAAAATACCCGCTGCATGTACGTTATCCCTATGGAAAGGTCGCAGCAAACAAATTAATATTAGTATTAGATTAATCAACAAAAAATAAAAGAATATCGCTACTATGCGTAAAAGCGCTAACAAAGCACACCCTTATCAATTAAGTGGGCGCTGAGTATACTCATTTTAGCCACTAGCTAAAACAATTATACTCCTAGGGGCTGTTGATCTTTCATACTTCCTCGAGACTGAGGTCATTTATTTGGATACCGAGGCGTTTACCTCTCGTTTAGTCATTCTAAACGAGAGGTAAACAACGAAGGTAGGCGAATAAATGGCCCAGCCCGAAGGGTTTTCCTCAAAACGCACTTACTCGGCGTTGAAACCTGTTTGTTTGGGTGACCAAACTTCACAGATTTCGCCTTGATCAAGCACATTTTGAGGAAAATCTCGGTGACATATGAAAGATTAACGGCCCCTAGCATTTATTAGATATATTTTAACGTTTTCTGTTTCGGCACAAATAAATGAATAAAAATTCTAATTAGCCGATACTTAACCAAGCACAAAGCACTTTCAATTATTAAGGCTACTCATCCTATGCAAACGTTTAAACATGAAGATCTCGATGAAGATATTCTCACCGACTTATTGGAAGAAATTAACGAACTATATGAAGCCAGCGAGCAAACCTTAATTGAATTGGAATTGAAGCCAGAAGACAACGAATTACAACGTTCATTATTTCGCTCAATCCACACCATCAAAGGTGACTTAGGCTTAGTTAACTTTTCACCTCTCATCCCTCTTTTACAGTATGCCGAAGACTTACTCGATTATTTACGTAAGGGACAAATTAAATACACCAGTAATATGAGTGATCTGGTGTTATTGATAATGGATAAAGTCAAAGTCTTCGTTCAAAGTTGTATTCAAACTGGGCAAGCGGAATATGATAAAGAGTTGTTTGAGCAACTGGTAATCGCCATTAAACGCATCACACCAGAAAACAGCGCTCAGCATGAACAATTGTTAGCCAAAGCAGTATTGTTGCTTGATCCCAGTCTTGATTTAGGCCAAGAGTACGAGCAAGAAGGTGAAACTCCGTCATCTGAAGCACCCGTCAGTATAGCAACAACGGGTATACCAAAGACAATCAACAATGAAGAACGCGAAGACTTGGTCTTTTTCAGAGAATTGATGAAGCCTATAGAAAAACGTTCAATGTATTGGGAAGGTAGAGGTGATCGCATTGCTAAGTTAGCGGGTTACATCAATAAAATAGCCGGTTCCCCAGTAAATGAAGTCCAGCTTGCCGTTGCCTGTTATATGCATGATTTTGGCATGGCTTTTATGCCCGTTGCTGTACTGCATAAACAAGAAAAACTAGAAGAAGTCGAGTTTAATCTGATGCGCTCCCATGTATATAAAAGTGCTCGTTTGCTGGAAAATCTAAATCAATGGAATGAAGCACGTAAAATTGTAATGCAGCATCACGAGCGCATTGATGGTAGTGGTTACCCTCTGGGACTCAAAGAAGACGATATTTGTGAAGGTGCAAAATTACTTGCCATACTAGACACCTTTGACGCTATCACCCATGCTCGAGCACATCAGAGTCATTTACAACGACCCAAGAAAAAAGCCGTAATCGAAATTAATCGTATCGCCAAAGGGCAATTTTCAAGTAAATGGATGCAAGCATTTAATAGCGGTATGGCAGCACTGCTGACGAACGAGCGTGCTAAATAATTAAGTATGAAACCCAAAAATTCACCATTAACCTTATTGCATAACTGTCAAATGTAGAAACATAATGTTATACGTTATAGACACTGTGTTGATAATACTCTAGTCCTATGAAAAAAAATTACTCACTTAACATATTATTATTCTTAATATTATGGGTTCTTGCACCCTTAGTCTATGCCAATAAACTAGTATTAAATGATATTGATTGGCCTCCCTATCTCTTCTCTGAATCTAAACACAATTTATCTGGTTTAGGAAAAGATGTGTTAAATGAATGTTTGCCTAAGAAAAATTTCACACTCACCTACAGCAAACTGCCAATCAAACGAACTCATCTATATATGCAAAGTGGCGAGTTGGACATTAGTCTATATAGTTATAAAAAGGAGCGTGAGGCATTCGTGGTATATGGCAAAGTGCCCATATTTACCACTGAATACGGTTTTGCCATGCGCGCAGACAGCAAGGTAGATATTCATAAAATTGAGGATTTACACCCTCTAATAATTGGACATTTGGCAGGTTTAACCTACACCCCTGAACTTTTAGCATTGATAGACAAGAAACGTCTTGTAGGTGAAATTAGCGAAGGACATAGTATTGACGCTATGTTTGCCCAGTTATTAAGTAGTAACCCTAGATTTGATATTATGCCTAATAGCAAACAAACATTTTATTGGCGAGCAAAAACCTTGGGGGTTGCCGATAAGATAAAAGTCCCTAAATTTACTGTCTCTTTTAGAGACTACTTTGTTACAGTTTCTAAAAACAGCAAAAATATCACTGACACTACTGGGTTTCTTACTTCCTTAGATAGCTGTATTACTCAAATGCACAATGATGGGCGTTATCTAGCATTACTGAAAAAATACGGCTTGGAAAACCTTGCCCAACCTAAATCACATTGACAGCCAGCTACATATTTAACTCTTTTAACTTTCTGGTAAGGGTATTTCTGCCCCAACCTAAACGTTTAGCCGCATCTTGTTTGTGTCCATGAGTGTAGTGTAAAGCACGCTCTAACAAAATCCTTTCAAAACTCATAATCGCATCATCTAAGATATTGTTATGCCCAGATTGCAACTGCGTATCTGCCCAGTTAGCAAGTAGCGTTTGCCAATCACCTGTTGTCGCCGTTTTGTCGATTGATACAGGTTGTTGGTGAATTTCTGGTGGTAAGTCGTGAGGCAATACTTCTTGACCGCTAGCCATTACCGTTAACCAACGACACATATTCTCCAGCTGACGTACATTCCCTGGCCAAGGTAAGTTAGATAGAATTTTTTTGGTTTCTTTGCTAAGAGATTTAACCTCTACAGCGAGTTCTGCTGCGGCTTTCTGTAAAAAATGTCCGGCTAATAAGGGAATATCTTCACGCCTTTCGCTGAGTGTGGGGATATGAATACGTATAACATTTAATCTGTGATACAAATCCTCTCTAAATTTACCTTCGGACACACGTAGTTCCAGATTTTGGTGAGTTGCAGCAATAATTCTGACATCGACTGTCACCGGGTTATGCCCGCCAACTCGGTAGAATTGTCCGTCAGCTAAAACTCGTAACAATCTAGTTTGTACATCTAGTGGCATGTCACCTATTTCATCTAAAAATAATGTGCCGCCATTAGCTTGTTCAAATCGTCCTTGTCTTGCCGCTTGAGCACCCGTAAATGCACCTTTTTCATGACCAAATAATTCAGACTCAATCAAATCTGCCGGTATTGCAGCCATGTTCAGAGCAATAAACGTATTGTTCGAGCGAGGGCTGTGACGATGTAACGCATGGGCCACCAATTCTTTACCTGTACCAGACTGACCATTAATCAAGACACTGATACTAGAACGAGACAGACGTCCAACGGCCCTAAATACCTCTTGCATGGCTGGTGCTTCACCAATAATTTCGGTCGCCTTGACCAGTTCAGGTGGTTGGTTTTTACTAGACTGTTCCCGTGAGTGAGTTAAGGCTCGTTGTACCAAATTTACAGCTTCATCAATATCGAAAGGTTTGGGTAGGTATTCAAATGCACCACTTTGATAAGCATTTACCGCACTGTCTAAATCAGAGTGTGCCGTCATAATGATCACAGGGATGTTTTCAAAACGTTTATGCACTTCACCCAATAAAACCATACCATCCATTTGTGGCATACGAATATCCGACACTATCACCTCAGGTGGTTGTCCGGTTTCTAATTGTAATAATAAATCTTCAGGGTTTTCAAAACTGAAGCAAGGTATATTTGCCGCCTGTAATGCTTTTTGTAATACCCAGCGAATCGAGCTGTCGTCATCTACTATCCATACAGGTTCTGCACTCATTTCTGGGGATCCTTTTTATCAATCGGTAAATATAATGTAAATTCTGTTCTGCCTGGCCAACTATCAACTTCAATTTTTCCTCGATGATGACCAATCAATGTTTGAGATATCGATAACCCCAAACCACTGCCCTCTTTTTTGCTAGTAACCATTGGGTAAAAAAGTGTGTTTTTAAGTTCGCTAGGTATACCAGGTCCGTTGTCGATAATTTGAATTTTTACACAAAGCGGAAAAGACGCCCCGTGAATAATTACTTGGCGCTCTATTCTAGTGACAATGGTTATTTCACCGGCGATTTCTCGATTGTCTGATAACACTTGCACACTATTTCGCACTATATTCAATGTGGCTTGCTGCAACATATCCTGGTCCAGATATATATCTGGAATGCTCGGGTCATAATCCCTTGTAATGAGAATATTATGGCTTGGATCCAGTTGCACCAAAGTACACACTTTTTCGAGTACCTTGTGTATATTTTGCCAATCAAAATTTGGCCGTAAATTTGGTCCCAACAAACGATCAACTAAATTAGTTAACCTGTCGGATTGTTCGATAATAACTTGGGTAAATTCTTGTAATTCCTCGCTGGGCAATTGTTTAGCAAGCAGTTGTGCTGCCCCTCTGATACCGCCCAAAGGGTTCTTAATTTCGTGGGCTAATCCACGTACAAGCTCTCGAGCGGCCTGTTGTTGAGCCCATTGGTGATTTTCTTGGCTTATTTTTTTCTGTTGTTCTACCAATCTAATTTCGAGCAATAATCGTTTATTTTGGTCTTCCAACATTCTGGTCACTGAGACATCAGCCTGCGTATGTCTACCATCAGTGAATTTAAAGGTAACTTCTCCATCAGAATACACTTCGCCATGTTGCATGGAATTTTGAAAACGCACAAAATCAAGACTCGAAGATGCAATAAACTGATTGAATGAATAACCGATTAACAAATTTAAACTACGCTCAAATACAGCTTGTGCCGCATGATTAGCATATTGCAGGATCATGTTGTCATCCAACACAAGCACAGCAGTTGACAGGTTATCTAATAAATTTTCAGTAGTAACAGACTCAGACATAAACTCAACATTCACGCACCCATATGGTGCAAAGTATTATTTAGCTGCTTAGATATAGATACTAATTTTTATACAATATGCTTATTTAGTACTAGTTGACATTGATCAGAGCAGAAGCTTTTTGCAGATAAAAGGTCTGCAACTTAGACGATGCAAGGATCTTGCCTGAGTTGTCGAGAAAATGAATTTGAATGGAATGAGCGCCTCGATTGACACTTTCCAGCTTAAACTGCCCATTTGATTGGGTTTTAACTACTTGATTATCAAAGACTAATTGAAACTTACCGGCCTTTTTAGGTAAAACATCCGCATTAATAGTGACTAAACCAGAATTATCACGCAATGTTTGCTCAGCTTGCGGAGAACGAATGGACACTAGATATTGCACTTCAGGCTTTAATTTTTTTGTTGGATTATTTTTACTATTCGGCTGGCTTGAAGCATTATTTAACGCAGGTACAACAACATTATTCATTGATGATAAGCTAACCGGCACAGCACCATCGCTACGAACATCACTGTAAACCGCAGTGCCATCAGCCTTTACCGTTTTGTAAACCACTTGTGCTGACACACTAATGCACAGAAACAATAAACAAATAACAGCGCTGAATTTCATTGTTCGTTTTCACTCCAAAAATCATCGGCACGATTGCCGCTGAACCAGTAAAATCAAGTGTAGCCTTATTACAGCTAAAAAAAAGCCCGCAAATGCGGGCTTGTTATTTATTTTAATAACTATCCGAGATAGCCAGCTAAAAGCTTGAAATATTAAACGCTGTAGTACATGTCAAACTCAACTGGGTGAGTTGTCATGTTAAGCGTTTCAACTTCCTGACTCTTAAGCTCGATATAAGCATCAATAGACTCATCAGACATAACGCCACCGGCTGTTAAGAACTCACGGTCGTTGTTAAGAGCTTCTAGTGCTTGCTCAAATGAACTACATACTTGAGGTATGGCTGCTGCTTCTTCTGCAGGTAAGTCATACAAGTCTTTGTCCATTGAATCGCCAGGGTGAATTTTGTTTTTAATCCCATCAAGGCCAGCCATCAACATAGCAGTGAATGCTAGGTAAGGGTTACCTGTTGGGTCAGGGAAACGCACTTCAATTCGACGAGCCCTATCACTAGTTACAAAAGGAATACGGATAGAAGCAGAACGGTTACGAGCAGAATATGCCAACATAACAGGCGCTTCAAAGCCAGGCACTAAACGTTTGTACGAGTTAGTAGAAGCATTAGTGAAAGCATTGATTGCGCGAGCATGTTTGATGATACCGCCAATGTAGAACAAGGCTTCTTCAGACATTCCGGCATATTTGTCACCAGCAAAGATGTTTTTACCATCTTTAGAAATTGATTGGTGAACGTGCATACCTGAACCGTTATCGCCAACTAAAGGCTTAGGCATAAAGGTAGCAGTCTGTCCGTAGGCATGTGCAACGTTATGCACTACATACTTATAAATTTGCACTTCATCAGCTTTCTTAACTAAAGTATTGAAAAGACATGCAATTTCGTTTTGACCAGCAGTCGCAACTTCATGGTGATGGGCTTCAACTGTTAAACCCATCTCTTCCATAACCATACACATAGCAGCACGGGTATCATGAGATGAATCAACAGGAGGAACAGGGAAATAACCGCCTTTAACACCAGGACGGTGAGCCATGTTGCCTTCTTCGAATTCAGCACCAGAATTCCATTTAGCTTCGCTTGAATCAATCTTAAACATCGAACCCGACATATCTGTGTGGAAACGTACGTCGTCAAACAAGAAAAACTCTGGCTCAGGACCAAACAATGCTGTGTCACCGATACCTGTAGATATCAAATATTCTTCTGCACGACGGGCTACTGATCGTGGGTCACGATCATAACCTTGCATCGTCATAGGTTCTAGAATGTCGCAACGGATATTGATTTGCGTTTCTTCAGCAAAGGGATCAAGAACTGCTGTTTCACCATCAGGCATCAAAATCATGTCTGATTCATTAATACCCTTCCAACCTAGGATAGAAGAACCATCAAACATTTTGCCTTCTTCGAAGAAGTCTTCATTCACTTGATGAGTAGGAATAGAAACGTGTTGTTCCTTACCTTTGGTATCGGTAAAGCGTAAATCAACAAATTTAGCTTCGCTTTCTTTAATAAGGTCTAAGGCCTTTTGTGCTGACATGGTGTCCTCCAGATTAAAAGTATAAATATATTAGTCGGAGTCAACTCACTCCAAATTCTAAAACTTGCCTATATAAAGCGATAATCATGCCACATACCTAAGTGATTGGAATGCCTTTTGTTTATGTCTTTTTAGAATAGAGTAAACGAAAAAAACATCATTGAACGCACCAATGCGGAGCATTTATGCACCAAAATTGATCAGGCGCACTTAAATACTCCAAATAGTGCCCATAATGTTAATGCAACGTTAGCCAATTGAGAGTCTTTCTTTTTTTTACACCTATATGCATTAGAAATTCGCTAAATGTAGGATAAAACTGTACAATCCGCGCCCATAAAATTTCAGTAACTAAGCTGCGTGTTACTTTAGCGAGTAATGGTCTTAAGTGACGCATGTGCGGCCCTAACAGAGAAAAGACAATGAGTTCATCAAACACCTCAATCGAAAACTTGAGGAATATAGCTATTATAGCCCACGTTGACCACGGCAAAACCACCCTAGTTGATAAGTTGTTACAACAATCGGGTACATTAGAAGAAAGTCGCGGCGAAGCCGAAGAACGTGTGATGGACTCAAACGACATCGAAAAAGAGCGTGGCATTACCATTCTTGCAAAAAACACGGCAATTAAATGGAATGAATTCCGCATCAATATAGTTGACACTCCTGGGCACGCCGATTTCGGTGGTGAAGTAGAGCGTGTTATGTCTATGGCCGATTCAGTATTGTTATTGGTTGATGCACAAGAAGGCCCTATGCCACAAACACGTTTTGTGACACAAAAAGCCTTTGCTCAAGGTTTGAAACCAATCGTTGTTATCAACAAAATTGATAAGCCAGGTGCACGTCCTGATTGGGTTATGGATCAAGTATTTGATTTGTTCGATAACTTAGGCGCAACTGACGATCAACTCGATTTTGAAGTAGTCTACGCATCAGCCATAAATGGTTGGGCTACCAACGATTTAGAAGTAGAAAGCGATAGCATGACGCCTTTGTTTGAAACAATCATCAAACACGTTAAGCCACCAGCTGCCGACATGAACAGCCCATTACAAATGCAAATTTCGCAACTTGATTACAACTCTTATGTAGGTGTAATTGGTATAGGTCGTATTACTAGTGGTTCAGTTAAGCCTAACCAAGCAGTGACTATTATTGGTGCTGACGGTAACACGCGTAATGGTAAAATTGGACAAGTACAAGGTTACTTAGGTTTAGAACGTCACGAAGTTGATTCTGCTGACGCGGGTGATATTGTTGCAATTACTGGTGTTGGCCAACTTAAAATCTCAGATACAGTGTGTGACCCGGCAACAGTGGTAGCGTTACCGCCTCTATCTGTTGATGAACCAACAGTCACCATGACATTCCAAGTTAATAACTCTCCTTTTGCAGGTAAAGAAGGTAAGTTTGTTACGTCACGTAATATCCTTGAGCGTTTGCAACACGAGCTGATCCACAACGTGGCACTGAAAGTTGAAGAAATACCTACTGACCCGGATAAATTCCGCGTATCAGGTCGTGGTGAACTTCACTTAGGCATCTTGATTGAAAACATGCGCCGTGAAGGCTACGAACTAGCCGTTTCTCGCCCAGAAGTGATTTTAAAAGACGTTGATGGTGCGACACACGAACCTTACGAGTCAGTGACTATTGATGTGGAAGAAGAACATCAAGGCTCCGTAATGGAGCAGTTGGGTACACGTAAAGGTGAGTTAACCAATATGGCACCAGATGGTAAAGGCCGTATACGTATGGACTTCATGATCCCTAGCCGTGGCTTGATTGGTTTCCAAACTGACTTTATGACCATGACCTCAGGATCTGGTTTGATGTACCACACGTTTGATCATTACGGCCCACACAAAGGTGGTGTAATTGGTCAGCGTAAAAATGGTGTATTGATTGCCAACGCAACCGGTAAAGCACTGACTAACGCCTTGTTTAATTTACAAAGTCGCGGACGTTTATTTATCGGCCACGGTCTTGAAGTATACGAAGGCATGATTATTGGTATTCATGCTCGTGAAAATGACTTAACCGTTAACGCCCTAAAAGGTAAGCAATTAACTAACGTACGTTCATCAGGTACCGACGAAGCGCAAAGCTTAGTGCCACCGATTGTTATGACGTTAGAACAAGCTCTTGAATTCATCGACAATGATGAATTGGTTGAAGTGACACCTGTCAGCATACGCCTTCGCAAAAAGTTATTGACTGAAAACCTGCGTAAGCAAGCTGGACGTCCGTCTAAAGGGTAAACTTTCGAGCTTCGAGCTTTTAAAAGATTAAATTAAAACCGGCTTTCGCCGGTTTTTTATTATCTACGCTAAAGTTAAGAATTATCAGCAACTAACACGGGCAACCTTTAAAATTTACCCGAAGATACAAATCCCAGTAAAATTTTAATATCGTTTTAATGTTCAAATGATTTGTCGCCTTTACTCTTTTAAAATGTATAATCCGCGCGCACAAAATTTCAGCAACTAAGCTACGTATTACTTTAGCGAGTAAAAGGGGCTGTTGGTTTTTCATAAGTCGTCGAGGATATATGAAAGATCAACAGCCCCTAGTCTTAAGTGACACATGTGTGGCCCTAAGAGAGTAAAAAACAATGAGTTCACCCAATACCTCAATCGAAAATTTGAGGAATATAGCTATTATAGCCCACGTTGACCACGGCAAAACCACCCTAGTTGATAAGTTATTACAACAGTCTGGCACCTTAGAAAGCCGCGGCGTAGCCGAAGAACGTGTGATGGACTCAAACGATATTGAAAAAGAACGTGGTATTACCATTCTTGCGAAAAACACTGCAATTAAATGGAACGAATTCCGCATCAATATAGTAGATACTCCTGGTCACGCCGATTTCGGTGGTGAAGTAGAGCGTGTTATGTCTATGGCCGATTCAGTATTGTTATTGGTTGATGCACAAGAAGGCCCTATGCCACAAACACGTTTTGTGACACAAAAAGCCTTTGCTCAAGGTTTGAAACCAATCGTTGTTATCAACAAAATTGATAAGCCGGGCGCTCGTCCTAGCTGGGTTATGGATCAAGTCTTTGATTTATTCGATAATTTAGGCGCAACTGACGACCAACTCGATTTTGAAGTCGTTTACGCATCAGCCATAAATGGTTGGGCAACTAACGACTTGGATGTACCTAGCGATAACATGACGCCTTTGTTTGAAACAATCATAAAACATGTTAAGCCGCCGGTTGCCGATATGCACGGCCCATTACAAATGCAAATTTCGCAACTTGATTACAACTCTTACGTGGGAGTAATCGGCATTGGTCGTATTACCAGTGGTTCGGTTAGACCTAATCAACAAGTGACGATAATTGGCGCTGATGGCAAAACTCGCAACGCTAAAGTTGGTCAAGTGCAAGGTTATTTAGGGCTACAGCGCCTAGAAGTAGATTCTGGTGACGCGGGTGACATTGTTGCAGTAACAGGTGTGGGTGAACTTAAGATCTCCGATACTATTTGTGATCCAAATACAGTTGTGGCATTACCGCCTCTTTCTGTTGATGAACCAACGGTGACCATGACCTTTCAAGTCAATAATTCACCGTTCTGTGGTAAAGAAGGTAAATACGTCACATCACGTAACATCTATGAACGATTGCAAACAGAATTAATCCACAATGTGGCGCTGAAAGTCGAAGAAACGCAAGATCCGGACAAGTTCCGTGTATCAGGTCGTGGTGAACTTCACTTAGGCATATTGATTGAAAATATGCGCCGAGAAGGATACGAACTAGCCGTTTCTCGCCCAGAAGTTATTTTGAAGCAAGTTGATGGTGTGACTCATGAACCTTTCGAAACTGTGACCATAGATGTTGAAGAACAGCATCAAGGTTCTATCATGGAACAGATTGGTACACGTAAAGGTGAATTAACTAATATGTCGCCAGATGGTAAAGGCCGTATTCGTATGGACTTTATGATCCCTAGCCGTGGCTTAATTGGTTTCCAAACAGACTTTATGACTATGACGTCTGGCTCTGGATTGATGTACCACACCTTCGATCATTACGGACCCCACAAAGGCGGAGAAATCGGCCAGCGTAAGAACGGTGTATTGATTGCTAACGCAACTGGTAAAGCACTGACTAACGCATTGTTTAACTTACAAGGACGTGGACGTTTATTTATCGGCCACGGTGTTGAAATATATGAAGGCATGGTTATCGGTATTCACACCCGTGAAAATGACTTAACGGTTAACGCCCTTAAAGGTAAGCAATTAACTAACGTACGTGCATCAGGTACAGACGAAGCACAAAGCTTGGTTCCGCCCATTGTTATGTCGTTAGAACAAGCACTTGAATTCATCGATAATGATGAATTGGTTGAAGTAACTCCTATCAGTACACGTATTCGTAAGAAGTTATTAACTGAAAACTTACGTAAACAAGCCGGTAGAACTCCCAAGTCTTAATTGCTCCTAGCATTTAAAACATTTCATAAAAGCCGGCTAACGCCGGCTTTTTATCGCACGGCAGTCGGCTATCAATTAATACTTCGAATGATAAATTCGCTATTTACATAGTGTCCGCATCAACGAGATGATTTATTCACCCCGTGACTTCGCAATTTTTATATCACTCGCAGAGTTCAAAAAGTTTCAGAAGCACAATCGACTTTGCATGAGTTTCAGTCTACTTTCTAAACGATCCCTCTTATGCTGAGATTTGAATAATAAATAAACAATTCCATCGTGGCTTGTTTAAATATACAGACTAGGAGAGTTATTCATGGATTCCGTTAGAAATTATCTGTTGTTTTTTTTATTAACAATTCAATGTAAATATCGTTTTCGCTAATTCACTGCCAGAAGAAGTTGCCGCTGCTTGTGGGGAGAATTCTTGCGATCTATTGTTTAAAAAGATTAAAAAGTTTGCCAAAAATGCCAGCTCACATGCACAAGCAGCATTAGCTCTTTTTTATCGCAGTGGTTACGGCACCGAAGTCGACAATGAACTTAGCCTTAAATATATGAAAAGAGCCGCCAAAAATAGCCTGCCTTTTGCTCAGTATGATTTAGGGATTTTATACAAACTAGGCCACACAGTTAAAGAAGACCAAGTTGAGAGTGAGTCATGGTTAAAGAAATCTGCAAAAGCTGGGTATAAACCAGCGATTACATTATTACGTAGTGAAGGTAAAATAACAGAAGAAGAAAATAAAATATTCTGGCCTGCCAATGATGAAAATGTGGAACGCATAACAATCACCAGAGAAAAGTTTAGTTTAACTGATTTGGTAGATTACTTAAGTTCGATGGGATATGGACGCAAAAATAATACCGGCTCACGAATTAGAGGAAAAGGATGTGGCAGTGGTAGTACAAGCTGCGTCAAATTGATAATGAATACGCCAATAGGAAACACTCATTTCGCTAACTTGATGTCTACTCTCAATACTGGGCAGACTGGCAGAATACAAGCTACTGGGACAAAATGAAAGTATTGGTACATAAGCTCAGCACATACGCTAACTATTGGTATATGCTGAGCAAACTTCGTTTAGTATAAACCCTCGCCTTCAAAAATTTATCCAGATACGGTTTAATCACTTTATCTAAGTCGCCATCTAAATCAGAGTTTGCGGCCTCCTCTGTATTAATACTTGCTAACTCGAGCAAAAACTTTCTGGCGATATCTTCGCGAACCAAACCTCTTGAAAAAATAGTCAACTGTTTGCTTGTGGCATTATATTCAACCGGCTTTGCTACTTTCGTTTTCTTCACTATTTTCGAACTAAGCACCACGCTAGACACTTGGCTTTCCCACTCGCTAGGCACCAATTTTAGTAATAGGCTAATTTCCTTTTTTGATAATGCATGAAAAGGTTCATTATTAAATTTTCCAATCACAACGTTCATATATACTCCTAATTCTCTAACTTCAATCAATAATAGTTCATTTTTTACATGGCATCAGAGTACATAATTGCACATTATTAAAGTTCGAATTTTGCGTAAATTAACGATTGGTCGCCAGACTGAGATGGAACCGATGTTTCACCTCGTGCTAGCAAAAACCTGTCAAATTCTTTAGGTACGCCAGGATAAGCCGCCATGACGATAATGCTTCTGTCTCTATCATTGTCAACTTTGGGTAACGAGATGAAATTCATAGTTATATCGATGCTTTTACAACTCACACCCCGGCAATGGTACTCATAAAACCCATTACGATTACTTTCATCATTTTGGTATTGAATACTTTCATCGCCTACTTTTATTGAAATTAACCCTAGTTCGATTGGTACAAATACTTTTACGTCACTTAGTTGAGCGTTTTCAACGTTAACTTGTGGTGTCGATATATGGGCACTAATTTGCATTTCACTTTTAACTAGCTGCTTATTTTTCACTTGAATTTCAGATGTAAATTGTTGTTGTGAAGCGACCTTAGTCGTACGAAATGACGCTCTACTCCAAGGTAAAACGGTTAAATCTGCTGTCGATTCTGGCAAAAAATCAATCTGCGACTTTGATAATTTATTATTACTGTAGCCTGAAGTAATAAAAGCTTTATTTTGTTCATTTTGCACATAATTTACATTTAATCTTTGCGGCATCCAAGCGCTATAAGCAGGCAGCAAGCTAGTCCAAATTAGCATTCCTAGGGTTAGAATCCCTATGCCAAAAACTAATTGTTTAAAGTGAAACGCATGCTCTGTTTTTATGCTTAACAGGGGCAATAACGCAACCATCACAAAACCTAACATCAAACCTATTGCTAGTGACATGCCGAAGCCAACCATTAGTTCCAAAATGTAGGCAATAGGCATAAACATAATGGCCATAACAACGGCATTGATTATAAATATTGAGCTGTAGACTAGACCAGAAGGTTGTTTAGACGACGCGGCTAATTGAGTCAAAACCGCTAGTCCTACAAGCCCACAACCAGTTGGTATTAAGAATAAAAAACTGACTCCAGTAAGCCAAATACTGCTCACTAGACTTAACAATGCCGATAGCAACACAGCCGAACTCAAAACGTTTGTTGCGGACAAGTTTTTGACTAACCACTTGCCTGCTATTAATCCCAGTAACAGAACACCAAACCACACAGAAAACTGCATTGGTACAGGGTTTGTGTGCCACGGTGAACCATGCCCGCTGAAATATTGCACACTTTGTAAGACCAAGAAACCGGCGGCAGCTGAGGTAACTAAAACGAAAATTAGACCGAAAAAGCTCTTAACTTGTTGTTTTAGATTTAGCTGTGGCAACTTTCGAAAATAGAAACTCAACAAAACAAATAACACTAATGAAAATATGGAAGCGACTAAACTGCCACTTTCACTCCACTGCACAATAAATAAACCTAAGATATCGCTGTAAACGATATTACCTAAATTGACCTGACTCAAATTGAGATCTTTAATTTGTTTAACAACACCCCACACGTTATCTCCATGATGCTGCAGGCTGCCACGGTCGAGATTTTTAAGGTTGTCTAAGGGTGTATGGTAATGAGCCAAACGATCGGCATGGGCAAAGTTTAAACCTTGTAAGCCATGTTGTTTGAAAACGGTTAGGTCGGTGTCGTTAGGTAAGAACTTATACACCTCATAAAATAAAGAACTACTTAAAGGTGCTGGTGTTGAGTTGCTATATAAACTAACAAGCCAACCACTGTCTTCGCCAGTTTCAAACATCACACTTTTACCGGAACTACCTCGCGCTTCAACATTGATCGCAAGCTTTAATTGTTTGGCAAGGGGATGTTGCTCCATAAAAGCTCGTGCACCAAATAAGCCGAATTCTTCACCTTCATTGAATAGTAAAACAATAGTGTTTACTGGTTGCTTGGTTAACGACAACAAACGTGCCGTTTCAAGTAAGGTGCCAACGGCTGCGCCAGCATCACTGCCCCCAGGACCTGCAGGAACCGAGTCATAGTGAGCCGCTAATAAAATGCCTTTATCTGTACTTGAACCTTGAATATGCACAATAATGTTTCTTACGTAAGTACATCGAGCATAGCCAAGTGTTGAGTCGTGGCATATAAATGTCGCTTGAATTTCAGCTTGATATCCCATCTTTTCTAATGAACTAACAATACGCTGTTCTACAATTCGATTGGCAGGGCTATCAACCGGATGCGGCACTTGTTCTTTAGTAAGATTCTGTAAAAAATTAAAGGCACGTTCACTTGAAAATACATCAACAGGAGCATCAGCGTTGACAGGAGAAATAGTCGTTGAATATTGAAACTTAACAAAAACGGCTAAAACACCAAGTACCAATAAGGTGAGCAACAAAGGTTTAATATTAAACTGTGGATTTTGCTCTGAAGAACCACTTGAATTGTTTGACTGCATCTCAAATCTCGATATTATTTTTAGGCACCCACACTACATTTTCTAAGCGTTAATGCCAATCATAAATGAGCGCAGATAAATCCTAAAAAACGTGGAAATAGAGCTTTCAAACATTTGCCCTGCATCTTTAACAAGATTACTCAGCTTAGGTTATTCGAAGGGCGTAAAGACGAATAAATAGTTAACAACCAAAGCAGCAAAAAGATAGAATAAAGATAAGCGCCCTAGCTTGTTGTCTCTCTGACTAAGTTTTTTATTTCTATTTTCATCCATTTAGGAGTTTCCCACATCACTATTGAAGTCACTTTTCGTTTATTACAAATAGACAAATTCCAAGCCATCACCCTAAACAGGGAAGTAGCAGGTACGACATACGATAAGCATCCAGAAAAAGCCTGTTTTGTTGGTACAGTGCATTTGAATGAAAGTTTAGATAATTTGGACGACCTGAATATATTTTGTGTGCGCCAACAAATACCTTTGCAAGACTGTGACATTCTTATTTCAGCCACATCAAAAAATATGGCCGATACCATTACAACACCAGTCTTTGTTAATAAAGTACTCAAACATATTGACTGCCAAATAACGTTTTCATTTGACGTAATAAAGGAAATAGTATGATTATTGATGATTTGCTTAGCATTCTGCGTCACGACCCAAAGGCCATTGACTTTAACCAAGTGATGCAGGTGATTAATCAATTTTATGTTTACACAGCAACTGATTTTAGCAATGGCAAATTACTGAACCATGCAGGCAGTAATGGGGGTTCCTGCAAGATTTTTTACTTTGCTCAATTACATCAATTAAGTGAATCCGAAACGCTTAGTCTATTTGGCAGCTATTACCGCAATGATGTATTGGCAAACCCTACTGGCACAGACCACGGTAATATTAGAAATTTTATGTTACACGGGTGGAAGGGGATAAAATTTGATAGCGCAGCCCTAACTAAATTAAAGAATAACGAGTAGATAATGAGGTTATTGAGTTTCTTCCTCAATCCACTTTTTAAGTAAAAGCGCAATTCGCTCACTGTCATTTTCTGCATAAACAAGCAACAAGTTAGCCATACCCTTTTTGGCTTTTACTTTGGGTTGTTGCCGGGCAAACAGTTTACTTAAAGGTGACTGATAGATACCTGATTTATCACTGTTTGCCATAGGATCAAACGTCCTTGGTGTCGACCTTTTGCTCTTTCGCAAACAACAATAAGAACACACCTAACATAATTGCCATATCAGCCACGTTAAAAATGCCTGTGCGTAAAGAGCCAAAACCTAGATTTAGAAAGTCGATCACTGCGCCGTTATTGGTAGCTCTGTCGTAAAAATTACTGATACCACCGGAAAAAATAAGCGCCAAAGAAGCTAATGCATATGCAGTTTGTGTCTTAGTTCTTAGGATGTAAATAAACAGAGCAGAAAGGATCAAACCTACCGCACAAACGAATATCCAAAATTTAGCAGAGTCTGACATACCACTGCCTAAACCTAAAAATGCCCCGGTATTTTCAGCGTAACCAATACGTAACAAATCCCCCCAGTAACTGGTCATCTCAAACTTTGGAAGATATTCAGCGGCATACCACTTAGTACCTTGGTCAATTCCGACACTGATTAAACAAATAACCAACAACATTTGTACTCGTTTTAGTATGCTCATCTATTTTTATTTGACCTTTATTTTGTAACGCCATTATCAATACGCGGCAATTATTCCACGTACTCTAGTGACAGTCTATCTTGACCAGTGTGGTTTATACGTTCGGATAAAAGAAAATCAAGATATGAAAAGACGTCAGCAAAAATACACTCAGCGATAGGCATTCAGCAAATGTTAATCAAGCGTTAAAAAAATAGACTTAATTATCATGTTTAGTTCTAAAGACTCTCCTCGCCTGCTCCTCAAGCTTCTGTAAAATGAAGTCAAAAACTACTGTCAGGAGCATATCAAATTGAAAAAAATAGAAGCCATAATTAAACCTTTTAAGCTCGAAGATGTAAGAGAAGCCTTAACTGATGCCGGCATTTCAGGACTCACCGTATCTGAAGTAAAAGGTTACGGACGTCAAAAGGGTCATACGGAAACCTATCGTGGGGCAGAATACAAAATAGACTTTTTACCCAAAGTAAAACTTGAGATAGCACTAAAAGATGATCAAGTTGAACGCTGTATTGAAGTTATCACAGCCAAAGCTAAAACCGGGAAAATTGGTGATGGCAAAATATTTGTCTTTGAAGTTGAACGCGCCATACGAATCCGCACCGCAGAAGAAGGCGATGATGCTGTTTAACAGATAACCTGTTAACCACAAATTTCCCTAGCATAATTCTAATTTTAAACTGAGAGTCAAAATGCAAGATATTAACAGCGCCGTTGAAACATTGGTGCAAAGCTCCAACACCTACTTTTTACTCATAGGTGCGATCATGGTGTTTGCCATGCATGCAGGATTTGCCTTTTTAGAAGTGGGCACCGTTAGGCACAAAAACCAAGTGAATGCGCTGGTCAAAATTATCACTGACTTTGCAGTGTCATGTATCGCCTATTTTTTCGTGGGTTATTGGATAGCATACGACGTTACCTTTTTTAGCTCCGCACAAGAGCTAGCGTCCAATAATGGTTATGATTTAGTGAAATTCTTTTTTCTAATGACTTTCGCTGCAGCCATCCCAGCCATCATCTCAGGAGGTATTGCTGAAAGAGCCAAATTTTATCCATTCTTAATTGCATCAGCGTTGATTGTTGCAGTGGTATATCCCTTCTTTGAAGGGATTATTTGGAACGGCAACTATGGCTTTCAAGCATGGCTAGAAAAAACCACAGGCGCCAGTTTCCATGACTTTGCTGGCTCTGTTGTAGTACACGGAATGGGTGGGTGGTTAGCCTTAGTTGCCGTATATTTCTTGGGTTTACGTAAAGGCCGCGAAAAAGACAACAGACTGATTGCCTTCGCTCCTTCCAACATCCCCTTTTTGGCCTTAGGTACTTGGATCCTATGTATTGGTTGGTTCGGCTTTAATGTTATGTCCGCACAAAGCATGGACGGAATAAGCGGATTAGTCGCAATGAATTCACTGATGGCGATGGTTGGCGGTATTTTAGCAGCGTTGTGGTTCGGCAAAAATGACCCTGGTTTTATTCATAATGGACCACTGGCAGGTTTAGTCGCGGTGTGTGCGGGTTCAGATGTAATGCATCCCATAGGTTCATTGTTTGTAGGACTCATAGCCGGTTGGATTTTTGTCAAACTGTTTACCATTATGCAGCAAACCAAGAAAATTGATGACGTATTGGGTGTCTGGCCATTACATGGCGTATGTGGCGCTTGGGGCGGAATTGCCGCTGGTATATTTGGTCTTGAGTCGCTAGGTGGATTGGGCGGCGTATCTTTCACCGCACAATTAATAGGTACCGTTGCAGGTATACTTGTTGCGCTAGTAGGTGGTGTGCTTGTGTATGGTCTTGTCAGTAAAGTGACCGCCATTCGACTCACTGAAGAAGAGGAGTTTAAAGGCGCCGATTTGAGTATTCATAGTATTGGTTCGGTTAATCACGACTAACTTAATTAAGCATTCAAGAGACTTCAGGAATGAAGTCTCTTTTTCAGTGTTGGTGGTTCAAAACGTTACTCTCACCCGTTTTTCCCCTGAAAATTTTATTTTTCGAATAAATAACATAAAGTAAGTATCTCAATAAATTTCGGATGATTACCCAATGAACTCTATACTTCACTTTGGCTGTATATATGGCCTAGCGTTAGTGACTAGTTTTTATGTGTCCCATTTAGTTTTAGGCACTAACCCAGACAATTTCACTAAAGGTGAGATTGTTGGATACAGCATGATGATCATCAGCTCATTTGCGGTGATTATGGGTATAAAAGACTTTAAGCAAAAACGCGCCCCATCGCCTCTAGGCCTCGTTGGTGCTTTGGGTGTTGGGCTGGGTATTAGTTTGATCGCATCACATATATTTGCTTTGTATAATTGGTTTTATTTAGAATTTATCAACCCTACATTTACTGCTACTTACGTGCAATATTCCGAACAAAAAATTCGCTCAAGCAACTTAGAACCTATGGTGATGGAGCAACAGCTAAAGGAGTTGGCCCACTACGCAGATTTAATGAGTAACAACTTTACTCAGTCTATGGTCATGTTTGCTACCGTCTTTTCTATCGGATTTCTATTTTCATTAATTAGTGCATTACTGCTTCGTACACCTCGAACATAACAACGATTTTTTTAGGAGAGTAACGTGGATTTAGGTCAGTTTTCGGTCAGTCTTACAGTAAAAGATATCGCTAAATCAAAAGCCTTTTATGAAACCTTAGGTTTTAAAGCTCACCCTGAGTGTGGTTCAATCAAAGATAAATGGCTTATTTTGCAAAAAGACAGCACTGTAATTGGTTTATTTGAAGGTATGTTCGAGTCCAATATCCTTACCTTTAATCCAACTGATGTCAGAACCATTGAGAAACACTTGAAAAACAATGGCGTTGCTATAGATACCCCTACTAAAGGTGAATCTGGCCCAACCCATTGTGTATTAAAAGATCCAGACGGCAATTCCATTATGTTCGATCAATTTTAAAGGGACTTAACACTATGTCTAATGAGTTTTCTTGCTGGAAATGTAACAGCACATTAGTCGACGTCATTATGCCTATGTCACGGCGTGAGGAGTGCGATAAATGTGGTACCGATCAACATGTGTGCAAAATGTGTGTGTACTATGTCAGGGGCCGTTGTGAAGAAGAAAGAGCAGAACATATAAGCGATACTGAGCGTGCAAACTTTTGTGATTATTTCAAACCCAGTGACGGCGAATTCAAACCCACTGATAAACAAAAATCTGCTCAAGCAAAAGCTCAATTAGCTGAGCTATTTGGTGATCCTATTCCAGAGGACGATACTAGCGACCTAGGATTAACACCTGCAGAACTAGCTGAAAAAAAACTAAGAGAATTATTAAATGGCTAATTCAGCTAAAGCATCAAAAATTGCCTTTAGCTCTGAATACAGTTGCGGCCCATACGTTTACCCCTATACAGCGCGTTGTCTGCTCGTTTAAACAGTATCTCAAATATTTCGTCTTGTTGAAATTGCGCCACCCCAGCAGTAATAGTAACGGGTACTTCAGGGGCGACAGTATTAGACAGTTGTTCACTCACTGCCAAACGTAATTTTTCTGCGATGGCTAGTGCGCCCTGTATTTCAGTATCAGGTAACAACAGCAAAAACTCTTCTCCCCCCCATCTTGTTATTTTATCTTGTTCTCGAATCAAATCGTTCACTATTTTAACCACAGACATTAATATTTTGTCACCGCTATCATGTCCATAAGAGTCATTAATGTTCTTAAAATTATCAAAGTCGAATAACACTATACTGCTTGGCTGACCTGAGCGGCGCAGTCTTTCAAAGGAAGTTTGTAAGTATTTCTGCAATCCATGGCGATTAAGCGCCCCGGTTAATTTATCAACTTCGGCTAACGTCTGCAGTTCGCGGTTAACTTGTTCTAACTCTTGGGTGCGCTGTTCGACTTTTGTTTCAAGGCCAGCTCCGAGCTCCTGTAACTCAAGGTTACGTTGTTGCAGTTGCAAAGATAATGATTCATTGCGACTTCGCACGTTGTTAAAATGGTTATTAATGACATAACCTTGGCAAATGATAAATCCCACAATACCTAAACTAAAAAAGCGACCAGTAGACACAACATCTAACATAAAAAGAATATCGTTTATGGCAAATATACTCAGAATAAGGCAACCAAGAATCATCATCTTTGCCGCTGGCAATTTTTTTACACTGGAAATGACTAGACAAGTTATAAGATAAAGAGTGACTATTAAACAAAAAATTTGATAACTCAGCAGAGAATAACCAATTATCTGTGTTGGGCTAACTAAAACAAATACCGAATACACCGCAGCAATCAGATAACACACCCTAGTGATTTTTGCTTTGAATGTTTGTGGGAAACAAAGCTGCATAAAATACAACAGCGTAGGTACGCCTAGGTAGAAGGTTAAATAATTTATTTTCAGACCTATACTAAAATTAATGCCTAAAAACTGTAAAACAAACAACATATGTTCGTTCGTAAATTCCTTAAGAAATAACAACATACATAAACAACCAAACACCAAAGGAAGTTTTTCATTAGGCCGTAAGTAAAATTGAATTAAGTAAAACGCGGCGGTAATAGTTAATACCCCAAGAATAAACATGCTAAGTGCTACTAAATCGCGTTGTGTCGCAAAAATCTCGTCCGCCGCACCAATCACAACAGGCGACCACAATCCGCCCCAGGCAGTGTGGTAGCTTGAAACCTGCAACGTTAACGTGAAACTATTTTGCTCATTCGGGACTAACACAATCTTGGCGTTATAACCGGGCTTGGCTGTGGACTTTGATTCTGAAACTTCGCCACCTGTTGCCACAAGATTGTCATTAATATACAGCCGATAAGCAGATTCAATTTGTGGGATTTGTATGGCTAAATCGAGCTTATCAAGTGGCAAGTTGACAGTGATATGATAGGTGCCAAAACCATTCACTTGGTTACCATCTTGGGCAGTTAACTGCCAGCCACTTATACCTCGAACAATACGCGCTTCATTGAGCAACTTTTGCACATCTTGAGGCTGAACAAGTTTACTTTCAAAAAATAGCCAGCCATCAGATAAAGCCACTTTGTTATCTGAAGAAAAATCTGTCGATTGAAGGAATACTTGTCCATTTTCCGCTGATTTTTTTACCGGCGTTAATGCGTTGCCAAAGTGCATAATAATAGGCATAAAAACGGCTACACAAACCAAAAACATCAAGACAGCCATCAACCTTGATAACAAGGTCATCCGACTTTGATTTAAGATTGACATGAAATGAATGCGATCCTTATTAACTTATTAGGAGGAAAATTCGTCTTCAAAGGCGATTTATGAGCAATATACTCAATAAATACTCTATTAGTAATAAAAAATTAAACACCTTTGCATTGCAGTTGCCCATACACCACTGATTAGTGAGTCGGCCTAATTCTAATCGAATTCATTTTGGATGTTTGCCGAAATAACAATATTACAGTTTAATCTGCCCGGTAGCCCTCTACTAGAAATGACTACTGACAAACGAATTATTGCTAAATTAATCTTGTGGCTTTTTAGCTACCTTGTTATCTGGGTAGTGGCTATTGAGCTCTAGTTGCTGTTCATAGGTTTTGTTCATCTCTTTGTCAGAACGCTTTAGGTAGTACATACATTTAAGAATTTGGTTTTTAAGTGCCTGACTGTATACCCCATTAGTTTGAAACCTAATGGCAGAGGTTTGACTAATATATGGCAACCTAATCGGTTTAACTTTCTTATTCAACTTTAAGCAGATTTCTGTATCTTCGAAAATATCAATTTCTGGAATAAGCCCTACATCAAACAACAACTGTTTTTGAGCAAACAAGCAATGGTCCAAATAATAGATCCCACGTCTATCACCGCGTATTCGATTTGAATACCAAGAAGTAAATTTCAACAATGAGTGTTGAATATTAAACTGATGAGTAAATGCCCCCCAGGGTATTTTAGATGCTTCATTCGTTAAGGCTTTAATCCCCTCAACATCTAAAATACTGCGTGGGTGATGAAGCAGCACCATATCAAATTTGGCTTGTTTGATACCCTCATTCAATCGACCTGCCCTCGAACAAATGTCAGTGCAAATTAACTTGGCTTTTGACTGCTTGATTAACGATTCAGTGTCATCAGCACTACCACCATCCACACAGATAATTTCTATACCTGCAACGCCATTATAGGCACTAAGGATCTTAGCTAGATAACCTGATTTGGATTCATTCAAAGTGGGAATAACAATAGTTAACAAACTTACTCCTCTAGGGGCTGTTGATCTTTCATACGTCCTCGAGACTGAGGTCATTTATTTGGATACCGAGGCGTTTGCCTTGAAGTTTAGTCATTCTAAACGAGAGGTAAACAACGAAGGTAGGCGAATAAATGGCCCAGCCCGAGGGTTTTCCTCAAAACGCACTTACTCGGCGTTGAAACCTGTTTATTTGGGTGACCAAACTTCACAGATTTCGCCTTGATTAAGCACATTTTGAGGAAAATATCGGTGACATATGAAAGATCAATAGCCCTTAATAGGAACTAGATGAAAACCAATTTAATGACTTATTTCACTATATTACTTAGCCTACTGATCCTTGATGGTATTTGGTTAGGTTTGGTTGCAAAGGATGGTTATCAGCTGGCAATGGGGCACATTATGCGCGAGCAGCCGATCATTTGGCCTTGGATTACTTTCTATCTGTTGTACCCAATAGCGATTTTAGTTTTAGCCATTAAGGTTCAATTACCTACACAAACTGGTTTTCATTTCATTTGGCGAGGTGTTGTTTTAGGCGCTGCTGCGTATGGTACTTACAACTTAACCAACTATGCATTGGTAGTTGATTGGCCTCTTTCAATTACGGTTAAAGACTGGCTTTGGGGAGTTATATTGACGTCATGCTGCGCTTGGACAGGCGGACGGGTGTGGTTAAAAATATCTATTCAGGAAAAAACTAAATGACATCCAAGCCATCCAGTAGTGCTCGCTTGATCAGTAATATAAAAAGTGCGATAGGGGCTAATTTATTACCAGGCCTATGTTTACAGTTGTTTGCCTTAACGATTGGCTTAAGTTATTTCTATTGGCCTGCTTCACAACCGACTTTTCAATTTTTTGCCGATTTAAAGGCTGAGTACGGTGTGGTCTATGCGGCAATTTCAACTGCATTGTTTGGTGGTCTGCTGCCTTTTATTTATATGTATTTGAGTGGCAAGATCCGATTTTTGCCTATTCAACAACTGATTTTTTATGTGCTAATTTGGGCCTTACTAGGCAGTATAATAAATGCATTTTATAATTTTCAGGTAGTGTTGTTTGGCGACGGAAATGACTGGCTGACCATAGTCAAAAAAAACGCTTTTGATCAGTTTGTATTTTCTACTTTTTTGACTGGGCCCTTTATTGCTCTGGCGTTTTTATGGAAGGATCAGCAGTTCAATTGGCAGAAAGCAAAAATGCAGTTTGCTGATCTCATCAAAGTACAAATTCCCACTACTGTGGTGACTACATGGATTATTTGGATCCCCGCGGTTAGTCTTATTTATATGATGCCAAGCAACTTACAAATTCCGTTGTTTAATCTGGTGTTATGCTTTTTTGTATTGATATTGGCTATCGTAAATGAGGATGTATAACTCCCCTTTTTTACAATCTAATTGGGTTTGTTTAGTTGTTTAAAGTTTTCACAACTAAAGTCACTATTAGCTTGCGCTTCGTCAGGGTAGACATCGTTGGCACCAAATTTAGCTACTGACCAATGGTAAGCTTTAGCCATTAATTTAGGCATGCCAGCTTCAAGCAACATATCGTGAAACAGTTGATCTACTTGTACTTTGGTTAACGGTATAGTATCTAAATATTGGTAAAGGGCATCGTGTACAAGACTGGCGTGCATACATAACTGCCAAAATACCTTTTTGTCTACTAATTGACCTTGCTCGGTGAGCGCTTGTATTGT
>NZ_CAJWCF010000032.1 GCF_913020055.1 uncultured Paraglaciecola sp. | reverse complement strand
TAATGACTTTGAAAGACAAAACAATGAATTACAAAAAGTAGCTTAACTGGGGTGGTCGTTTTAGGTTGACCACGTCAAGGCGATGTCGAATAACTCTTTTGCTTTTTTGGTAGACAGATGGGAAGACAATAGTGACAAAGAACCAAGTACACCATTAATTGGCGTTCGAATTTCATGACTCATGACGGCAACAAATTCAGACTTTGTTTTACTAGATGCTAATGCTTCATTTTTAGCTAGCTCAAGATCTTTAGTGCGTTCCAAAATCATTTTTTCTTGGCTATTGGCGAGTTCTTTTAATTGTAAGTTGCTGTTATAAAGTTTTAAAGATTTATCTTCTAGCAATGATTCAGCTTCCTTACGGGCTTTTCTTTCTCGATAAAACCTTGTTATGGAAACTGGCTCGGCGTTATTTTCTGTCAAATTTAATTACTCCAATACATCAAGTAGACGTGTGCTGACATTTAATATAGACAAGTATTTAGAATATAGACCAAATAACTGCTTGATAGGTATCCTTGAAAAATAAAAAATGAAGACCACGTCAATTAGAGACTGCTTAAAAAGACACTTATTCTTAAAAATTGCAAAATAGCCGCTTTAAAATAAGCGAATCACTGTGGACGCTTCTTTTTGGCCCAACTACGTTTAATGTAAATTAGCTTAGTCGATACTCTTGAATATCATTGTATTTTTAGTGTTGTTTGTAGCTTGTTCACACAGTAAAGATAAACAAAAGGTGTGTGATTATTTTATTGGTAGTTTGAAATGGTTTAAAAAGGTTGTTGAAAAAATTATTAGAGGTAATGCTAATCTTGGTTTGTTATTTAATAATTAAAGCCCTGTTTAACAGGGCCTTAGAATAATGTTTAAGCTACTTTCTTCGCTCTGGGTTTTCTTTTCGGCTTTTCTTTTTCTACCGTTTGTACCAGTTCACTATGTTTGAAGTCATCAACATTGATGGTGCGTAATCGACCTTTTTCAGTTTCTCTTAGCAGTGTTGCCTGTTCTTCGGTAATCACTTCTAATTCGAGCCCTTTATCTGCCACTTTGTCTAATTCGGTAAACGGCAAATATTCTTTGGCTGCTTTACAAACCTTATTATAAATAGGCTCTGCTGCCAGTACATTTTCAAGAGTTTGCTCTAAATCTCCCATCAAATTACCTGGCACGCGAGACAAGTATTGGCCTGCACCTAATCGGCTACGAGCTTCACTTGGGGTCTGTAAAAGTCTGGCAATTTTATGCTCTAACTCGTCAGAAGGCCGTTTATATTTTTTGCCAAATGGCATGATGATTAATTTGAGTGCTTTACCCATTATTTTTGATGGGAAATTATCGAGTAATTCCTCTAAAGCTACTTCTAGTTTATGCAAACTGTCTTGCATCGCCCAGTGCACTAGAGGTAAATCGTCGGCTTTGCGTCCTTCATCATCAAAACGTTTCAAAACACATGAGGTGAGATACAAATAACTCAATAAGTCACCTAAACGCGCTGAAATGCGTTCGCGACGTTTTAATTCACCGCCTAAGACTGCCATTGCAACATCAGATAGAAAGGCCATATTCGAACTATAACGCTGCATTGAACGGTAGTAACCAGCAGTTTCGTCAGTAAATGGTGCTTTGGTTAATCTTGCAGCCGTTAAGGAGAACCATAAGCTGCGGAACAAGTTACTGATAGCAAAACCAATATGTCCAAATACTGCTTGGTCGAATTGTTCTAGGCTTTCGTCAGCATCAGGATTATTTGCCGCAAGCAATTCTGATAATACATAGGGGTGACAACGCATTGCACCTTGACCGTATATCATCATGTTACGGGTTAGGATATTTGCACCTTCTACCGTAATAGCAATAGGAGCACCTTGATAAGCTCGGCCCAGATAATTATTTTGGCCGAGCATTATTCCTTTTCCGCCGTGCACATCCATAGCGTCATTAACTAACTGACGCATCTTTTCGGTTAAATGGTATTTGCATATTGCAGAGATAACAGAGGGCTTTTCACCTAAGTCTACGCCTTTGGTTGAAAATGAAGTCACAGCGTCCATCAGATAGGCATTGCCACCAATTCGGCCCAACATCTCTTCAATGCCTTCCATTTTACCTACCGGCATTTTGAATTGACGGCGAATACGAGCGTAAGCACCAGTTGCAAGGGCAATACTTTTGGCTCCGCCGGCTGAAGTTGAAGGTAGGGTAATAACCCGGCCAACAGATAGACATTCGACTAACATGCGCCAGCCTTGGCCAATCATTGCATTGCCGCCAATGATGTAATCTAAAGGTACAAAAATATCTTGTCCTCTAATCGGCCCATTTTGAAATGGTACGTTTAATGGAAAGTGGCGATTACCAATTTCCATGCCTGCGGTGTCTCTGGGTAATAATGCACAGGTAATGCCTAATTCTTTTTCATCACCTAATAACCCGTCTGGATCATACATCTTAAAAGCTAAACCAATAACCGTTGCTACTGGGGCTAGGGTGATATAGCGCTTATCGAAGGTAAGACGCATACCGAGAATCTCTTCACCATTCCATTGGCCTTTGCACACTATGCCACTGTCGGGCAATGAACCAGCATCTGAGCCAGCTTCAGGTCCTGTTAGGGCAAAACACGGAATTTCGTCTCCTACTGCTAGCCTTGGTAAATAGTGGTCTTGTTGTTCTTTGGTACCATAATGTTGCAATAATTCTCCTGGGCCCAAAGAATTAGGTACACCTACAGTGGTAGACAGTACCGCACTGACACTAGACAATTTTTGTAATACGCGAGATTGTGCAAAAGCAGAGAAATCTAAGCCCCCGTATTCCTTTTTGATGATCATGGCGAAGAACTTATTATCTTTTAGGTACTGCCACACTTCTGCAGAAAGGTCGGCATTGATGTGAGTGACTTCCCAGTCATCACACATTTTGCATACTTCTTCTACTGGACCGTCTAAAAATGCCTGTTCTTCAGCGGTTAGGCGCGCTTGTGGAATATTATGCAGTGTTTGCCAATTTGGGTTGCCACTAAAAATTTCGCCATCCCACCAAACCGTACCGGCATCGATAGCATCTTTTTCAGTGCTCGACATTTCAGGCATGATTTTTTTATATATTTTTAGGATTGGCTCACTAATGTATTGCTTACGTACCGATTCAATATTCACAGGCAAGGCGGCGATTAAAAACGCTAACCAAGTAAACTCGCCTATCACACCGAAAATACTTCCCAGCACGAACAGGCAAAAAATACCGACAGTTGCATTAAACAACTTCATTCGAAAATAACTTACCGCGCCAAGTGATGCGACTACATATAACAACCAAATTAGGATTTGCATAAATACTCCAGTAAAAAGAGGTCAGACCAGACTTTTAACAATATATTCTTCTATGTAAAAATCAAGTTTAAGGATCAGTTTATAGCTATGTTTTGAATGGTTATTTTAAATAACATTGCATTAATTAAAATGATAACTGAACAACATCAGTATAGATGTCATTAGAGGTTTAGTTTTTTGCTTCTAATTGAGAATTTTCAGATTTGAAATATTTCAGACGAATCTCACCTTGTTCGTCACCATCTTTATATTGTTTAAGCTGTACTAACTGATAATTTAGTTGTGGAGAAAACCAAGCGATTGTTTCTCTTGATGAGTTTTTCCGCAAAATCATAACCTTGATGCCTTCAAGCATACCGAAAGGTAGGTCGAGTTGCTCCGTGCCTACTACTTTTAACTCGTAATGACGAAGTTCACCTCTATTGTTCACAATATTGTAGTCAAATTCACGTTTGCCTGAAGCTAGCTTTAATTGTACGTCTAAACGATAAAGTTGGTTATCTAGCTGGCCTAACCATTCAATTGGTTGAGCTTGGTTTACGGTGACTGTTGATTTTTCAGCATCAAATTGAATTTTGGTGCTTTTGTTGGAACCTGTGCCGCTGCGACTATAAGCATAGGTTTTTGGATGTAGTTGATTATTGTTTGCAGAAAAAAAGCTAGTTTCAGAGCGAACATCTGATAAAAAGAAAGCGGATACTTTTGAGTAATAGTCTAATCGATATAAATTGTCTTCATCAGCTTTAAGGCTAAGTCTGGCTTTACCTAAATTTCTACCAAAGCGATAAACCTTGTATTCAGCTTCAAAACCTACCAATTGGTCTGAGTCTGCATAAGCCCGATTATTTACGCCAAAAGTCAGCCCTAAAAACAGAGTTATCGATAAAAAACCAATAGCTTTACCCAATTGCATAACCCTCTTCAGCTAACACTTGATTGTCTAATACCGCTTTGTTGTCGATCATTTTTAGCCTTTCTTCACAAAACCATTTAATCACAAGTGGGTACATCTGACGCTCTTGTTGTTGTACTCTTTCTGCCAATTCTTTTGATTCTTGCTGGTCAAATATTGGCACTTTAGATTGCAACACTACGGGGCCGCCATCTAATTCAGGTGTCACAAAGTGAACCGAAGCCCCATGTTCTTTGTCATTTGCATCAATCGCACGTTGGTGTGTATTCAATCCTTTGTACTTGGGCAACAAAGATGGATGAATGTTCAACATCCTT
This sequence comes from uncultured Paraglaciecola sp., assembly GCF_913020055.1. Lineage (GTDB taxonomy): Bacteria > Pseudomonadota > Gammaproteobacteria > Enterobacterales > Alteromonadaceae > Paraglaciecola. Next base: position 38,096 of record NZ_CAJWCF010000032.1, on the reverse strand, counting down.
CCACTAAAACGCTCAACAAAAGCTGGAGTTAGAATACGCATAAATCCAGCTAATACAATGAGATTCGGAGATAACTCTTCTATACAACTCGCCAATTTAGCATCATATTCTTCTCGACTAGCAAAACTCTTATGGTCAATAAAGATAGCTGGGATACCTGCATTTTTAGCGCGAACTAATCCAAATGCAGATTCTTGGTTAGCGATAACCGCTGAGATCCTAGCGTTAATTTTTTGCTGAGAAATATCATCGATGATCGCTTGTAAGTTCGAACCATTGCCTGAAACCAATACCACTATGGATTTTTGCGACGTATGTTCAGTCACTTAATTGATCTCAACCTGTTGCTCGCTGTCACTATTTTCAATATGGCCAATTTGCCATGCATTTTCACCGAGGCCATTTAATAGTTCAATGGCTTGGGCGGCTTTATCACTGGGTAATGCAATGATTAAACCGACTCCACAATTGAAAGTGCGATACATTTCATGGGTGGTTACGTTGCCTTTAGTTTGTAACCAATTAAATATTGCCGGCCACTGCCAACTATTACCATCAATCACCGCTTTGGTACCTTCTGGCAATACGCGTGGAATATTTTCCCAAAATCCACCACCGGTAATATGGGAAATGGCGTTGACTTGTATTTGTTCCAATAAGGACAATACGTTTTTGACATATATTCGAGTAGGCTCAAGTAAGTGTTCTGACAACGCTTTGCCTTCAAGCATTTCACTGGTATCACTAGCGGATACTTCTATGATTTTGCGGATTAAAGAATAACCATTTGAGTGTGGACCTGAAGAGGCTAAAGCAATTAGCGCATCACCCTGAGCTACCCGTGAACCATCAATCACATCATCTGCTTCGACAACACCTACGCAAAACCCAGCAACATCATAATCTTCACCATGATACATACCAGGCATTTCAGCTGTTTCGCCACCTATAAGTGCGCAGCCAGATAACTCACAACCTTTGCCAATGCCAGTTACTACTTCTGTGGCAGTATCTATATTTAGTTTTCCGGTAGCATAATAATCGAGGAAAAATAAAGGCTCAGCGCCTTGTACTATTAGGTCATTTACACACATGGCAACTAAGTCTATGCCAATACCAGCGTGTTGTTTTAAGTCCATTGCCAATCTGAGTTTAGTGCCTACACCGTCGGTGCCTGATACTAGAAGTGGTTTTTTATATTTTTCAGGTAGTGCACACAGGGCGCCAAAACCACCTAAACCACCTTTAACTTCAGGTCTGTGAGTTTTCTTTGTGACCGACTTAATTCTTTCGACTAGTTGATTGCCTGCATCTATATCAACCCCAGCGTCTTTGTAACTTAGTGATGAATTTTTATCGCTCACGTTTAATCCTCAATATGGCCGCAAAAAAAGAGCGCAGATTTTAGCAGCTTGGACAAATAATACCAACGACGGATATCGACATATATGCGCAAATAACTCTAGAATTTTCATTTTTGGGTGATTTGAGTATATAGATTGACAAACAATTGATGAATTTTGCTCGCAAATAAAAGACAATGCCTGATAGAAAAAATTTCGAATGTTGTTTTGAGGAGAGTTGGCCCAGATGCCAATAAAATTAAACCCAGTGTTATTCGTGATTTTACTCTTTTGGCTATTGTGCTGTCAAAGCCTCAAAGCTGAGGTAATCGATGATTTGTATGACGCTAAAATTGCAGTAGATGATCAGTCTGAGCGAATGCAAAATAATGCTTTTAGTCTAGCGCTTAAACAAGTGTTAATTAAAGTTGGTGGTAACAGTGACTTATTAACTAGCTCTAAAATTAAAAGTGCAGTCACAAAGGCAACACGATTTGTCAGGTCTTATAGTTACAATAAACAAGAGGCACAACTCTATTTGGTGATTAGCTTTGATCCAAAACGAGTAGAGAGTGTTATTCGCAGCGCAGGTTTTTCAGTTTGGGATAAAAGGCGCCCAGAATCACTCATTTGGTTAAGTATTAAGTCATCTGATGATGCTCCTCGACAAATAGCCACGCCTACCGAATACGCAGACATCTATCAACAATTGAATTTACGAGCGCAGCAAAGAGGCATTAGTTTGCTGTTTCCTTTGTGGGACTTAACTGATCTTCAAACATTAGGGGTATACGACATTTGGGGTGGGTTTACTAATCAAATAACCAAAGCTAGCGAACGTTATGCTGTCCCCTCTATTTTGTCAGCGAGAATTTACCTTAATGATACGCAATTAACTGATGATGCTAAGGACAGTATAACTGTAAATACAAACTCAAACGCAATATGGACCGCTGATTGGACCATGATTGAGGGGGGCGGTTTATTATCGGGCCAAGTACAAGGTGAAACTAGGTTAATCATCGCAGATGCCTTAGTAGATGCGCTAGCTGATCAGTTATCTCTTAAGTATGCGATTGACTTAACCCAAATTGATGGAGCAGATACTAGTGTTCAAATAGTAGTTAACAACATCGACTCACTTACCTACTACAGTCAGGCCTTGAGCTCATTAGAAAGTATGAGTGTTGTTAATGGCGCTACTTTGATTAAGCAGCAAGGCCCGCGTGCAACCTTTGAATTGGATTTATTGGGCGACGTGGATGATTTAACTAACGCCCTAAAATTACATCGTAAAATTAGGCCGGTTGTTGATGATTTTGGCCAACCTATAAATGGTTTGGAGTTCTTTTGGGTCAAGTAACTGGTCAGTTGTCATTGCCAATTGGTTTAAAAGATACAGAATCTTTTACTAGTTTTATTCCTGGTCAAAATGCTCAAGCATGTAGTCATCTAAACACGCTATTTAGGCAATTTGAAACGGATAAGGTCTCTAATTGGCTGACTTATTTGTTTTCTGATTCTGGTTTGGGCAAAAGCCATTTGTTATATGCGACTTGCCAACAAGCCGAGTTGGCAGGTGAACCTTGTGTGTATTTAAGCTTTAACGAAAAACAACTTATGTCACCTGATGTGCTTCAAGGGCTAGAACACTATCGCCTAATTTGTCTGGATGATATTGAGAGTTTACAGGGTGAAAGTGAATGGCAAATAGCGGTTTTTGACTTGATAAATAGGGTTAAAGAACAAAATGATGGTTGTTTGGTGATTACTGGAAATCAACCTCCTAACCAGTTGTCCTTAGAACTGCCTGATCTTGTATCTAGACTGTCTTGGGGCACAAATTTTCAACTCTATTCATTAACCGACGAAGAGCGACAAGAAGCGCTAATCGTTAAAGCCCAGCATCGCGGTTTGAACATGTCAAAAGAGGTGGCAAAATACTTGATTAATCATTGGCAACGAGATATGCCCGCTTTGGTCAAATCATTGGAAATACTTGATGAGCAATCACTGCAACAGCAACGAAAACTCACCATACCTTTTGTTAAGGCTATTTTTGATCTTTAGTTTTTAAACTTTCAAATGCGTGTTTTTCTTCAAGTAATTCTTCTTTTAATTTGCGTATGCCCAAGCCAAGTTCACGCCCTCTAATACGTGCATAGAAGCTACAACCAGTAAATAAAACACTACACAGTAATATTTCGACTAGTGCATACCATCTTTCGCCTTCGACAGCATACACAGCTGTCAATCCATGTAATAAATAATACATGACAATAAAGTTGGTCCAGGCATAGGTATAGGGTTTTCCTTCAAATAGTCCTTTAGCCGGCAATAAAATCGGCACTATCCAAAATAATATTGTGAACAAAGTAGAAGTGGGCTTATCGATGGTTAAAACAAAATGCCAGACCACTAACCAAACAATTAAAAGTAAATAACTGGTTAAGGTTAATCGTCGAAAAAAGCTGCTATTAAATGTCATATTAGGTATCCAGTTTTGCTGCCAATTTAGCCAGTCTTTGGCCTTGTGCTACACACAATTTTTGTTCATCTGTAGAGAGTTTGTTTTTGTTGTCGCCTTGGGCTAAATGTGTTGCTCCATATGGGCTTCCGCCAGTTAAGGTGGTATGTAATTCTGGGTTAGAGTAGGGCAGTCCACATAATACCATGCCATGGTGAAGTAACGGGATCATCATAGTTAGTAAGGTTGTCTCTTGACCACCATGCATACTGGATGTAGAGGTGAAAACACAAGCGGGTTTATTTTCTAATGTGCCTGCTAACCACTGAGCACTAGTGTCGTCTAAAAAATATTTTAACGGAGCGGCCATATTTCCGAAACGGGTAGGGCTGCCAAGTGCCAAAGCACAGCAGTCTTCTAAGTCTTGTTTGACTACATAAGGGTCACCCGAATGCGGAACTGAGTGTTGATCGTTAGCTATATTATTGCTGACTTCAGGAACACAGCGTAAACGCGCTTCTAGCCCCGATTTTTCTACCCCCAATGCGATGCTGTTTGCCATCGCTTGAGTCGCCCCGTGCCGGCTGTAATAAAGAATGAGTACTACCTGACTCATAAAATACTCAAAACAGATTCAGGAGGTCGGCCAATTGCGGCTTTGCCGTTGAACAAAACAATAGGTCGTTCAATGAGTTTGGGATGGCTAAGCATGGCGTTAATTAAGGCTTCTTCAGATAAGGTTTGGTCAGCCAAATTTTGTTCTTTATATGCATCTTCCCCTTTTCTGATTAATTGCCTTGCTGAAGAAAAACCTAATTGGCTAATTATTTCTGTTAGTTCATCTGCGCTTAATGGGTTGTTTAAATATTCAATAATTTGAGGCTCAAGTCCTTTTTCATTGAGTATTTGCAGTGTTTGGCGACTTTTTGAACATCTTGGGTTGTGTAATATTTTGAGTTCAGACATAAATTTTTTTCACTTCGAATGAGATTTCGTATTTATACGTAGTATTCTACATTTTATTTATTTTGTTACGAGAGTAACCAGCATTTAGGACACTGTTATTTTGAAAAAAATCGTCATTATATTGGCTGCGCTGTTGGCTTTGTTTGTTGGTGTATGGAGTCAACAGCAATTAAAAGTAGATTTTACGACTCTTGATGGACAGGGACATCGTTGGAGTCATTCACAAGGAAAGTGGAAAGTCGTCAATTATTTTGCCGAATGGTGCGCTCCATGTTTGCGAGAAATGCCAGAGTTGAACCAGTTCTATCAACAACATAATGAAAATATTGAGATTTTTGCTGTGAGCTTTGACCCGCTAGATAATTCCCAATTAAAGGTACTACAACAAAAATATACGATTCAATTTCCGATTATAGAAAGACTGAATACGCTGCCATGGGGCAAACTACCTAGCAGTTTGCCGACCACTTATGTTCTTGATGCTGATGGAAAAGTGCAAAAACAACTGAAAGGCGAACAAAGCGCTGAAAAACTAATTCAAACTATCAATCAGTTAAAGGGTTTGTAAGCGTTCTTGTGCAGTTCTAAATTGGTCAATTCTGGCTCTTATGCGTTGTTTTTCAATTTTACGTTCATTCGCATAATTGTAAGCAGTATGTAATTCATCTATCGCTCTAGGATAGGCTGCTACCATTGCATAAATTTCAGCTTTTACTTGGTGCATTTCTAGTTTTTGTTCGCTACTGCGATAGGCATCTGCTAATAACTCGTGTGCCAGCATATTATTTGGGTTGACTAATAAATAGTCTTTTAACAGTGTTGTTGCCCTGTCAAAATCTTTTGTTTTGATTAATACATTGGCTAAATTTAAGGTTAACACTCGGTTATAAGGCGCATGAATAATTTGCGCTGATAGTCTATCTATTGCTTGTTGATGTTGATCGGTTTCTATTGCAATGTCGGTATAGGTATCTAAATAAAATAAGTTATTAGAGTCTTTTTCTAACAGCCCGTCTATCAATTTAAGTGCGGGATCAAATTGTTCGTTGGCTAAATAAGATAACGCCAAACCATATTCTGCAGCCTGTTTAAATACATATGTTTGTTTTTGAATGATCTCTGAAAAGTATTCAATATTCCGTTTTGGGTTGGCATAGTAACGTGCCAAAACTCTGGTTTTAGCTAAGTGAAAATTGATGTTCTCTGGAATGTTACGTGGTCTAAATTGAGCTGCTCGTGTTCTCGCGTCTGCAATCCTAGATTCTGGTAATGGGTGAGTTAGTAGAAACGCTAATGGGGTGGATTTAAGCCGGTTTTTTTCAGCTAATATTGAAAAAAAGCTGCTTGCACCATTTGGATCAAAACCGGCATCAGCCAATATACTGATGCCGACTCTATCCGCTTCCTTTTCGTTTTGTCTGGTGTAATTGATAGAGGATTGTGCCGATGCTGCATTGCTAACTGAAAGCGCTGCCATGCCCGCTTCCGGATTAACCACAGCCAACATGATGCTGCCTAACAGACTCGCAATTTGTAATGGAGACGATTTTTGCCGTGCTTCCATGCTTCTAGCTATGTGTCTTTGGGTAACGTGACTGACTTCATGAGCCAATACAGAGGCTAATTCAGACTCGTTTCTGGCGTTAAAAATAAGCCCGGAATGAATGCCGATATGTCCACCAAAAAACGCGAATGCATTGATATCTGGACTATTAATAATAAAAAATTTATAAGGAAACTTAACGTTGTCTGCTTGCGCAACTAAACGATTACCAATGTCTTGAATATATTCATCCAACAGTGGATCGTTAATAACAGGTGCTTGACCACGTAATTGACGCATAAGTATGTCGCCAATTAGTACTTCTTTGTCTAAGCTGATAGCACTAGATGCGACAACACCTATTTCAGGTAAGTCATTTTTCTTGTTTACTGCGCTAACAGACATAGTGCCCAAAAAAACTATAATTAAGGCAGAAAAAACGGTGTTAGCAATAGGTTTTATCATAGATTCCGTCTGTTTTTATTAGGTTGATATTACATGGCCGTGCAGGTTAATAAATGTCTGAGTATATTATGGATCAACAAGCAGCTAATTAGTTCAATTTTACCTTATGCTGTTTTCATTTCTTTTAATTGTTGGTCAATATACAAAAATAATTCCTGAATTGATTTCCCACCATTTTCAACAACATGCAATGATTTGCTTAATAAATCAATTAACTGTTCTAGTAACATATGGGCATATTTTAGTAATTCCATGTCCGCTTCATCACCATGACGAATAGTTAGGCTAATAAAGTCACTTAGTTTTGGTATATTTAATAGGGGACCTAACGCAGAGGGATTAAATTCCAAAAAAGGTGAATCGGCATCAAAAGGTTTAATAAGGGCTTGAGGTTCACCTTTAAGCACGGGGAAACAATGTAAATCAAATGCATATTGGTTATGGTGCTTTTTCAGCGCTACACTAGGTTTACCTTGATTGCAGTTCGCCAAATGCCAGTTTTTTTTGTTTAGTAAGTATTTAATATTGTTATCAAAACCATCAGTAAATGTGCCTTCCAATTCTAATAGTTTATTTGCTATTATTTGAAAATTATCAGGAACCTCTCCTAAAGTGAGTGTTTTTTTTAGTCGTAAAATGGCTTTTACGTTGCCAAAACGACATGTCCAATCTAATTCCAAAAACAACCTCTCTTTATTTCTGTAATCTAAGTTAAGCCCTATTTTATCATGCCGGGGTTGTGTAATAATGTCCCCCATCATATAGGTGAGTTTCTCTTATCACCAACAACCAGTATTTGGCGATGCCTAATAATTTGTAAGGACAATAGATGTTAAACGTTTTTGAACGTTGGTATAAGCGAAAATTTTCAGATCCTGACTCAATGATGTTGCTATTGCTGCTGCTTATCAGTTCATTGTTACTGGCGGTTTGGGGCGGTATTTTAATGCCTGTTATTGTGGCTGCGGTGATTGCGTATTTATTAGATTGGCCAGTAGTCCAATTATGTCGGTTAGGTTTATCTCGTGGCTACACTACTGTTTTAGTACTATTCGGTTTTATTAGCTTATCGATTTTGACTTTTGTTGGTCTGGTGCCTGTTGTTGTTCAGCAGAGTATTAATTTGATAAAAGAAATGCCACAAATATGGGAGAAGGGGCAGGTTTGGTTACTAGAATTGCCTGAAACCTATCCGGATCTTGTACAGCTTACTCAAATTCAAGATGTCTTGGACAGTATCAATCAGCGAGTGGTGGTTTTGGTAGAGCAATTGTTATCTGCGTCATTTAGCTCTTTAGGTGGAGTTGGTGCTTTGTTGATATATATGATTCTAGTGCCATTGATGGTGTTTTTTATGGTTAAAGACAAAGAAATGTTGGTATCAAATATTTCTTCTTTGTTACCCAGTGAACGCCGACTGATCAAACAAGTGGGCAGTGAAATGAATATACAAATAGCTAACTATATTCGCGGTAAAGTCATTGAAATAGTGATTATTGGTACTGTATCTGCGGTGACTTTTGCCTTTATGGATTTACGTTACGCTTTATTGCTAGGTGTGTTGGTAGGGTTTTCAGTACTTATTCCCTATATAGGTGCTGCTGTAGTAACTATCCCTGTAGCCATAGTCGCTTTGTTTCAATGGGGTATAACACCTGAGTTTTGGTATTTGATGGTCGCCTACGGCATTATTCAGGCTTTAGACGGTAATGTGTTAGTTCCTATTTTGTTCTCAGAGGCGGTGAGTCTACATCCTGTGTATATTATCATCGCAGTACTGTTTTTTGGCGGATTATGGGGGTTTTGGGGCGTATTCTTCGCTATCCCTTTAGCAACGTTAGTCAAGGCGGTTGCCAATGCTTGGGCAAGTCCAAAGGAATTAGAAACTGAAATATAGCTAAGTTGGAGCCGAATTATTTCGGCTCCAACTTTAGTAGTGATTACTTTTGTAGATAAGCCAATACTACTTCATGATGGTTTTTGGTTTTGAATTTATCAAACACATGTTCAATGTTGCCGTTTTCATTAATTAAAAACGTAATACGGTGAATGCCGTCATATTCTTTACCCATAAACTTCTTAAGACCCCAGACACCAAAAGCATCAGCTAAAGCATGATCTTCATCTGATAAAAGGTCAAAATTGAGATTTTCTTTTTCTATAAATTTTGGCAATCTTTTAACTGCGTCAGGGCTTACGCCCAATACTGCAACATTCAACTCTGCCAATGCTGCTTGGCTATCCCGCAGTCCTTGTGCTTGTATTGTACAACCGGGGGTCATCGCCTTAGGGTAAAAATATAACAACACTTTTTTATTTTTAAAGTCGCTTAATGAAACCGTTTTATTATCTTGGTTAGGCAGTGAAAATTGAGGAGCAACATCGCCCGCTTTTAGCATTTGCATAAATATATTACCTTGAGATAGTATTAAAAAAGAGTAGTAACAGGTGATTAATGGTTTGGTTTAATCGAACCTTGTAAGTTTAGAGGGTGTAACAGCGCTTGAAGAGCAAGTTCAATTTTTTCAACTTCGAGCTCATGCGGGATTGAAATAACCATTTTGCACTTCATACGTTTATTTCTTGCTGAGTCGTTTTCATCTTTATCTAAAAACTTCAATCTAAATGCACTAACAGTTATATTGTGTAATGCGAAAAAATCGGTGATTTGGTCAATCAACCCAGGGGTACTCTCGCCATGAATAATGACATCGGCTAGGTGTTCGAGGTTTTGTTTGCAATGTTTTTTGGTGCGTTTCATCATCGACAATAAATTATGTTTCTGACACGTTTGCGGCAACAAACATTCGGCTTGGGAAATGGCACTTTGGCTACCTTCGATAATCATGGTAAGTGAAAAATCTTGACCATAAACGGCTTGGCGACTATCCAAAATATTGCATCCCACTCCAGAGACTGTGTCCGCCAATTTGCTTAATACGCCAAATTGGTCGGAACCTAGTATGGTAATGATGAGTTGTTGCTGCATTTTTAACCAATTTGTTGCTTTGAAATTGGCTATAACATACATGATTGTGGGTAGGTTGATCCAGTTTCAATTTTAATCAGCTAAACCGGCTATTCAATGCTTGTTTTTAAGGGGCCAGATCTTTACCATTAGGCGCTAATTTTTAGGGAGTTCAAATGTTTACTGGCAGTTTCGTGGCGCTAATTACGCCAATGCATGATAACGGGGAAATAGATTATCCGTCATTGAAGGCGCTCGTTGATTTTCATATTCAAAATGGGTCACATGGCATTGTGTCTGTTGGTACTACTGGCGAGTCTGCGACTTTACCCTTTTCTGAACATATCGAAGTGGTCAAACGCACTGTCGAATATGCTCAAGGTAAAATACCTATAGTTGCAGGAAGCGGTGCAAATTCTACCTCAGAAGCGATCTTTTTAAGTGAACAAATGGCAGGTACGGGCATTGAAGGATTTTTAAGTGTTGTACCTTATTACAATAAGCCACAACAAAAAGGCATGGTGGCTCACTTTAAGGCCATTGCTGATGCGACAGACTTACCGGTATTGTTATACAATGTACCCAGTCGTACGGTCGCAGATATGTTACCGGAAACAGTGGCTGAATTAGCTCTGCATCCTAAAATTGTCGGTTTAAAAGATGCAACAGGTGATATTGCGCGCTTGAAGGCAACTCAAAAACTAGTCGCAGACGATTTTATTTTATTAAGTGGTGATGATTTAACCGGTTGTGAATTTCTTGAAAACGGTGGTCATGGAGTGATTTCAGTCACCGCTAATGTTGCACCCAAACAAATGGCTAACATGTGCAATGCCGCTTTGAATAAGGATTTCCAGCTGGCAAAATCAATAGATAAACAAATTGCCGGGTTACATAGTGCTTTGTTTGTCGAACCGAATCCTGTTTTACCTAAATGGGCTTTGTATAAAATGGGGCTGACTAATTCAGCTTTTTTACGATTACCTTTAGTTGAATCGGAACTAGCTAGCCAAAATCATATCGAACAAGTCATGCGCAGTTCTGGCGTATTATCTTAAGGAGATTGCATGACCTATAAATTTCAACTAATTGGTGTGATAACAGCCACTCTGTTAACTGCCTGTAGTTCATTAGAAGAAAGAGAAGTAGCCAGTGGTTCATTTGACTATGTCAAAGAACAACCCGGGCAAAAAATTAAAATTCCAGATGATGTGGATACGCCTAGATTCAATGAGGCTTATAAACTTCCTGATTTAGGTGAAGATGCACCCAAAAACTCGATGGGCAAAGAGTTGAGTGTACTTTCGCCTTCATTGGTATTGCCAGTTGTAGCAGGTTCGCATATCGAAGAAGGTTCAAAAAATGCCACAGTATGGTTTGACCAAGTGGATGACAGTGTTCCTTTAGATACTGCAGTTTGGAATTCTCTGATTCGATTTTTAGAAATTGAGGGTATTGGTGTTGAAAAGTTTGATAAAGACAATCAACGCTTAATCACAGATTGGGTGGTAATGGACGAAAGCAAAGACAACAAATGGTATAGCTGGTCTAAGTCAGAGCGTACTGTTGGGCAGCGGTTTGAATTTTCTTTAATTAAGAAACCCCATGGTAGAACTGCGTCACTTAGTGTTGATTTGGTTGACTATAAAGAAAAAGTGGACATTCAAAGTACTGAGATAACTCAAGCTAGAGATAAAAGGCGAAACGAAGTCGACGTGTTAAATAGAGTCGTCAAAAACTATGAATTTGAAACAAAAGTCGCTGGTGTTAAACGTTTCCGTAAAATCCGTGAAGGTTTACAGATGGAGTTAGGCTTTGATCGTGATGGAGAGCCTGCTTTTGTTGTTGAAGCGGACTACGACACGACTTGGCCTAGATTTTTACTTGTACTGAGAAAATTGGGCTTTGATGTAAAAGATTATGACAAGTCTAACGGGTTATTGGATGTAAAATACAATGGTTCTGAAGACGGTTGGTGGAGCAATATTTGGTCTAGCGACAAAAATGAGTTCGACTTAGATACACAAGAGTATCGTATCAAAGTGGTAGGTTTAGGTAAAAAAACCTCTATCACAATGTTAGATGATGAGAATAAACCCTTCTTAGTGAATAAACTAACCGATTTGTATCCGAAATTTTCAAAGTTCATGTCGGCTGACGATCTAGATATATAATTAGTATACCTCTGGTTGCCAGCGCAGCCAGAGGATGTGTTTTTAAAGTAAACATCATTCAAACTTTGTACATTCTTCACCATAAGGAGTTGGCATTGCATGTCGATTGCGGATTCAATTTTATCGGTTAACAATGACCTACCAATTCGAACTGAACTTCCAGTACATAGTGGCAAAGTACGCTCTGTTTATTGGTTAACAGAACAAGACAGTCGTCGCCTAATTGAAGAAAAATCCTATCCAGTACCGATTGATACCCCTTTAGCCATTATGGTGATCAGCGACCGGATCTCAGCGTTCGATTGTATCTGGCACGGTGAAGGTGGCATGTTAGGTGTGCCTGGCAAAGGCGCTGCTTTAAATGCTATTTCTAATCATTGGTTTAAGTTGTTTAAACAACAAGGTTTAGCTGATAGTCATATTCTGGATATTCCTCATCCATTTGTTTGGATAGTGCAAAAAGCACAACCTGTGATGATTGAAGCAATTTGTCGTCAATATATTACAGGCTCAATGTGGCGAGCTTATGCAAAAGGTGAAAGAAACTTTTGTGGTATTCAACTCGAGGAAGGCCTCAGTCAAGACAGTAAATTGGCTAATTTACTGATGACACCTTCTACAAAAGGTATTTTAAAGGGGATCCCTAATGTACCTGAAGCAGATGATGTGAATATTACCCGTCAGAATATACTTGATAACTACCCAGCGTTTAATTTTAAAAGTCAAAGTGATGTTTCATTATATGAAAAACTGTTAACCGAAGGGTTCTCCCTGATTAGTCAGGCTTTGTCTGGGTTGGGTCAAGTGTTTGTGGATACCAAGTTTGAGTTCGGCTATATCAAAGATTTAGAAGGTAATGATAAGTTGATTTATATGGACGAAGTTGGCACGCCAGATTCCTCCAGAATTTGGGATGCACAGCAATATGCACAGGGCAGTGTGGTAGAAAATTCTAAAGAAGGGTTTCGTCAGTTATTGCTAAACCATTTTCCTGACCCAGATATTTTGCTAAACAAAGAACGAATGCCTGAGCGCCAAGCATTAGCGACAGACAATGCTTTACCTGTAGATGTCTTGATGCAGGTTTCTAAAACCTATATTGAAATAGCAGAAAAAATTACCGGACACTCTCTGGTGTTAAGTAACAATCCTAAGGCTGAAATTATTCAGATACTCCGTGACGAGTATCAATTAGTTGATTAACGAGTGTTTTAACTAAACCAAACCCTAGCCAAGCTTTATTTCAATATTACTTATTGGAATACAGCAACAGGGTAATATTTCATCATCATCGATAAACGCCAATGGGTCGGTGGTGTATTCAACTTTTCCGCAGATCAATTTGCTCCTACACGCACCACAATAGCCTTCGCGGCAATGATATTGGACCTCAATTTGGTGAAGTTCGATGGTTTCTAGTAGTGTCTTTGAGGCAGTATGTTGGACAGTTTTATGATCTTTTATACTAACCATAAAACTGTCGTTGTTTTTACTCATTTTATTTATAAATCAGGGGTTATAAGTCAAAGTCACCAAAATCTTCGGCATTGACTTCAGAGTCAATTTGACCGACTAGATAAGAGCTGATTTCTGACTCTTGAGGGGCAACTTGCACGTTATCAGAACTTAAATAGTTATTCATCCATGGAAGAGGGTTGCTCTTTACATCAAATGGTTGGCCTAAGCCTATGGCTGACATACGGTGATTAGCAATAAATTCTACGTATTGGCATAAAATTTCTTTATTTAGACCAATCATTGATCCGTGTTGAAACAAAAATGCCGCCCATTCTTTTTCTTGCTCTACTGCATTTAGGAATATCTGGGTGGCTTGTTCTTTACATTCCTCTGCTATTTCGGCCATTTCTGGATCATCTTTGCCTTTTGCCCATAAGTTCAACACATGCTGAGTCGAGGTTAAATGTAGGTTTTCATCACGGGCAATTAAGCGAATGATTTTGGAGTTACCTTCCATTAATTCGCGCTCTGCAAAGGCAAAGGTACAAGCAAAGGACACATAAAAACGAATCGCTTCTAAGGCATTGACTGAATTCATGCATAGATAAAGCTTTTTCTTAAGTTCACGCATCGTGATTGTATGACTCACACCATCGACTACGTGTGTGCCTTCTCCTAACGTTTGCCATAACTGGGTGGCAAAAATGAGGGAATCGTAATACTGAGAGATATCAGCCGCACGCTTTTTGATTTCTTCATTTTCTACTATGTCTTCAAAAATACTGCTGGGATCACCAAATAGGTTACGTAAAATATGAGTGTAAGAACGAGAGTGAATAGTCTCAAAAAATGACCAGGTCTCTACCCATGTTTCTAATTCTGGAATGGAAATGATCGGCAAAAAAGCGATGTTAGGACTTCTACCCTGAATTGAATCTAACAATGTTTGATATTTCAAATTAGAAATAAAAATATGCTTTTCTGAGTCACTTAACTTTTGAAAGTCGACTCTGTCTTTACTGACATCAACTTCTTCAGGACGCCAAAAAAAGCTAATCTGTTTTTCGATCAATTTTTCAAAAATATGATGCTTTTGTTGGTCATAACGTGCCACGTTTACTGGGTTGCCGAAAAACATCGATTCTGTCAGTGGGTTGTTATTTATTTGACTAAAAGTGGTATATTTCATTAATTATTTTTGCCATTAAGAATTCGAAACGCTTAGAAAAAGCTGCCTTCTTAAGTAGAAAGCAGCTTACTGAATTTAGATTTTACATGCGCCGCCAGCACAGTCGTCATCTTCTTCAATGACCACTTCTTTTGGTACAAACTTCTGACTCGTACTAGCAAGTTCATTCTGAGTCGCATCGTCAGCACCATCACGGGTATTGTGGTAATACAAGGTTTTCACCCCTAGTTTGTAACTGGTTAGTAAGTCTTGAAGTAATAACTTCATTGGTACTTTGCCGCCTTCGTATTTATTCGGGTCGTAGCTAGTGTTGGCAGAAATGGTTTGGTCAACAAACTTTTGCATGATACCCGCTAGCTGTAGATAACCATCGTTCGACGGTAAGTCCCATAACAACTCGTATTTGTCTTTAAGTCTTTCGTATTCGGGTACAACTTGTTTTAACACACCATCTTTACTGGACTTAACACTGATATGTCCTCGAGGTGGCTCGATTCCATTCGTGGCATTGGATATTTGCGAGGATGTTTCTGAGGGCATCAAAGCCGACAGTGTACTGTTACGTAAGCCGTATTGTTTAATGTCTGATCTAAGTGAATCCCAATCGCAATGAAGTGGTTCGTCACAAATTTTATCGAGGTCTTTTTTGTAGGTATCAGTTGGCATTAAACCTTGGAAATAAGTGGTTTCGTTGAATTTAGGACACGCACCTTTTTCTTTGGCTAAGTTACAAGAGGCCTGCATTAAGTGATATTGCATGGCTTCAAAGGTTCGATGAACTAAACCATTTGCGCTACCGTCTGAATATTTCACTCCATTTTTGGCGAGGTAATAAGCAAAATTAATCACACCTATACCCAATGTACGACGCCCCATGGTGGCATTGAACGCCGCTGGAACAGGGTAATCTTGGTAATCTAACAAGTTGTCGAGTGCTCGCACAGCTAAGTCAGACAATTCAGCAAACTCATCCAGGCTTTCAATCGCACCTAAGTTAAATGCAGATAACGTACATAAGGCTATTTCGCCATTCTCGTCATTCACGTGTTCTAGAGGTTTAGTCGGTAAGGCAATTTCTAAACACAAATTGCTCTGACGAACCGGTGCCAATTTAGGGTTAAATGGGCTGTGAGTATTACAGTGATCAACATTTTGTAAGTAGATACGACCAGTACTGGCACGCTCCTGCATAAATAAGCTAAATAATTCAATGGCTTTAATATGCTTTTTACGGATGCTTTCGTCTTTTTCGTAGTGCACATATAAACGTTCAAATTCATCTTGGTCGGCAAAAAATGCGTCGTACAGACCAGGTGTGTCAGAAGGGCTGAATAAGGTAATGTGCTGATCTTTGATTAAACGGGTATACATCAATTTATTAAATTGCACACCGTAGTCTAAGTGACGTACACGGTTTTCTTCGACACCACGGTTATTTTTCAATACTAAAAGTGATTCGACTTCTAAATGCCACAAGGGGTAAAACAATGTCGCTGCACCGCCTCGGACACCACCTTGTGAACAACTCTTAACCGCTGTTTGGAAGTGCTTATAAAAGGGAATACAACCAGTGTGAAAAGCTTCACCACCACGAATAGGACTACCTACAGCGCGAATACGTCCTGCATTGACACCAATACCAGCACGTTGGCTAACATATTTGACTATGGCACTCGCTGTGGCATTAATGGAGTCTAAACTGTCTCCAGCTTCAATTAATACACAAGAACTAAATTGACGGGTAGGGGTTCTAACACCGGCCATGATAGGCGTTGGTAATGAAATTTTGAATTTAGACGTGGCATCATAAAAACGTTTGATGTAGTCCATACGTGTATCTTTTTCATAGTTAGCAAACAAACAAGCTGCGACTAATATATATAAGAACTGTGCACTTTCGTAAATTTCGCCAGTCACTCGGTTTTGGACTAAGTATTTGCCTTCGAGTTGTTTAACTGCCGCATAACTAAAATCCATATCCCGCCAATGATCGAGATATTCATTTATTTCATCAAATTCGGCAGCGCTGTAATCTTGCAATAAATGCTGGTCGTACTTACCTTTGTCCACCATGCTTTTAACATGATCTTTCAAAGTCGGTGGCTCAAAACGACCATAGGCCTTTTTACGCAAATGAAATATGGCTAATCGCGCGGCTAAATATTGATAGTCTGGACAATCAGTCGAAATTAAATCGGCAGCAGAGCGTATCAGTGTTTCGTGTATATCAGCCGTTTTAATACCGTCGTAAAATTGAATATGCGCTTTGATTTCAACTTGTGAAACGGAAACGTTATTTAAGCCTTTTGCAGCCCATTCGATTACTTTATGGATTTTTTCCAGATCAATAATCTCACGTTCGCCGGTGCGTTTAGTGACGTATAAATTGTTATTCATGTTTTTAGCCGTTCTTTATTATTTTAAGCCGTATAGATGACTTTTATTTAGCGTGAAAATGCAATGTTAGAGTTGCTTACCCCTAAGCCCTTTATGTTTGTTAATACGAACACATTTTTTGCTTTTTTAAAGTTTTTGTTATATTTGTGTTTTCGTATTCAACATAACACAAGATAATGAGGTTTTTGATGCAATGCAACCCAACATGTGGTGGTTTTATGTTCGATCTTGGTGCAGTAAATAAAAGGTTAGTAGTGACTCACCTAAAAGCGCCTTTTGAGTTTCGGTTAATAGAAATGCAAGACAATATTTAACATATTTTTTTTATTAAACTTTTTTAATGTAAAAAACGAGATTTATGAATTTATGGATATATGGGGGTGAAAGCTGGGCTAAGGCACTAGATGTCGTGTTTTTCAATGATTGGTCTTCGACTTGTTGACTTAAAAATAGGCTAATAAATCGCTCGGGCTATGAATGCTAAGGTCTGCGTTCCACTCGACAGTTTGTTGTTTGTCTGAGATATAACCGTATTGGGCAATAACGCTAACCATATTAGCTGAGTTTGCTGCTTGAATATCTCTTTCAGCGTCGCCTATGTACCAAGTGTTGGGTAAGGCCAAAGAAAGTTTTTCTTCGGCATGTAATAAAGGTAGAGGATGGGGTTTTCTTTCGCTTAATGTATCGCCACTAATAATCACTGCACAATTTTGTAACAGAGGAAATGACGTAACCAGTTTTAAGGTCAAAAATTCTGGTTTGTTGGTGACAATTCCCCAAGGGATCGCATTTTGATTCAGATTCA
This sequence comes from uncultured Paraglaciecola sp., assembly GCF_913020055.1. Taxonomy (GTDB): domain Bacteria; phylum Pseudomonadota; class Gammaproteobacteria; order Enterobacterales; family Alteromonadaceae; genus Paraglaciecola. Next base: position 20,321 of record NZ_CAJWCF010000032.1, on the reverse strand, counting down.
ATAGAAGGTCTTCAATACCGACAAAATAGTCAGTATCTACACAAATATTGTTATCGTAGTAATCTAAAAACTGCTGACGCAAACTAGCAAAGTCAAAGTTTTTAAGATCATCGCCAAAACCTAATTCGAGCATGCCTTTGGCTCCATCGGAAGCAATGTTGCGGTAGGTCTCATGAGCCACTTCAGGGCGCTCCAAATCTCTTAGAATATGATTTAGCGCATTTCCTAAATCTTTAGCAGTATCGAGTAAGGTGCCATCAAGATCGAATAATATCGCATTAGGTCTATTTAACATTTAAGCGTCGCTATTTTGGCAATGAATTATATAATTAACATCCACGTTATTTTTGGATAGATAATATTCTTGGCTTATGGGGTTCATATGTAAGCCAATCATTCTGTGCACTACCAGTTGAGTGTCGTCTATCCAAGATATCAATTCTGATGGTTTAATAAATTTATCGTGTTGGTGTGTACCTTTGGGTACTAGCCCTAACACGTATTCGGCACCAACAATGGCCATCAAGTAAGATTTAATATTTCTATTTAAGGTAGAAAAAAACACATGCCCACCAGGTTTGACTAAACGATAACAGGCGTTGACCACTGAGCTAGGGTCGGGCACGTGTTCTAACATTTCCATACAGGTCACCACATCAAACTGAGCGGGGTGTTTATCGGCAAACTCTTCGGCGGTAGTCTGCTGATAATTGACGCTTAAGCCAGATTCTAAACCGTGCAAACGAGCGATTTCTAAAGGTGCTTCACCCATATCAATGCCCGTTACTTGGGCACCATGACGCGCCATGCTTTCAGCTAAAATGCCGCCACCACAACCCACATCTAATACTTGTTTATTTGACAAACCATCACTATGTTGCTGGATATAATCTGTTCTTAAAGGATTGATTTGATGTAATGGTTTGAATTCACCAGCAAGGTCCCACCACCTTGAAGCTAATTCAGAAAACTTTTGGATTTCGTTATGGTCGACATTTTGTTTATTGATCATTTGGCCTGATTATCATTCTTATCTTAAACAACGCCCATCTTAATCTACTATCCGAGTAAATAAAATTGCCAACGCTGGATAAATAACGATTAAAAACCGTCTCAAAGAAAACGTCTAGGACACTCCACGTCTTCATTAAGTTTTTTCAGAAGGCAAGGCATTGACGAACCTTGAATTGAAGCGTCCCTGTGGTCCTGAAACGTGATTTTTGACATAATGTGGATAGATACTGTCTGTTTGAACACTATATGAGCGACTTGCAGCTATTCATTTTAATTTGTAGGTGATAGAATCGAGCGGTTGAAAATAAAGATAAATTTGAGTGGGAACGTAAACCTAATTTTAAGTCCTAGCTTATAATTGACCAAACGAATTTCACTTGATTAATATTTTAATAATAACGATTAGGGACAAGGCTGTATATGACTGATCACGCCCATGAAATTCTTCCAATTAATATAGAAGAAGAACTTAAAAACTCTTATCTCGACTATGCGATGAGCGTTATTGTTGGCAGGGCGCTGCCTGATGTACGAGATGGCTTAAAGCCGGTTCACCGCCGGATTTTGTTTGCCATGAACGAATTAAAAAATGACTTTAACAAACCTTATAAGAAGTCTGCCCGTGTAGTAGGTGACGTAATCGGTAAATATCACCCTCATGGTGATTCAGCTGTTTACGAAGCTATCGTACGTATGGCGCAGCCTTTCTCCCTTAGGTATATGCTAGTTGATGGCCAAGGAAACTTTGGTTCTGTAGATGGTGATTCAGCTGCGGCGATGCGTTACACCGAAATTCGTATGGCAAAAATAGCGCACGAGTTATTGGCTGATTTAGAAAAAGAAACTGTTGATTTTGTACCTAATTACGACGAATCAGAATTTATTCCTAATGTTTTGCCAACCAGAGTCCCTAATATATTGATCAATGGTTCTTCAGGCATTGCGGTAGGTATGGCGACTAATATACCGCCACACAACCTAACTGAAGTGGTTAATGGTTGTATCGCTATGGTTGATAACCCAGATATAACTATCGAAGAATTAATTGAACACATTCCAGGACCTGATTTCCCCACTGCTGCATTTATAAGTGGTAGAAAGGGTATTGAAGAAGCCTATCGTACTGGTCGCGGCAAAATTTATATGCGCGCCCGTGCAGAAATTGAAACCGAAGATAACGGTAAAGAAACCATTATTGTTCACGAAATCCCTTACCAGGTGAATAAAGCGCGATTAATTGAAAAAATCGCCGATTTGGTTAAAGAAAAGAAAATTGAAGGTATTTCTGCCTTACGTGATGAGTCTGATAAAGACGGAATGCGTATTGTTGTTGAAGTAAAACGCAACGAATCAGGCGAAGTACTGTTAAACCACCTTTATTCTCAAACCCAAATGCAAACCGTATTTGGTATCAATATGGTGGCGCTAGATAAGACTCAGCCTAAGATATTTAATTTAATGGATATCTTAAAGGCGTTTGTATTACATCGCCGCGAAGTGGTTACAAGACGTACCGTATTTGAACTGAAAAAAGCTCGTGAACGTGCTCATATTCTTGAAGGTTTAGCGATTGCGTTGGTTAATATTGATCCAATCATTGCTATGATAAAGGCCTCTAAAAGTCCCGCTGAGGCCAAAGTATCTTTGACCGCACAAGGTTGGTCTTTAGGCGATGTAGCTGAAATGCTTGAACGAGCTGGTAACGATGCTGCACGTCCAGACTGGTTAGAGCCAGAGTATGGTATTCGTGATGGGTTATATTATTTAACTGAACAACAAGCTCAAGCTATTCTTGATTTACGTTTGAATAAGTTAACTGGTTTGGAACACGACAAAATATTGTCCGAATACAAAGAGTTACTTGAAGTTATCGCTGAGTTATTACACATCTTAGGAAGCCCTGAACGTTTGATGGAAGTTATTCGTGAAGAGCTTGAACAAGTGCGTGATGAATATGGCGATGAACGACGCACAGTTATTACTGCCGCATCTCACGATATTGATATTGAAGATTTAATCGAAAGAGAAGAAGTGGTAGTCACTTTATCTCGTGAAGGTTATGTTAAGTATCAAAAACTCAATGATTATGAATCTCAGCGTCGTGGTGGACGTGGTAAGTCTGCTACTAAGATGAAAGATGAAGATTTCATTGAGAAGTTATTGGTAGCTAACACCCATGATCATATTTTGTGCTTCTCTACGCGTGGCCGTTTGTATTGGTTAAAAGTGTATCAATTGCCCCTAGCCAGCAGAAACGCTCGTGGTCGTCCAATAGTGAATATTCTTCCTCTTGAAGAAAATGAACGTATTACCGCTATTTTACCTATTCAAGAATTTGAAGAAGGTAAATATGTATTGATGGCAACTGCCAACGGTACAGTGAAGAAAACTGCATTAACATCATATTCTCGTCCAAGAGCGAACGGAATCATTGCCGTTAATTTGAACGATGGAGATGAGTTGATTGGTGTGGATATCACCAACGGTGAAGACGACATTATGTTGTTCTCTGATGCAGGTAAGGTAGTACGTTTTAACGAGAAACAACGTGAAGCGGAAACTGGCAATGTTAAACTTGATCCAGAAACAGGCGAAGAGTTACTTGCGTTACGTCCGATGGGAAGAACTGCGACAGGTGTGCGCGGTATTCGCCTAAAAGACGGACAAAAAGTCATCTCACTGATTGTACCTAAAGGTGACGGTGCAATTTTGACCGCAACTGAAAACGGTTTTGGTAAACGTACGCCAGTGGCAGATTACCCAGCGAAGAGTCGTGCGACTCAAGGTGTGGTATCAATAAAAGTCTCTGAGCGTAACGGAAAAGTAGTTGGCGCAGTACAGGTCAATGAAAGTGATGAAATCATGCTTATCAGTGACCAAGGTACACTCGTTAGAACCCACGTTGAAGAAGTCTCAACTGTTGGCCGTAATACTCAAGGTGTGCGCTTAATACGCACCATTGAAGGCGAACACGTTGTTGGTTTACAACGTATCGACGAAATCGAAGTGCCTGAAGTTGAGTTAATCGAAGGCGAAGAAGCTGAAGTGATTGAAGCAAGTGCTGTTGAAAGTACTGGCGACAAAACTGGCGACAAAACTGATGACAACGCTGAAGAAAACAAAGACGAATAAGTGAGTCCAATTTTTTATATTGAAAAATATGGAAACTAACTAATTTATAGGTACTAATATCCCTAAATTAGAAACAATAACGAGTGGCTGATGCCACTCGTTTTTTTTTGGTAGATAAATGACAAAAATTTATAACTTCTGTGCAGGTCCTGCCATGTTACCCACAGCAGTGATGGAAAAAGCACAAGCAGAGTTTTTAGATTGGCAATCTTTGGGCCGTTCTGTGATGGAGATTAGTCATCGCAGTAAAGAGTATATTGCGCTGGCTGAGACAGCAGAACAAGATCTAAGGGAATTACTCTGTGTGCCTGCTAACTACAAAGTTCTGTTTGCTCAAGGTGGTGGGCGAGGTCAGTTTTCTGCTGTTCCAATGAACTTGCGTGAAAGAGGTGATTCAGCTGACTTTTTGCTGACGGGGTCTTGGTCTGAAGGAGCAATAAAAGAAGCCGGTAAATTTTTAAAAACCAATGTGGTGGCGGGCGTTGTCATTCAGGATGGTTTAAGTACTGTCCCTCATATTACCCCCTCACAAATTGATCAAAAAAGTGCTTATGTACATTATTGTTCAAATGAAACCGTCGATGGTATCGAAATAAATGACATCCCAGATTGCGGCGATGTGCCATTAGTAGTGGATATGTCTTCTAATATTTTGTCTCAACCCATAGATGTCTCAAAGTTTGCGGTGATTTATGCAGGTGCTCAGAAAAACATTGGTCCATCAGGTTTATCTGTTGTTATTGTCAGAGATGATTTATTAGATTTTGCGATGCCTGAAATACCGACCTTTTTGCATTATAAAACCATGGCTAAGCATGACTCCATGTACAATACGCCACCTACTTATTCATGGTATCTAGCGGGGCTAGTCTTTAAATGGCTTAAAGAACAAGGTGGAGTTGAAGCTATAGCCAAGAAGAATGCTGAAAAAGCAGCGCTATTGTATAAATGTATTGATGAAAGTGGTTTCTATCTAAACAAAGTCCACGCAGATTTTCGCTCAAAAATGAACGTTACTTTTCATCTGCCTAATACGGACTTGGACGCTATTTTTATAGCAGAATCAGAACAAGCAGGATTAACCGCACTCAAGGGCCACCGTAATGTAGGTGGCATGCGCGCCAGTATCTATAATGCTATGCCTATCGAAGGTGTTTTAGCGTTAACCAAATTTATGCGAGATTTCGCTAGGAGACACAAATAATGGAAAAATTACATCTTGCACCGATTAATCTGGTAGGTGGGACGGTGAATGTACCGGGGTCAAAAAGTTTGTCTAACCGTGCGTTGCTGCTCGCTGCATTGGCCAAAGGCGAAACGCATCTCACGAACTTGCTAGACAGTGAAGACATTCACCATATGCTTAATGCCTTGACCAAATTGAATGTTAGTTATCGTTTATCTGAATGTAAAACCCAGTGTTGGGTAACAGGTAATGCAGGTGTGTTCAATGTGCCTGAGCCTGTTAGTTTATTTCTAGGTAATGCTGGTACAGCTATGCGACCACTTTGTGCTGCGCTTGCATGTAGCATTGGAGAGTTTGAGCTGACAGGTGAGCCTCGAATGGAAGAGCGGCCAATAGGTGCTTTAGTTGATTCTTTGCGCCAAGCAGGAGCTGACATAGAGTATTTAAAAAATGATGATTATCCTCCTTTATCAATTAAAGGCCATGCCTTACAAGGTGGCAGTATCACAGTGGATGGCAGTGTTTCTAGCCAATTTTTAACAGCTTTGCTAATGAGTGCGCCTCTGTTCAAGCAAGACACTACTATTGAAATCAGTGGTGATTTAGTCTCAAAACCTTATATCGATATCACATTGCACACTATGGCGCAGTTTGGCATTGAAGTTGAAAACCAAAACTATCAACGGTTTGTGGTTAAAGGACTACAGCAATATAAAGCTCCCGGTCATTTTATGGTGGAAGGCGACGCATCATCAGCTTCGTATTTTTTAGCGGCAGGCGCGATAAAAGGTGGCACAGTTAAAGTTACTGGCATTGGCAAAAATAGTATTCAAGGTGATATTCGTTTCGCCGAAGTATTGGAAAAGATGGGTGCAAAAGTGAATTGGCAAGATGACTTTATTGAAGTCACTAGTGCACCATTGACCGCAGTCGATTTAGACATGAATCATATTCCTGATGCCGCTATGACCATTGCAACAACGGCACTTTTTGCAACTGGCACAACGTCAATTAGAAATATCTACAATTGGCGAGTGAAAGAAACCGATCGTTTAGCTGCAATGAGTTGTGAACTTCGTAAAGTAGGTGCGACAGTAGAAGAGGGTGAAGACTATATAACTATTACTCCGCCAAAACAGTTACTACATGCCGAGATTGATACATACAATGATCACCGTGTTGCTATGTGTTTCTCATTAGTTGCCTTAAGTGACACCGCAGTCACAATCAATGATCCCAGTTGTACGGCTAAAACCTTTCCAGACTATTTTGATAGGTTTGACACTATTTGTAAGTAAACTTTACAGCAAGGGGCTGTTGCCCCTTGATTTATATTGATTTTAACCCGCATACATTTATTGTTAAAAAATTGTCACTATAGTGTCATTGCTTATCTAGTATCTATCCGTATAATTGCGCCCGATTTTCTTAAGCTCAGGAGAGCGCATGTACACAGAACCTGTCATCACAATCGATGGGCCAAGCGGAGCAGGTAAGGGAACTGCCAGTACCTTGTTGGCTAAAAAGCTTGGTTGGCACTTCTTAGACAGTGGGGCTATCTACCGTGTCTTAGCCGTTGCCTCAATCCATCATCAAATACCAGCCGATGACGAGATAGGTTTGTTACCTTTAGCAACAGGCTTAGATGTAAACTTCGAAACAACAGGCAATGGCGTCAGGGTGATCCTTGAAGGCGAAGATGTTAGCGATACTATCCGTACTGAAGAAGTAGGCGCTACCGCCTCAAAAATAGCTTCTTTACCTTCTATTAGAGAAGCGTTACTCAGACGTCAAAGAGGCTTTAAACAAGCACCAGGGCTAGTGGCAGATGGAAGAGATATGGGAACAGTTGTTTTCCCTGAAGCTCAAGTTAAAATCTTCTTAACGGCCAGCGCTGAAGAACGTGCCGATAGACGCTTTAAGCAGTTGAAAGATACGGGGCATGATGTTAGCATACTGCGCCTTTTGGATGACATAAAAGCGCGTGACGAAAGAGATGCGAATCGAACCGTTGCCCCCTTAGTGCCAGCAAAAGACGCATTGTTTCTAGATTCAACCAAGTTGGATATAGGGCAAGTGATTGAAAAGATTGAAATATTTATTGAAGAGAAATTAACTAAAGCATCTACCTCAATAAATAGTTAAGTAGTAAAAACCTGCCAAGTTATGGATGATTTGGTTATGAATAACAACCCCGCGCTCACTGGATTGTAACGTGGATGTCAAAAAGAAACTTATTAAAACACTATGATTGAAAATTTTGCTGATCTATTCGAAGAAAGTTTAAAAGTAATTGAAACCCGTCCTGGCTCTATCGTTAAAGGTACTATCGTATCAATTGATAAAGATATCGTGCTTGTTGATGCTGGTCTTAAATCTGAAAGCGCCATCCCTGTAGAACAATTTAGAAACGCCGAAGGCGAACTAGATGTTGTTGTAGGTGATGTAATTGATGTCGCTTTGGATGCCATAGAAGATGGTTTCGGTGAAACAATTTTATCTCGCGAAAAAGCGAAACGCCATGAAGCTTGGGTAGAATTAGAAAAGGCTTACACTGAAAAAGAAACCATCATAGGTGTTATTAACGGTAAAGTTAAAGGTGGCTTTACGGTTGAAGTGAACACAGTTCGTGCTTTCTTACCAGGTTCTTTGGTTGATGTACGTCCAGTTCGCGATACGACTCATCTTGAAGGAAAAGAATTAGAGTTTAAAGTTATCAAACTTGACGCTAAACGTAACAACGTTGTTGTTTCTCGTCGTGCGGTTATCGAAGCAGAAAGCAGTGCCGAACGTGATACGCTTCTAGCTAACCTTGAAGAAGGTCATGAAGTTAAGGGTATCGTTAAGAACCTTACTGATTACGGTGCGTTTGTTGACTTAGGTGGCGTAGATGGTCTTCTACACATCACAGATATGGCTTGGAAACGTGTTAAGCACCCAAGTGAAATCGTTAATGTTGGTGATGAAATCAACGTTAAAGTATTAAAATTCGATAAAGAAAAATCTCGTGTTTCTCTTGGTATGAAACAGATGGGCAACGATCCTTGGCAAGAAATTGCTAACCGTTACCCTGAAGGCGCTAAATTAAGCGGTGCTGTGACTAACCTAACTGATTACGGTTGTTTCGTAGAAATCGAAGACGGTGTTGAAGGTTTGGTTCACGTTTCAGAAATGGATTGGACTAACAAAAACATTCACCCTTCTAAAGTGGTTAACCTTGGTGACGTTTGTGAAGTTATGGTGCTTGAAATTGACGAAGAACGTCGTCGTATTTCTCTTGGCCTTAAACAATGTATTCCTAACCCTTGGGAAGAATTCGCTAAAGCACAAAGCAAAGGCGACAAAGTTAGCGGTAAGATCAAATCTATCACTGATTTTGGTATCTTCATCGGTCTTGATGGCGGCATAGACGGTCTAGTTCACTTGTCTGATATCTCTTGGAATAAGACTGGCGAAGAAGCGGTTCGTGACTATAAGAAAGGCGACGAAATATCTGCTGTTGTTCTTCAGGTTGATCCAGAGCGTGAACGTATCTCTCTTGGTGTTAAACAAATCGAAGAAGACCCGTTCAACCAGTACATAGCTGATACTAAGAAAGGTACTATCGTAACTGGAATGGTTACTGCGGTTGATGCTAAAGGTGTAACTGTTAAGCTTGGTGAAGAAGTTGAAGGTTATATCCGTGTAGCTGATTTAGCACGTGACCGTGTTGAAGATGCATCTACAGTTGTTAGCGTTGATACAGAAATCGAAGCTAAGTTCATGGGTGTTGATCGTAAGAATCGCATCGTTAACTTATCTGTTAAAGCGAAAGACCATGCAGATGAGAAAGACGCACTTGATAAAGTGAATCAACAAGAAGAAGTTGGTTTCACTAACGCATTTGCTGATGCATTTAAAGCAGCTAAAAGCGACTAATTGACGTCATAAGCAAGCGTGTTAATTATTTTTTGAAACATGAATAGTTTTGACAAATAACTTAACGCGCTTATTATCGGTACTAACAGCTTTTTTGATTGACGGAGAGTTTACTAATGACTAAGTCAGAACTTATAGAAAGACTGGCCGATAAAATGCGTCAGGTTCCAGCCAAAGACGTGGAATCATCGATAAAAGAAATGCTAGAACAGATGGCGCAAACCTTACAAAAAGGTGAACGTATCGAAATTAGAGGTTTTGGTAGTTTTTCTTTGCATTATCGTGCACCACGCGTTGGTCGTAATCCGAAAACCGGTGAAACTGTGAAGCTTGATGGTAAATACGTTCCACATTTTAAACCAGGTAAGGAATTACGTGAAAGGGTCAACGAGAGTTTAGTTAGTTGATTTTTTGGTAATATTTTTTAAAAACGGCACTCCAATTAGGGTGCCGTTTTTGTTAGAGTTACACAATGTTCTATCACTTCATTTTGTAGACCACATTGAATAATCAAAGTAGTAGTCGAAACCAAACTAGCCATCAATGCCATGTTAGATTAGAAAACCCAAAGGGGGCGAAATGAAAGTTAAAGGATTATTGTTATTACTCTTTGTATTGTTAACGCTTATTATCGCTGGGTTTATCGGTTCACAGAATAGTCATTTAGTGTCTATCAACTATATATTGGCCGAAACAGACATGCGTATGTCAGTATTATTGGCCATAACATTCTCTTTAGGCGTTTTATTCTCCGTGTTGCTAATTATCGGTTATATCTTGCGATTAAAATGGCGTATAAGTAGCTTAGAGCGCAAAAATAAAAAACTCTCAATGCCCGCTAACGTTTCATAATGTTAGAACTCCTCTTTCTATTACTCCCAGTTGCCGCCGGATATGGTTGGGTGATGGGTCGAAACAGTGCTCGTCAGGCACAACAGCGACATTCAAGTATCTTAGCCAAACATTATTATAGAGGGCTAAATTTCCTTCTTTCAGATGAGCCCGATAAAGCGGTTGATACACTGATTAAAATGATCGATTTAGATAGTGATACGGTTGAAACCCATATCGCAATGGGCAAGTTTTTCAGGCACAGAGGTGAGCTAGATCGCGCTATTAGAGTGCATCAAAACTTAGTCAGTAAAGAACAAATCTCAGCGCTACAAAGAGAATCTGCGTTATATGAATTAGGTCGAGATTATATTTTGGCTGGTTTTTTAGAACGTGCAGAAAATGCCTTTTTACAGTTATTAAATAGCCAAAAACATTTCTTAAATGCACAAGTCCAACTATTCAATATTTATCAAACCACCAAAGAGTGGAAAAGAGCGATTGAACTAGCAGAACAAATGATTGGTGCAGGCGGTGACAGTGATGAGTTATGTAATAGAGTCGCACACTTTTACTGTGAACAAGCCTGTATTGAGATTAAAGACAATAACCTGATTGAAGCAGAAGCAAACCTTAAAAAAGCAGTGGTTGCCGATGAAAAAGCGGTTCGTCCTTGGCTTTTGTTAGGTGAAATTGCTATGCAACAACAAAAATATAGTGACGCTATTGATTGTTTGAGTGAAATTCCTAGCCGAGACGTGAGTTGGTTAAGTGAGGCTATTCCTCTAATCGAAGAGTGTGCTGAGCGGTTAAATGACGATGTAAAACTGAATAAAGTATTGGATGAATACTGGCAGCAATGTGCGACTGCCTACTTGGCTAAAGTTAAACTTATGGCTAAAGATGGCGAAGCAGAAAATGCCGCACAAGTATTACTAGAACAACTAAAGAAACATCCCACCATGAAAGGATTCAAAACCTTAATGGGACTTTACATTGATTTACAAGATCATGAGCAATCGACTAATAGTTTGGTATTGCTAAAAGAATTAGTAGAAGAGCAAATAGAACAACGGCCTAAGTATAAATGTCATAGCTGTGGGTTTGCTGGTAGCAAAATTCACTGGTTATGTCCTTCATGCAAAAAATGGGGTGTGGTTAAACCAATTAAAGGCCTAGACGGGGAGTAGTGTGATAAATATTAAAAGAGATCCTAAAGTTGTAGTAGCGCTTGATTTTGATCAACAGAATAAGGCCGATGCGTTTGTTGATAAGCTTGACCCAACAATGTGCAAACTAAAAGTGGGCAAGGAAATGTTCACGCATTTTGGCCCTAGTTTTGTAAGGTCTCTAGTTGATAAAAATTATGATGTTTTTCTAGACTTAAAATTTCACGATATTCCTAATACTGTCGCTAAGGCTTGCCAAGCCGCTGCTGATTTAGGTGTGTGGATGGTCAATGTGCATGCATCAGGTGGTCCAAAAATGATGGAATATGCCAGAGAAAGTCTTGATAAGTATACGACTAACAGACCTTTACTGATTGCTGTCACAGTTTTAACTAGTATGGATCAACAACAATTAACGGCTATCGGTATTAATTCCACACCAGAAGAACACGTGTTGAAGTTAGCTAAATTGACACATGATTGTGGTTTGGACGGAGTAGTGTGTTCGGCGCAAGAGTCGACATTACTCAAATCAAATATTGCCAAAGATTTTCAGCTAGTCACACCTGGAATTCGCCCTGAAGGATCAAGCAAAGGCGACCAAATGCGTGTAATGACGCCTAAACAGGCAATTCAAGCGGGTTCTGATTACTTGGTTATTGGTCGACCGATTACTCAATCAGCCGACCCTCTCAAGACCTTAATTCAGATCAATGCCACTATTAGCTAATACTACAGTGTTTCTAACGCCGTTTTAGCGTCTAAATATTCAAGGTTAAGCTCTTTACCTAACGCATCTACAACCGCTTTATACGTGACTTTACCTTGATGAACATTTAAACCATTTAATAAATGTGGGTCATCTAACATGGCTTGTTTCGGGCCTTTATTGGCTAAAGCAAGTCCAAAGGGCAAAGTTGCATTATTCAGTGCCATAGTGGATGTACGGGCCACACCACCTGGCATATTGGCTACACAATAATGTACTACGTCATCAATGATATACACCGGATCTTGGTGAGTTGTGGCCTTTGATGTTTCAAAACATCCACCTTGATCTATAGCAACGTCTACTAACACAGAGCCAGGTTTCATATTTTTGATATGTTCTCGGTTGAGTAATTTAGGTGCGGCAGCGCCAGGGACTAAAACGGCACCCACAACTAAGTCTGCTCTAGATGAATAATATTCAATGGCTTCTGCCGTTGAGAATACGGTGGCTAAACGACCTTCAAAGATATCATCTAATTCGCGTAATCTATTTAAAGAGCGATCAAGTATGGTGACATCAGCGCCTAAGCCCATTGCCATTTTAGCGGCATTCAAACCTACTACACCACCACCAATGACTAACACTTTACCGGGGGCTACACCGGGTACGCCGCCTAATAACGTACCGCTACCACCTTGGGCTTTTTCTAAATAATGCGCACCGGCTTGCACCGACATTCTTCCTGCCACTTCACTCATAGGCGCTAAAAGCGGTAAGGTGTTTCTATTGTCTGTCACAGTTTCATAGGCAATACAGGTTGCGCCTGACTCAACTAATAACTGAGTTTGTACTGGATCGGGTGCTAAATGCAGATAAGTATATAAAGTTTGACCTGGACGTAACATCTTACATTCATTTGGCTGAGGCTCTTTGACCTTTACAATCATATCCGCCTTGGCAAATATTTTTTCTGCGCTGTCAATTATCTCTGCACCGGATGCAATATATTGCTCATCGGTAAAGCCTATAGAATGTCCTGCTTGAGTTTCTACCCATACTTGGTGTGAGTGATGTACAAACTCTTTGACCGCTGCTGGGGTCAAACCGACTCTATATTCATGGTTCTTAATTTCTTTTGGTACACCGATTAACATAATTTGCTCCAGCGATAGGGATATTTTAGGCAAAAAAGTATAGGTGAATATTTAAAGTAAGTTGTTGGGTATTTAGTCTTTCAAAAGTATAATATTTTGTAGATTACTCATTCGTCGGAATATTCTATGCTTATAAAAACGCCTAAACACCTTGATAGAATTGATAGAAACATTCTTATTGAATTGCAAAAAAATTCAAAAGTCACTAACGCAGAGCTTGCCAATAAAGTGGGGCTAAGTGCTAGCCCTTGTTTAGAAAGAGTTAAGCGCTTGGAAACTCAAGGTTATATTAAGGGGTATCATGCTCGCGTCGACCCATCGATGTTAGGTGCCGGCATGTTGGTTTTTGTAGAAATTACCTTAACTAAAACATCAGTTGATATATTTGAAGAATTTTCTGCTGCGGCTCGAAAGCATGAAGATATCCAAGAATGTCATTTGGTTTCAGGCAATTTCGATTTTTTACTTAAAGCAAGGGTGGCTGATATGTCCAGTTATCGTAAGTTATTAGGCGATACATTATTACGTCTACCGGGCGTCAGTGAATCCCGAACTTATGTAGTAATGGAAGAGGTAAAGGAGTCAACACAGGTGAAAATTAGCTTGAAATAAAATTACTGCCCCAGTATTGATTAATTACCGAGCGAAAGCCCTATGCTAACTAGGATTTTTTTGCCTGCGCTGGTATCTTATAGCTCTAGCATAATAATAATTAAGAAAAGATAACTATTTATATGGCGCGACTCACAGGCATTCAAAGGATTATGGAAGTTGGCATGATTATCAGTTGTGTCTTCGCTTTTTTTCTATTGTTAGCTATGGCCTCTTTTCACCCTGCCGATCCCGGATGGAGCCAAGCTGGACTTCAAAGTGACGTCAATAACTGGGTAGGGCCAATTGGCGCATGGTTTGCCGATATCTTATTTTTTACCCTTGGTTCTTTTGCTTATAGTTTGCCATTTTGTTGCGCATTTTTAGGCTGGTTCTTATTTCAACAAACCAAAACCTTATTAGAGATAGATTACTTAACTATTGGGCTAAGACTTATAGGCGTTATTTTATTCGTATTAGGGGCGACTGGGTTGTTAAGCCTGAATATGGAAGATATTCATAATTACACTTCAGGCGGTATGGTGGGTGATGTTTTAAGTTCATCACTGATCCCCTATTTTAGTATGGTAGGTACAACACTTTTACTTCTGTGTTTCTTCTGTACGGGTTTTACCTTATTAAGTGGTGTGTCGTGGGTGGCGATTGTCGATAAAATCGGTGAGTTGGCGATACTCACCAGTCGTTTTATTTATCGCTCTCCGGCTAAACTGAAAAATTCATCGATTCCTCTGCTATCTTTCAAAAAAGCTGAGCCAGCCACTTTAGCGCCAGCTAATAATGATTTTTGGGGCAGTGAACCGCAAAGTAACAGTTTTGAACAAACAAGTGATGAACCCTATGCAGCAGAGCCTGCCGTTCCACAAAGTATTCTTGATGAACCAGAAGAGGAAAAGAAAAGCCCTGTTTCCATTTCTGAATTGAAAAAGAAAATTAGCCTTTCAAGAAAATCACCAAAAGTAGAGCCTGTCATAACAGGCGTTGAGCCAGAAGCTGAAACTATTTCAGGTGAAGTGAACGATGAAGAGCAGGGGCCTATGCCGTCTTTTGACCTACTTGAACGGGCGGATAAAGTTAAGAATCCCATAACACCAGAAGAGTTAGAAATTGTCTCTCGTTTGCTTGAAACAAAACTCGCCGATTTTAATATTGAAGCGCGAGTGGTAGGTGTGTATCCGGGTCCTGTTATCACCCGTTTTGAAATGGATTTAGCGCCGGGCGTTAAAGTCAGCAAAATTACCACCTTATCTAAAGATTTAGCGCGATCTATGTCTGCTATATCCGTGCGCGTAGTGGAAGTTATACCAGGTAAATCTGTTATCGGTTTAGAGCTGCCAAATAAAAAACGCGACATGGTGCGTTTAAGCGAAGTGATCAGCACTGACGTATTCCAATCTTCTGATTCGCCATTAACTATGGTCTTAGGTGCGGATATTTCAGGTAAACCTGTAGTCGTAGATTTGGCAAAAATGCCGCATCTGTTAGTGGCAGGTACCACAGGCTCGGGTAAGTCTGTTGGTGTCAACGTGATGATCTTGAGTCTGTTATACAAATCTACGCCTGAAGATGTGCGTATGATCATGATCGACCCTAAAATGCTGGAATTGTCAGTTTATGAAGGCATACCACACTTATTATCAGAAGTAGTAACAGACATGAAAGAAGCAGCCAACGCGTTACGTTGGTGCGTGGGAGAAATGGAGCGTCGCTATAAATTGATGTCAGCTCTTGGGGTAAGAAACCTAAAAGGTTATAACACCAAAGTGCTTAACGCGATTGAAGCGGGTGAACCCATTCGCGACCCATTGTGGAAGTTTGAAGAAAGCATGGAAACCGAAGCGCCTTTCCTAGAAAAACTGCCAGCCATAGTGGTTATCGTTGATGAATTTGCCGATATGATGATGATTGTTGGTAAAAAAGTAGAAGAGCTGATTGCCCGTATTGCACAAAAAGCCCGTGCTGCTGGTATACATTTAGTGTTGGCAACACAAAGACCTTCTGTAGATGTTATTACTGGTTTGATTAAAGCTAATATTCCTACCCGAATAGCGTTTCAGGTGTCCTCTAAAATTGACTCTCGGACCATCCTCGATCAAGGTGGAGCAGAAGCCTTGTTAGGGGCAGGGGACATGTTGTATTTACCCCCAGGTACAGGTGTGCCGACTCGTATTCATGGTGCATTTGTTGATGATCACGAAGTGCACGCTGTTGTGGCTGATTGGAAAAAACGTGGTGCACCACAATACATCGATGAAATCTTAAATGGTGATGCCAGTGCCGAAATTCTATTACCTGGCGAACAACCGGAAGACTCAGATCAAGAATACGACGTATTTTATGATGAAGCGGTAGCCTTTGTCACAGAAACTCGACGTGCTTCCGTTTCAGGTGTGCAGCGAAAATTCAGAATTGGTTACAATCGCGCAGCCAGACTAGTGGAACAAATGGAACAAAGTGGCGTCGTAACTTCACCCGGGCATAATGGTAATCGTGAAGTATTAGCCGCTGCAGCTCCTAGAGATTAACCCTACAAGAAGTAATTATTAATGAACAAGTTTACCCAGTTCAAAACGCTATTTTTATTTATCGCAATTTTATTGAGCAGTCCATTTTCCTTAGCAACAGAGATGGATGCAAAACAACAGCTGAAAGTTAAGTTGGCTGAATTAAAAACCTATCAAGCCAATTTTACGCAAACAGTGGTCGATATTGAAAACACTGTGTTGCAACAAGCCAATGGACGAATAGTGTTGCAACAACCGAACAATTTATATTGGGAATTGTTTGAACCGAATGAAAGTGTGTTATTGGCTGACGGCACAAATATCTGGAATGTTGACCCGTTTTTAGAGCAAGTGGTGGTTTACGGGGCAGACTCAGCTCTTGAAAATAACCCTTTAATTTTATTAACGGATCCTGACAGTAGTAAGTGGCAAGAATTTGAAGTCAGTCAATCAGATAATCAATTTGTCATTACTCAGAAAGAGTTAAATGGGGGGATTGAGTCGTTACGTTTGGTTTTTAACGGCGACACTTTAGTTGAGTTAGAAAGCGTAGATGGGCAACAACAAAAAAGTTTATTATTGTTTTCTGAGATAAAACAAAACAATTCATTACCCAAAGATACCTTTATTTTTGTGAAGCCTGATGGGTACGAGTTGGACGACCAGCGATAATTATGACCGCAGAATTTGACTTTGCTGACACACAAGACTCGGTTGCACAATTCGCACCTTTAGCCGCTCGTATGCGTCCAAAAGTGATCGAACAGTATTTTGGTCAGCAACATATCATAGGTCCAGATAAACCATTAAGAGCGGCACTATTGCGTGGTCAATGCCACTCAATGATCTTATGGGGGCCGCCAGGTACAGGCAAAACAACTTTAGCCGAATTAGTAGCCAACCATTGCCAAGCGCATATTGAACGATTATCAGCGGTTAGCAGCGGTGTTAAAGACATTCGCCAAGCGATTGATAACGCCAAACATTACGCCAGCCAACATAAACAACGGACCATTTTATTTGTCGACGAAGTACACCGTTTTAACAAAAGTCAGCAAGATGCGTTTTTACCTTACATCGAAGATGGGACTGTGACTTTTATCGGTGCTACCACCGAAAATCCTTCTTTTGAACTAAACAATGCTTTGTTGTCCAGAGCCAGGGTTTATGTGCTTAAAAGCTTAAGCGAAGAGGATCTGAGTGACGTCATTACACAAGCATTAACTGACAAAGAACGTGGACTAGGGCTGACTGATATCACCTTAGATGAGCACGCTAAGTCTATGCTGATTGATATGGCAGCAGGTGACGCGAGGCGTTTGTTAAATTATTTGGAGCTCAGCGCTGATTTTTTACCCTCAGATTCAGTAGACAAAATCCTAACCGTAGATATGGTAAAACTAGCGGTTGGTGAAAAGGTCGCACAGTATGATAAAAATGGTGATCAATTTTACGACTTGATTTCAGCTTTTCATAAGTCGGTACGCGGTTCAGCGCCCGACGCCGCGCTGTATTGGTATGCAAGAATGTTAGTTGCTGGCTGCGATCCTCTGTATGTAGCCAGACGTTTGTTGGCCATAGCCACAGAAGACATTGGTAACGCTGATCCCAAAGCCATGCAAATTTGTCTCAATGCGTGGGATATTTTTCAACGTGTCGGGCCATCTGAAGGTGAAAGAGCGATTGCCCAAGCTACACTTTATTGCGCCAGTACAGCAAAAAGTAATGCAGTGTATATGGCGTTTAATGCCGCCGTAAAACACGCAACAGACACACCTGATTGTGCGGTGCCAGAACACTTAAGAAACGCACCCACTAGCCTGATGAAAGACTTAGGGTACGGTAAAGAATACCGCTATGCCCATAATGAGGAACATGCTTATGCAGCAGGCGAAAATTATTTTCCTGAAGAATTACGCGATACCCAATATTATCAACCTAGCTCACGTGGGTTAGAGAAAAAGCTCCAAGAAAAATTAAAATATTTAAAGGATCTAGATTTGCACAGCACAGAACAAAGGTATAGTTAGTATGCATACAGCTAACATGTATATTTTTATCGCCCTAGGAGGGGCAACAGGCGCATGTTTGCGATATTTTCTTTCGCAACTGATGCTTCAATGGTTTGGCAAAGGCTTTCCTTTTGGTACACTTCTGGTCAATGTTGTGGGTTCATTTTTCTTAGGCTTTTTGTATTCTCTGCTGGAACATGGTCATTTAGAAACGGCTCTATGGCGAACAACAGTTGGAATTGGTTTTCTTGGTGCTCTCACCACATTTTCCACATTCTCAGTAGACACGTTAGTGCTCTTTCAACAGGGCCTGTGGTTTAAAGCCGCACTTAACGTAACATTAAATATATTGTGCTGTTTATTTGCGGCATGGTTAGGCACTCAATTAGTTAAAGGTTAGATAAAACAAAATGTTAGATCCAAAATATTTACGTGGCGATATTCAACAGACTGCTGAAAAATTAAAAAGAAGAGGTTTTGAATTAGACGTAAATTCCTTTATTGAATTGGAAGAAAAGCGTAAATCACTACAAGTACGCACCCAAGAATTACAAAACGAACGTAATGTTCGTTCTAAATCTATTGGCAAAGCTAAAGCGTCGGGTGAAGATATTCAGCCGCTTTTGGCCGAAGTGGGTAAATTAGGTGATGAGTTAGACTCAGCAAAAGCCGAGTTGTCGGTATTGTTAGATGAAATTACTGCGTTGTCGCAATCTATTCCCAATTTACCTGATGATTCAGTACCGCAAGGTGAAGATGAAGCAGGTAACCTTGAAATCAGTCGCTGGGGTACACCTCGTGAATTTAATTTTGAGATTAAAGATCATGTCGACTTAGGTGCAAATTTAAGTAAAGGTGTGGACTTTGATGCGGGGGCAAAATTAGCGGGTTCACGTTTTGTGGTG
Source organism: uncultured Paraglaciecola sp. (assembly GCF_913020055.1). GTDB lineage: Bacteria > Pseudomonadota > Gammaproteobacteria > Enterobacterales > Alteromonadaceae > Paraglaciecola. Next base: position 1,175 of record NZ_CAJWCF010000032.1, on the reverse strand, counting down.
ATGCGTGGGCAAGTTGCTCGCCTTAATCGTGCCATTGCTCAATTTATGCTGGACTTACATACCGAAGAACACGGTTACGAAGAAACTAATGTACCTTTATTAGTTAATCAAGAAAGTATGACAGGCACAGGTCAATTTCCTAAGTTTGAAGGCGACTCTTTCCATACCAAACCTGCTACAGAAGAAGGGCAGGGCTTGTCGCTTATCCCAACTTCAGAAGTACCATTAACCAATATTGCCCGTGACGAAATCTATTCGATTAAAGATTTACCGCTAAAAATGACGGCTTTTAGCCCTTGCTTTCGCAGTGAAGCAGGTTCACATGGTCGTGATACTCGCGGATTAATTCGTTTACATCAATTTGAAAAAGTTGAATTGGTGCAGTTAGTTGAACCTACAACCTCATTTGATGCGTTAGAAGAACTAACAGGTCATGCCGAGAAAGTACTTCAGTTATTAGAATTACCATATCGTAAAATGTTGTTATGTACCGGTGATATGGGCTTCGGTGCCTGTAAAACCTATGATTTAGAAGTGTGGTTACCCGCTCAAGATACCTACCGTGAAATTTCTTCTTGTTCAAACATGTTAGATTTCCAGGCCCGTAGAATGCAAGCTCGTTATCGCGGTGCACATGGTGATAAGCCTGAGTTATTACATACTCTAAATGGCTCAGGATTAGCTGTAGGACGTACTTTAGTGGCCATCTTAGAGAATAATCAGCAAGCTGATGGCTCTGTGACTGTGCCAGAAGTATTGTGGCCTTATATGGGTGGGTTAGAAAAAATAGGTTAGTTTTTAAAGGTTATAAACATTTAGCAGGTTTAGGTAAACCTGCTATTTTTGTTGCCTGTTTGGCTGGGCCTTTTGGAAACAATTTAAACAAATAACGGCTATTACCTTTTTCAGGGCCAAATTCATTGGCCATGGCTTTAACTAAAGCTCGCATCGCTGGGCTGGTATTAAATTCTAGGTAAAACTGACGCACAAATTTCACCACTTCCCAGTGATTATCGGTTAACTCAATGTTTTCCGTTGCCGCCAGTTCAGGCGCTAATTCTTCCTGCCAGTCTTGTACATCCAATAAATAACCGGCTTTATCGGTAGCAATCGTTTTACCTGAAAACTCAAAATAATAATCCATTGTTTCTACCAGCTCACTACATTGTCATATT
>NZ_CAJWCF010000031.1 GCF_913020055.1 uncultured Paraglaciecola sp. | reverse complement strand
AGCGACGATTCAATGCCCTACCTTTTCGAGTCGTTCTCTCAAGCGGATATGTCGACCACAAGAAATTTTGGTGGCACTGGACTGGGGTTGGCGATCACCAAGCAGCTCTGTGAATTGATGGGAGGAAGCATAACTGCCCAGAGTAAATTAGGTGAGGGATCCGTTTTCAAATTTATAGTGAATCTTGGCTTTCCAGACCCAGCAGTGCCGCGCGAAGTAGAGCCTATAGATACTCAAACTGTCACCAGCTTTACTAATCTGCAAGTCCTGTTGGTGGAAGATAACTTCATCAACCAACAGGTAATGATTGCTATCTTAAATGAGTTAGATATTAAGGTAGAAGTAGCCAATGATGGGCTTGAAGCACTAGCTATGCTCGATGACCAGCAGTCGACAACATTTGATCTGATACTTATGGATTGTCAAATGCCTAACCTCGATGGCTACGAAGCCACACGCCGCATAAGAGCTGGCAACGTGTTTAACAAAATTCCTATCGTTGCACTCACTGCAAACACCATGAACAGTGAAAGAGAAAAGTGTCTTGACGCTGGCATGAACGAATATCTGACCAAACCAATAGACACCGATGCTTTGAAGTTAATATTGGCGAAGTATCAGCCAAACTAGGGTTTGCCGTATTAGTCATATCCATTTGAAATATCAAACCAAAATATTTAGTGTGTTGCAAAAATACAGCGAGCTTCGATATAAGCCAACTGTTTATTAAATTGGCTTATGAAGCGGTTTTATAATGGGAATTCACTATCTTTTCCCGCCACTTTCTTTTATCCGCTTAGACACAGGAAAACTAATATGACCGTTTACATAGTTTCAAGGCTTACCATTCATGACCGCAGCAAATATGACGAATACGAGAGTGGTTTTGCTGAAGTGTTTGAAAAGTATGATGGCAAAATGCTCAGTGTTGATGAAGAGCCAACAGTACTCGCTGGAGAATGGGACGCTACTCGATCAGTTATCATTGAGTTTCCTTCAAAGAAAAGTGCGATAACTTGGCTAATGTCTGATGAATATCAAGCGATATCAAAACATAGAGAGGCGGGTAGTACGGCTAGCTCGATATTAGTAAAGGGATTTGAATAACCAAAATCCGATACAAGACGTAATCTTTAGCAGGTGAAAGGCCTGCCATTAACACTAGTGAAAAGCGCGCTTAGGAGTGTGTCTGACCCTATCCTTAGGCATTAAAATTTGTTCATTATTGAATTTTTTAATTTGGACTGATTGCTAATTAACATTCAACATTGCTGCTGAACAATTTTATCCCTACTTACGATCGTAAATTCTACTCGAACAAAATTTTGAAGTGCCATTTTTACAATCACGGAAAAACATTGACATGTAACGTAAAGGTTACCATAGTAACCTTTACGTTACATTGATTGAAAGTGCTGAGAAAATCCAATGTCAGAAATAGATAGATTAGTTACCATGAGAACAAATGTACTTATGTTCGCCGCAATCGCCTTTGCTGTATGGCAATTAGCGTGGTTAAGTCAGGACTTATTTCCCGACAAGCAGAGTGTGTCTTTCCAAATAGCTGGATGGACAACTGTTTTAGGGGCGCTGTTGTGGGTTGTTGCTGCTTTCTACCTTTATCGATATTCAGTAGCTGTGAAAAAAGCAGCTGCCTGCAAGGTGCTTAATGATGAACTGACTCAGCGAAACCGTAACAAACCCTTTTTGTTTGCCTACTTTTGTTTATTTGGATTAATCTGGCTTTTAATTCCTCTTACAGAGTTTATTGCAGTGGATCTAAAAATTGCTTTGCGTGGTATTGCTACGTTTGGCGTAGTAACTCCCATATTCTATTTTGTCTATTTAGAAAAAAAGTCTGAGGTTACAACAGAATAAATAATATGGAAAATTTGAAACTTGGCAATAAATTAAAATATTTTCGAATGGAACAAAAATTAACTCAGGCAGAACTTGGTGAGTTGGTTGGGGTGACCCGAAAAACAATCAACACTGTCGAAAATAATGTATTTGTACCTTCTACTCTATTGGCATTTAAGTTAGCTAAAGCGCTTAATTCAGACGTAGAAACAGTATTTTATTTATACAAATAGTGTTTCTACGTCAAAAGGGACAATGGTGGTTGGCTCAAAAATGTATAGAGTCAGCCATCATGTAAAATTAACCTTAATTAAATAAACCTTTGAGTTTATCTTTGGCTTTATCTACCAGTTTATCTTTTTGTTTATCTAGCTCTTCTTTTGCTTTTTTCTTAGCTTCTTCAGTTAAGCGTTTTTTTGCTTCAGACTTGGCTGCTGCGATTATGTTGCTGAGCATAGCATCGACTACTGCAGCGCCCACTTTATCTGCTGGCATACCATTCGGGTTGCCAATAGGCCCTGCATTGAATGTAGGTAAGGTAACCTCATAGGTCTTGGTTTCGATGTTGATATCGCCAGTAGAAAGCTGTTCAAAATTTAATTTAAGGCGCACATTGCTCACCGTCACGTTTTCAACAACTATGAGGGGATTGGCAGTTTCTTTAGCTGCGGGTTCATTTGTGGTTTTTGGTAGGTTCGCTGCTAAGTTGTTTTTTAATTTTAGTAGGTTACCTTTTCCATTTTTGTCTACTTCATAAAGCACTTCCGGTGCATTGATTGTAATGGTCTGTACCACATAAGGTTCATTGATAACTTCACCCAAATCTAAGGTGATTGCATCTACACTGAACGCATTTTCACTACTGAAACCTTCTGGGTTTTTTATATTCAGACTGCTGATGGTCATTCGCCCTTCGGTCAATGCTAGGTCCACATTTAAAACCGACACCTCTGTTCCAAGGTATTTGCTACCCTGCTGTTGTATTTGCGTTCGAATAAAATCACCCGCTCCGCTCAACATATAATAAGCCCCACCTGCAATAAGTAGGATCAACAAAACAAAAATTCCTAAACCTTTTTTCATAACAATCTCACATAGCCATTTTATTAATACTATTAGTGTAACTCCTATTTAAAAACGAGTTATAAAAAAAACGCCTAATGTAATACATCAGGCGTTTTGTCAGAATCAAAGGTGATTCAGTATATTGAAATCAGATAGTGATTAACCGTATAAAATTCGATTAACTTTATTTTCCATTAACTCTTGTTGGCCACTTACATGTTTAGGTTGCAAGCTATTATTGGCTGTATGGCTAGCGAGTGATTCAAGACTATGTTGACCGCTCAAAATAGACTGACCAAAGTTTTGGCCCCACCCCTCATAACGTTGTGAGATTTTGTCAGCAATAAAGTCATTTTCTAATATAGCCGCCGCCTTTTTAAGAGCTAGCGCCATGTGATCCATTCCACCAATATGGCCGTGGAATAAATCAGCTGGATCGCTACTTTGACGGCGTAATTTACAGTCAAAGTTCAAACCACCAGTGGTAAATCCACCGGATTTTAGGATTTCATACATGACTAAACTAAGTTCTTCGACCTCAGTAGGGAATTGATCCGTATCCCAGCCATTTTGCGCATCGCCGCGGTTGGCATCAATACTGCCGAATAAACCTAAAGAAATAGCAGTAGCAATCTCATGATGAAATGAATGGCCTGCTAAGGTGGCGTGGTTAGCTTCAATGTTCACTTTGAATTCTTGCTCTAAGCCAAATTGTTTAAGGAAGCCGTAAACAGTCGCAGTATCGTAATCGTATTGGTGTTTGGTTGGCTCTTGAGGTTTTGGCTCAATTAATAGTGCGCCTTTAAAACCAATCTTGTGTTTGTGTTCAGCTACCATAGTAAAGAAACGACCTAGTTGTTCGCGCTCTTGACGTAGGTCAGTATTAAGTAAGCTTTCATAACCTTCTCGTCCACCCCATAACACGTAGTTTTCACCACCCAATCGCTTGGTCGCGTTCATGGCATGACATACTTGTGTTGCGCCATAACTAAATACGTCTGGATTAGGGTTAGAAGCTCCGCCAGCTGCATATCTAGGGTTACTAAATAAGTTAGCTGTTCCCCAAAGTAGTTTTAAACCTGTTTCAGATTGCTTTTGTTCGAGCACATCGACCATAGCTGAAAAGTTATTAACGTAATCATGAATACTGTCACCTTCAGGGGCCACGTCAATATCGTGAAAACAGTAGTAAGGGATATTCAGCTTACTAAAAAACTCAAAGGCAACATCGGCTTTTTGTTTGGCCATTTGCATAGGATCGCCTGGTTTTAGCCAAGGTCTGTTAAAGGTACCTTGACCAAATACATCGGCACCGTCCCAACAAAAGTTGTGCCAGTAACAAGCAGCAAAACGTAGATGTTCAGCCATAGTTTTACCAAGAACAACTTGGTTGGCGTCGTAGTGATGAAATGCTAGTGGGTTATCAGACTCAGCACCTTCAAATTTAATGTTTGGGATTGCATCAAAATAAGTTGTCATAAAATTTCCTTGGTAAAAAGAGTTCGTAATTGAGAATAAGCTTGTATATAAACCGTTCGTCGTTGCTCAAAAATTTGTTGAGTTGAAGTATTTGGGGTATGAATTTGTACTGCTTCTGGTTGAGGACAAATTTGTTCAATAGATAAATTGGACTCTATTGCCAACTGGGCAAGGCGGGCTGCACCTAGTGCTGGGCCAACTTCCCCTCCTTTTCTAAAGGTGATTTTTGTCTTCAATACATCAGCCATTAATTGTCGCCAATAGCCACTTTGTGCGCCGCCACCAATAACCGTTATCTCTGTAGCTTGGGTACCAGATTGATGTAACGCATCAATACCGTCAGTAAAGGCAAAACAAACCCCTTCAAGTACCGCATGTAACATGTCGAGTTTACTGGTGTCGTGGGTTAATCCAATAAACGCCCCTTGGGCTAGAGGATCGTTGTGAGGTGTGCGTTCGCCACTTAAATAGGGCAAAAAATAAGGCGCTGTTTTCTGATTAGCTGGATTGTTTTCAAGTTGCTCGAGTAATTGCCCAATATCTTCTTCTACAATTTGTTTAGCAAACCAATCTAAGCAGCTGGCCGCACTTAACATTACCGACATTAAATGCCAGCGATTAGGTAACGCGTGGCAAAAACTGTGAACTGCAAGTTCAGCTTGTTGGCTGAAACGATCGGTCACCACGAAGTAAACACCTGATGTACCAAGAGAGATCATGCCTTGACCTGGTTCAACAAGGCCCACACCTATTGCACCTGCGGCATTGTCTCCCGCACCAGCTACTACTGGTACTTCGGATAATCCCCAACGGCTGGCTAAGTCTGATTGTAAAGTCCCTGTAACTTGATTACCTTCAAAAAGCTGTGGCATATGAGTTAGGTTTAGACCACATGCTGCGAGTAATTCTGCATCCCAATCACGCTTTTGTGTATTCAGCCAAAGTGTACCAGCCGCATCTGACATATCTGATGCGAAAACCCCGGTTAACAGCCATCGTAGGTAATCTTTGGGTAACAGTACTTTGTCGATTTGAGCAAAATTTTCAGCTTCGTTATGTTTTAACCACAATAGTTTAGGTGCGGTAAATCCAGGCATCATAATATTGCCGGTGGTTTGGCGGCTATTTCTCACAGCTTGTTCAAGTTCTGCACATTCTTCTGCGCTACGGCCGTCGTTCCAGAGTATGGCAGGGCGAATAACCTGTGCATTTTTGTCGAGTAAAGTGGCACCATGCATTTGTCCCGATAAACCTATCGCTTTAACCTGAGACAAATACGGGCGGCTGGATAATTCATCCATCACTTTACAAAAAGCTGCCCACCAGTCTTTTGGATTTTGTTCAGACCATAATGGCTGTGGTCGAGACACCGTCAGATCTGCCGATTGTGAATCAACAATTTGTCCTTCGGGATTGGTAATAATGACTTTTATCCCAGACGTGCCTAAATCAACACCTAAATACATCACAATCTCCATGTTATTTTTTGATGATATTATATTGGCTTAGAGTTCAAAATTGCTCAATTACGAAATTACATAATTAAATTCCGTAATTTATTATTTTAATGTTAAGCTATTTTTAGTTATTCTTACGCTGACTTTTTAGTCAAGCACAAGAGGTATTAAGCGTGAAATTCAGCAGACTAATCGGGCAAGAAGACAGACAATATAGTATTAGCTTGTTGTTTAATGCAAATAAGGTTTACGACCGTCAAGTAATAGAAGGCATTGGTCACTATCTACAATCGACTAAGGTTGATTGGGATGTATACCTTGAAGAAGACTGCTTAGCTCGTCTAAATAATCTCGACAATTGGGAAGTTGATGGGATTATCGCTGATTTTGACGCTCCGGACATGCAAGCTGCATTAACGGATTTGGATATTCCAGTGATCGGAGTCGGGGGATCATATCAAAACGCCGATGATTACCCTGATGTACCTTATGTGGCTACCGACAATGAAGCGGTAGTTAATTGTGCCTATCAACATCTTAAGCAAAAAGGTTTACAACGTTTTGCTTTTTATGGTTTTCCGCCAGATACAGAACACCGCTGGGCCTTGGAACGAGAAAGAGCCATTGTTGCTTTATGTGAAAAAGATGGTTTCAGTTGTTCCGTATATCGTGGCTTTAAAACCCAGCCTGATACTTGGCACTACAGTATGAATAGACTCGCTGACTGGATTGAAAGTTTACCTCTACCTGTTGGTGTTATAGCAGTCACTGATGCACGGGCCAGGCATTTATTGCAAGCCTGTGATAAAACCAATCGACTGGTGCCCGACCAAGTGTCTATAGTGGGTATTGATGATGACGATATTGCGCGTAACTTAAGTCGGGTGAGTTTAAGTTCCGTCAGTCAAGGCTGTTTTGATATGGGCTTTCATGCTGCAAAGTTATTACACCGACAATTAAATAGGCAAATAGCTGAAAAACCTTCTGATCAAAAAGCAAAATTAAAATCGAAACCAAGAGTACTTGTGCCGCCAATTGGTATCATCCAACGTCAGTCTACAGATTTTAAAGCCCTGCAAGATCCTTATGTCATTCAAGCTATGCATTATGTGCGTCAACATGCCTGCAGAGGCATTAAAGTCGAACAAGTGATTGATTATGTTGGTATATCTCGTTCAAATTTGGAACAGCGTTTTGTGCAAGAATGTGGTCATAGTATCCACACTGAAATCCATAATGAGAAGTTAAATCGAGCTTGCAAAATGTTAGCTGAAACAGACACTGAATTAGCTGAAATAGCTAATTCTTGTGGTTACCCCTCAATTCAGTATTTGTATGCAGTGTTTAAAAAACACTTTGGACAAACCCCAAAGCAATATAAAAGTGACCTATTACAAAAAGATTTGGCATGAAGTTTAATGTACTTTCACAATGTCAAAACGCTTTAAGGTGGATATTGGTACTGGCGGTCATTGCTATCATGTAGTAAAAAGTCATATAAAGATGAAATGAATCTATAACACCTATGGTCTTATCAAACTGCGCATCCCCATTAAATCAAGTAATTACCATCTAGGAAGCATATGCTCAATAATGCCATAACACTTAAAGGCCAATTAGAAACGGTTCAACAGGCAAAGGCATTTTTGCTGGGTTTAAATACTGAAAATTACCAAATGGTGATTAAGCCTCACTTTGCTAGCAGTGCAGGCACACATATGCGGCATATTTTGGATCATTATTTGGCATTAAAAGATGGATTAAGCCAAGGACTGGTTAATTACAATAAACGGAATCGGTATTCTAGTGTTGAATCTTGTCCGCAGACCGCGTTGTTACAGTGGCAAAAAATAGAAAAATGGTTAACTGAAGTCAGTCAGTATGATGCTGATATGCCACTTACAGTCATGTCTGAAACCTCTATTGATAAAACTCAAAATAGCCAAACTAAATCAACTTTAGCACGTGAGTTGGTCTTTGTTTCTAGTCACGCTATCCACCATTTTTCATTACTTGCAGTGATTAATTCCTTATTAGGTAGCAAGGATGAAGTTAATTTCGGCATTGCGCCAACAACGGCTACTTATATCCGTCAACAAGCTTAGTTATATAGCCAGAACACTCTGAAGTACGCCCAATGAAATGGCTAAACATACAATCTTTTAAAGTCGTGCATCCACACAATTATTTGACCTCCTCATTCTTAGAACTCACCTCTATCAAAAGACCAGTACGAAACTAGCAATTATTGGGTAAAGCGCGGATAATTGCTCTTTATTATTTTCGCTAAATATTTGTAGTAAGGATTTTCCGATGAGTGATTTACCCCAATGTCCGCAGTGTGATTCTGCTTACACCTACGAAGATCGAGAGAACTACGTGTGCCCAGAATGTGCTCATGAATGGCCACAATCTGGTGAAGTGAACGAAGACGAAAAAGTCATTAAAGATTCAAACGGTAATGTATTAACCGATGGCGACACTATTACCGTGATTAAAGATCTTAAAATAAAGGGCTCGTCTTCTGTGGTCAAAGTAGGTACTAAAGTAAAGAATATTCGTTTAGTAGATGGTGATCATGACATTGATTGTAAAATTGATGGCATAGGTGCGATGAAACTGAAATCTGAGTTTGTGAAAAAGGTATAACAGAGAGCAAAAATGGGTATCCAGCACAAGGTTAAATGTGTCTTTTAATAGAAGGCCATTTGCCTATTGTTGAAGGTGCTGGACCTGCAAATATAGAAATGATGCATGAATAGCAACGACAGATTATTGGATTGGGTATGCAGATAATGCATGCTACTTAGACTAGTTTAGCTTTACTCAGTGATACACCTTTAGCAAAAGAACTGTTTGTTCCAGTAATTAAGCAGACGTTAATTATCAATTTTTTGAGCCAGAAAAAGAAGCACATGGTTGGTTGCAAAATATTTTGAAAAACCAACCAACCAACCAATAATTTTGGCCATCAATCTATCTAACAATACTAGTATAAAAGTGTTGCTTTCTACTTCAGTATTATCTCCCGATGTATCCCTTTTTTTGCTATAAACAGGGCCTTATTTACTCATGCCAGTGCTACTTTTAAGTAACGAGAACGCAGTACAAAATCGGCTGAGATTTTCTGGGTGAACGCCTCTTTATTGGTATTACATCGAAAAAGGCAGTGAATTTTGATTTAAACAAGCTGGCTACTAGTTTGCTAACAATTCGTTGTCACAGTACAGGTGAACTTTGTGTAGTGCATGCTAAACCAGTTAACTGGATAAAAAAGTAATTGACCTTACCATGATGGTAAGCTTTAACATCCTGCAAGCTGAGTAATAAAAGCCTAATGGAGGTGTGTATGAGTAGCACTATAAAATTGAAAATTACTGGGATGACTTGTTCATCTTGTGTTGGTCGGGTTGAGAAAAAACTAATGCAGGTGGCGGGTGTTGAACATGTCAGTGTTAATTTGGCGGTTGAAATGGCCGTCATTAAAGGCACCGCGACTTTGCAAAACTTGGTATTAGCTATTGAAGAGGCTGGTTATCAAGTGCCAACTTCTAGCGCTATCTACGGAGTATCGGGGATGACCTGTAGTTCATGCGCAGGTCGCGTTGAAAAAGCGATGTTGACGTTACCGCAGGTGCTTAAAGCTCATGTCAATCTTGCGACCGAGCAAGTCTCACTCACCTTGATCAGCGAATTACTTGAAGCTGAAGTGGCTAGTCTTTTGGGTGGCGCTGGATACGTGCTCAAAACTGATAGTAATGATTCGACTAGTCGTGAGGAGACAGCTAAGTTTTATCAAGCAGATTGGTTTCCCGCTGTCGGAGCCAGTTTGCTCTCGTTGCCACTGGTTTTTCCAATGTTTGGCATGCTGCTGGGTAAAGACTGGATGTTGCCAGCGATGATTCAATGGTTATTGGCTACACCTGTACAGTTTTACTTTGGTGCGCGTTTTTATCGAGCTGGTTGGGGGGCGTTGAAGGCTCGCACTGGCAATATGGATTTATTGGTGGCAATTGGTACAAGTGCTGCGTATGGGTTATCAGTTTATCTATGGTGGCTGAGTACTCAAGATCACGGAATGCCGCACTTATATTTCGAAAGCAGTAGCGTAGTCTTGAGTTTAGTACTTGTTGGTAAATACCTTGAACACAGAGCTAAAAGACGTACTACCAGCGCGTTAAGAGCACTGGAAAACTTGCGTCCCACAACTGCAACCGTGTGGCGCAACAATAGTTGGCAACAGTTTGCTGCTGCAACAGTGCAAACAGGAGAGCGACTGCAAGTCAAGCCTGGGGAGCGTGTGCCAGTCGACGGTTTGGTCATTTCTGGACAAAGTCATGTAGATGAGGCGTTAATCAGTGGTGAAAGCCTGCCTGTCAGTAAATTAACAGGGGATAAGGTTACTGGTGGTTCGGTTAACTTAGATGGGATCCTAGAGATTAACGCTAGTAGTGTAGGTGCAGAGTCGATTCTGGCGAAAATCATTCGATTGGTTGAAGAAGCGCAAGGCGATAAAGCACCAGTTCAGGCTCTAGTGGACAAAGTCAGTGCGGTATTTGTACCTATTGTTATGCTTATTGCAGCGATAACCTTATTAAGTTGGGGAATGCTGACGGGGAATTGGCAACAAGCCATTCTCAATGCCGTTGCTGTACTGGTTATTGCTTGTCCTTGTGCCCTTGGTTTGGCCACGCCTGCGGCTATTATGGCTGGTACTGGCACAGCTGCCCGATTTGGTATCTTAGTCAAAGATGCTAGTGCGCTGGAGCAGGCCACTATCATCAATATGGTGGTGTTTGATAAAACGGGTACTCTGACCGAAGGCAAACCTGCATTAAGCCAAATGACAACGCTAATAGGATCCGAGCAGGAACTGATTCAACTGGCGGTTTCGGTGCAACAACATAGTGAACACCCTTTAGCTAAAGCAATTCTAAACAAAGCTCATGAAATGGCGATTACTCCGCTAGACGTGGAGGAATTTCAAGTAGTTGCCGGGCTTGGGGTAAAAGCCAAGTTACATGATTCAACTTTATTCCTAGGTAGTCGACACATGATGACGGGATTGGGAATCGAACTGCCCAAAGATGCAATCGCTGTTCACGGTGCATCAGTCTCTTGGTTAGCCAGACAAAAGGATAATCAGTCTGAATTAGTCGGCCTGTTTTGTTTTACCGATATGCTCAAACCTCATGCACAAACGGCAGTTGAGCAGTTGCAACAACAGGGTATAAAAGTCTTAATGTTAACCGGCGACAGTCAAGCCAGTGCCGAATATGTAGCGAATATTTTGCAGTTGGATGAATATCACGCTGAAGTTATGCCCGCCGATAAAGCGGCTTTTGTAAGACAGTATCAACAGCAGGGATATCAAGTGGCTATGGTGGGTGATGGTATTAACGATGCCCCTGCTTTAGCGCAGTCAAACTTGGGTATTGCTATGGCTACTGGAACCGAAGTGGCCGTTAGTGCGTCGGCAATCACTTTGATGCGGGGTGAACCAAACTTGGTTTCATCGTCATTGTTGATGGCAAAATTGACCTATCGAAAAATAAAACAGAACCTGTTTTGGGCCTTCATTTTTAATATTGTAGGTATCCCATTGGCGGCATTTGGTTATCTTAATCCTGTAATTGCGGGAGCAGCAATGGCCTGCAGCAGTCTTTTTGTGGTGAGCAATGCGTTATTATTGCAGCGCTGGCATCCAATAGAGGTAAGCGAGAATGAATAATCTAGTCACTATCGGAGAAGCGGCCAATATAACGGGGCTCTCAGCAAAAATGATAAGGCACTATGAAGTAACAGGCTTGATCCCCAAGGCTATTCGTTCTGACGCCCAATATCGTCTGTATAACGGTCATCAATTGAAATTGCTGGGTGTGATAAAACAAGCCAAAATCCTCGGGTTTTCGCTGAGTCAAATTCGTGCTTTATCTGATTTATGGCAAAATCCGAATAGGGCTAGCCGAGAAGTTAAAAGACTTGCAGAAGAAAATTTGCATGAAATAGAGAATAAAATTAGCGAGTTAAAAAAAATGAAAAAATCACTGCAAGAACTGGCCGATAATTGCAATGATGATGAGCATTCCCAATGCTCGATACTTGACGGATTAGATCAAGTCTAACAGCTACACTAATTAGTCAGAGTTGATGTGTATTTACATTTCCTTATTTTCAGGAAAATGTTGAACAGCTTCAGGTTGTTTGTTTGACTAAATTTATAGGCTAACGTTTAAAAGTCACTGATACTCTGGCCCCTCCCAGCTCAGATTCTGCAATCCTAATCTCGGCATTGTGCCATGCTGCAATCCTTGCCACTATGGCTAACCCCATGCCAAAACCGGGTTTTTCAATGTCGTTGTGACCGCGGGTAAAAGGTTGTAATAATTTCAGTCGTTTGCTTTTGTCGATACCTAGGCCATCGTCTTCTACTACTAACTCTATGGATTGTGATTTCTGGACAATACTCACTTGAATAATTTGTGATGCATATTGTTGAGCATTGTTAAGTAGGTTGTTGATTAACATAGCAAGAAAATTTTGGTCGCCAACAATAGTGATTTTATCAATTGGCTGCCATTTGATTAGTTTGCCGTCGGCATCGTCTAAGCCATATACACATTGATCCAGTAACTGATTTAAGTCGACAGGTACTTTATCTACTTTTATCAAACTCTGCTCAAGTCGCGCATAATTGAGTAATACTTCTACCAGCCGTTCCATCTCGGCGATATCTTGACTTAAATGCCGAATGTATTTGTCTTGTTTTTCAGGTTTATTGGTTTCACTTAGCGCTTCGATACCAAAACGTAATCTGGCTAAAGGTGTACGTAAATCGTGGGAGACGGCGTTACCTAATAACTTGTTATCTTGGATCAGAGTTTCGATTTTTTGCGCCATGCGATTAAATTCGTTTTCAATATCGGCCACATAAGATGTGCTTGAAACTGGAATTCGCCAAGCAAAATCCCCAGCCCCAAAAGTTTTAGTGGCTTTGCTTAATAGTCGTAAACGTTTAATTAGCGGATAAAGCCAAATTCCTACAAACAGCAAGATACCCATATAAAACGCAGTGGTGAGTATCATTTGTAAACTTAGGTTGGCTGGTTGTGATGCTTGCGGTGAAACCGACATGACTAACACTTGTTGTTGTGCCGGCATAATGTGATTCACTGTTATCCGGTCGGCTGATTCAAGCACCAAGGACACACCTTGATTAAAGTCCTGTGTTAACTCTTCAGGCAAAGGGAATTCAGTTAATGGCACAAGGTTAAGTGTTTGTTGATTGGCCTTTTGCCAAGCCATAATAAATGCTTGAGGGTCGTCTAGTTTATCTAAAGTAGTGGCCAACGAAGCCGCGATTTGTCGATAGGCACTAAACTCATCAGTATTTTGTTGTTCTTGATAGTTATTAAATAGGGTATCTAATGACCAACCTAAAAATATGATAGCGGTAAACATCACAAGAACCAGAGACAGTACGAGTTTCTTCATAATAGTGTCAGCCAAGTTACTGATGGTTTACGCAAGCTCATCAAGTCTAATTCCACGCGTCGATTACAAATAAATAACCTTGGCCCCAGATTGTTTTAATCCTAAATGGGTTATTTGCGTCATCGCCTAATTTTTTACGTAGCCGAGATACAATGATATCCATACTACGGTCAAAACCGTCGTAATCTATACCCCGTATGTCTTTGACTAATTCGTTGCGATTGACAACTTGCCCAGCGGACTGAGCTAAATACCAAAGCACATCAAATTCGTTGGTTGAAATAGGGACTGTACAACTACTTAGTGAGGTGGTGCGTGAATTAGCGTCTAGATGAAGCTGGCCAAACTGAAGACAATTTTCGCTTTCGGCCACCGATTGATTTTTGTTATTCACTCGCCTTAATAGTGCTTTCACTCTCGACAACATAGCCCTAGGTTTAATGGGTTTGGTAACATAGTCATCTGCCCCAAGCTCTAAGCCTAACACTTCGTCCATTTCTTGGTCTCTGGCGGTCATCATCAAGATAGGACCATGATAAAAACCGCGCACTTCTCTGCATACATCAAACCCGTCTTTTACGGGTAACATAATGTCTAACACAACTAAGTCGGGTTGATCCTCTCTAATCAACTCTATGGCTGAATCACCTCTGTTGACTAAGGTCACCATATAGCCATGTTCGGTAAGATAGTCGCTGAACCATTCGGCTAGCGACATATCATCTTCTACCAACATAATATGTGGGCAGGTGATCTCTTCAATCAAAATAGCTTCCAACTTGATTTTGGACGTTTGGAAGACTTAAACACCCAAGATACGGATATTGATGTCTCAGCCAAATTCTGCTCTTGCCCTTCTTTTCGTAGCGCAAAACCTGTGCTTTGGTCATATTGAAAATCAAACTCAAATACTCCCGTTCGTGTTTGTTTCCAACATTTTAAAACTTTGTTTGTTGGCAATTCGACTAAACAATAGTTCCCAGCAAGCGGCTGCTGCCATTGAAATGTGACGTCTTGATAACAAATTTGTCCTTGTCTAAGCGCCACACATCGTTTAGGGCTGACAACAAGATTTTTATTTTGGTTTTGCTTGCCCGTATCTGCATTTACCGAGCTTGTTGTGCAGGCTAATAAGACAAATACGCCGGCCAATTTAACACTATAAGTAAGTTTCATCATTGACTCACCCACCTAAAAAACATAACTAATACTGGTACCAATACCTACATAAAAGTCCCGGTTTTTAGCGAATAACGGGCTGTCGTTTTCGCTCAAATCAGATCCTAGTGATACTGAAGCACGGTATATCCAGTTTTCGTTAATGGGATAAGTGACCCCCATAGATGAGTTAAACGAAACTGAGGCTTTTCCGTCATAGGCCGAGAAATCCGAATTATTTGCTTCACTGTCGGAAACGCCAAAGAAATAATCGTTGTACTTAGCATCTCTATAGTTAAGGCCAGCTAAACCATGAAAATTCCAGTTTCTGATTTGCCAATTCCTGCCTATTACAGCGGAAGCAACCGTGCCTTTACTTTTACTTGATACATCATGTTTAATGGCGAATTGTAAAATATTTTTGCCAAAATAACCGGTCAAACGCCCACCAAACATGGTGTTACTTTCTCTTTCATCTACACCAATAAAACGGACTTCGTCATCTTCTTTATTTAGGCCACCCCATGATTGACTTAAAGTGACATCAAATGACCAGTTTTCATTGTTGTAAGCATTGTAACCAAGTACAAATGGATCAGAGATTTCGCCTAACACATCCACAAAAAAACCGTTCCAGTTGTAACTCCCCCTAATAATTAATCCAAGTCCAGCGTCTTCGCCATCATCATCTCTAAGAGATGAGCCAACAAAGGCGCCAGCGCCTAAGCCAATTTCGAAAAAGTTTTCGGGATCGGTATTTTCTAAGGTGTTATTGCGTAATGAACGAGCAATATCGGCTGAAAAAGCACTAGGTAATATAGCGATAGAAAGCAGCACAGCTGCAGTGATTTTCTTTATGGGTGAATACATCGTTTTTGACTTCCTAATTGTTGAACACCGATGCAGTTTATGGTGCTTTTTTCTAGCATAACGTAACAAGATGCTGGCTTTGTAACAAAGTGTAGAAAATGGCAAGTTGTTAGTGGCAACAAGCACCATCATAGAGCATTTAGCTAACGATATGAAAATTAGCGAGCTGGAATTTTTTAACCCTGATCCCAACTCGCCGCTCTATCTAGACAGTCAACAAAGTGTTGCTTCTATTTTCTATTTAGCTGCCGTTACCAAAGCAGGGTTAAACTTGCATTCAATTGACGGCCTGTTTCGTATAACTTTTCTCCTACTGCTACATCCGTTGCAGCCACCCGAGTTACGCCACCAAGGTGTGTTTGATACGCCTTGTCGAATACATTTTTAGCGGAGAAAGTCAGGCTGATATTGTCATTAAATTGATATTGCGTAGACAGGTTTATGATCCCAGCACCTGCGCTTGGTGTCTCATTTTGAATCTCTGAGATTTGTTGCTGGGAGGCAAATAATTGTGACTCTATGCTTAATGCCAGTTTTTCATGGCGCCAATGTAATTGGGTTATTAAGCTCGCTGGAGTAGAGGTCGATTAATATCATCTCGGGTTCCTCTTACCCAACTCGCGGTCATCTCTAGGTCAATTTGAGTTGTTAGTTGGCTGCTCATTAGTAGATCGGTTCCCCAAATTGTAGCGTCACTATTTTGCCATTGTAGAGGTGATTTACCACTTGTCATGGTTGAAATCATATTGGCTAATCCATCTTCAGAGGGGCTACCAACTATGTAGTCTTGAATAGATTGATAGAAAACCCGTGGGGCAATGGTTAATGCTGCACTATTGTAACTGAACCCTAGATCCAGCTGTTTGGCTGTTTCTTCATATAAGTTTAGGTTACCTAAATAATTGTTTCCATCTGCAAGCCCTGCTGAAATACCAAGGGGCAGCCATACATACAGTTCAGTGTAGCTTGGAGCTCTTTGTTTTTGTGCAATTGCCGCCTGCCATTGCCAAGCACCTTCAAGTGAACTTTGAGCGTGTAGACTAATGTCCATTAAGGAAAAGTCGAGGTCTCGCTCTGATTGATTGAAGCGTTCAACCAAAGTGGCAACATTAGGATTCATCATCGCCATACTGTGAGCAATATTACTTGCTTGCATATTTACTTTGGTCAAACGGCTGCCGAAAGTAAGTGCTATGTCTTCGAGTTCAGTTAACCATTCAAGGTAAGCGCTTTTTTTTGTGCGCTCAACTTGAGAAAAGTTATTCACTTGTAAACTTCCCATTAAAGGATTAGTGATGACAGAGTTGTGACTATTATTGTGCCAGCTCATACCAGCGGTCATAGCGCCATAATCAAAACTATCCTGCCATATTCCTTCATAACCTCTGGCAATACTGTCAACAGAATTTAGTCGGGCTTGCATAGGTGAGTTAAGCGGGCGGTGGTCAAAGTTGTTCATATCATGCTGATTGCTGTTGCCATATGCTTTGAGTTGAAGTTGCATACCTGCAGCGGAATGACTTGTTTTGGAATAGGTATAATTTAATCGATACCAAGCCGCATCGATGTAGTTTATGTCCATGGCTAATGCTGGTGTGCCACTGTCGTCAGTATCTACGCGCTGATATACCCCATGTACTTGGTGTTGTCCGTTACGCACGCCAAATTCAGAGCCAAACCCAGAGCGAGCATAAAAACTGTTTGGTACCTTTAAACCACGACCATCTTCTACTCTATCTCGTTGTTGTTGCATGCCATTTAAACTGACGAAGAACGTATCATTAGCGTAGCCAAGGTGCCCAGTGTAGTGTTCTGCACTACCTTGATCATTGCCTTGTGCGTTGACTCGTGCTGACAAACTAGGTTGCATAGAAAATTGCTGGGAAGTATCGGTTTCAATCTTTACCGCCCCGCCCAGTGTCTCTACTCCAGCAGTAACAGGGGCAATGCCGCGGTAAAAGATTAATTTGGATGTAGGTTTAGATACCATATGTGACAAAGGAGAGTCCATGGCGTTTGGCCCCGCTCCATCAATAGGCGCGCCATCAATGTTAATTGAAAGTCGGTCGCCAAATAATCCTCTATATTGCGGGATCCCTGTAACTGGACCGTTGCCATTGATATTTATTCCGGGTAAGCGTTGCAAACTATCTCGGTAATCTGCTGAGTTATCGTTGAGCCCTTGTACATCGAGTTTCATAGTTGAGTTTTCTTGATGACCAATGACTTCAATAGTCTCTAAGTTATCTGTTGATTTGGCTTGAGTGGTAAAAGTCACTGTACTCATAGTGCCAATAACGGCCATTACGTAGGCCGCTGAAATCTTATATTTATGCATGGTTATTCTCTTGAATTATGGCGCTAACGCGCACAAAATTATCTATCCCAGTTCACACTGGTAAGATGGTAAAATTTTTTTTAATTCAAGAAAAAACAGGAGGGCCGCGAGAAAAGGCTTTTTGATAGGGATAGGCGGTATAAGGTTGCTGTGCCAGCCTCGCTATTTT
The DNA here is from genome assembly GCF_913020055.1 of uncultured Paraglaciecola sp. Lineage (GTDB taxonomy): Bacteria > Pseudomonadota > Gammaproteobacteria > Enterobacterales > Alteromonadaceae > Paraglaciecola. The sequence continues at coordinate 24,905 of NZ_CAJWCF010000031.1, read as the reverse complement.
GGCTCGGTAACTCACAAATTGAGTAAGACCGTCTTGCTCCAATGTCGCTAAGGCATTTTTGAAGTCTGAAAGTACACTCTCAGGACACAAGTTTTTCATGTCTATGTCTTGGGCCTCTTCAGGCGCATCGACAAAAACAAAGTGTTGAAATTCGGCAGTCTTGGATAATGAAATCCATTTCATCTGTTTGCCGGTACAGATCAATTCTATATCATTAAAACTTTGCAGACGTAAATTGGCTAACTGCTGGCCGTTAACAACCTTGTAGTAACAGTATTGTGCACAGCAAATAGCAAAATTTGTGTTTCAATGAAAAAATAGAGACGTTCCTTCTAGTTCGTGAAACTAGTGTACAAATTCAATACTGTTATGCAAAGTGTTAATTGGCAGAAGGAGGATCTCCAGCTTATTTTATGGCTGATAGTCTCTATATTCTTGCCAATTCAGTGCCATATACAACTTGAGTAATTTCTCAGGTGCGTTAGGCAAATCCACGCTGAGCAATAATCCAGGTGTATCATTGAAGCTTTTATCTATGCCCAAACAGTGGAATACCGCGCCTAATTTATTGTAGTGTTTGAGCAGGATGGGTACATCTTTACCATCTGGCTCAATACCTTTAAGTAGAGCTGTGACATGTTCTTTTAGCCCATGTTGCCTAGCAAAGTCTTGTACTTCAGGGTGAAAATTATGTTCAAACGGGGTTCTAGGTGCAACTTTATCTGTTGGTGTGACCATAGCTTGTTGGATAATAGCTGCGCTGCGAACATCATATAGTTTGCTGATAGACACTGTGCCATACAAAGTCCGGTACTGTGGGTATAGACAAACAAAGGCGCCAATTCCACGCCACAGCAAGAACAAACCTTGGAAACTACGTTGATATTCAGGAATTAAAAAAGAACGACCCATTTCTAAGCAAGGCTGTTGCCGATTCACAAAGTTAGGACCAAAATCAAACATACGGTGTAGATATAGATTTTCTAAGTTGCCATCGGCTAACAATTTGTCAGTTTGTCCCATTCGGTATGCACCGATTATTTGCCCTGTATTTTGTTTTATTATAAATAAATGAGTATAGGTAGCATCGAAATGATCTGTATCTAGTGGTTCACCACTGCCTTCATTATGTTCACGAAAGACCATTTCCCGCAGTCGGGCGATTTCATTCACTGTATTAGGCAGCTGATTTTGATAACCAAAATATACCGACAAACCTTTATGATCGAGTAAGTGTTGCTCACTGGGAAGTTGCTGCACTTCTTGTAAAATTGTCTCACCGTTGACTTCAACTGCAAGTGGTTTTAATTGTGTGACCGGATCGGCTGGCCATGCTTTTTGCCAAGCAGGGTCAAGTAAATAACTTTGTGCTCTAAATAACTCGGTTTGTGTGTTTGTATTTATGCCTTTTGCATAATGTTTAATGGCAATTGCTTCTCCAGCCGTCACTGTTATTTTGGCATTGCGTTTATTCACCAATTCACGGGGTAACATCAACATTCGAAGTCGAAAATAGACTCGTCCTAAGCGATAAAATAATGGGCTATTGAAGCCACTCACAAAGACAGGTAAATAAAACGCGTCGGTGCGATTGGCGATACTGGCAATCAATCGGTTCCAACTATGGTCAGCAATCCGTTGGGTGTCTTTATGAAAATAACTAACGCGCCCAGCAGGAAAAATCAATAATGCTCCACCGGTTTTTACATGTTTTAAGCAAGTACGAATGGAAGGTGCATTTTTCGGATCATTTTCTGATAATGGATTGGTAAAAATGAAATAGTCTTCCAGTTCAGGAAATATCTTTAACCCTTGATTAGCCATGACTTTTATATCAGGCCGCACTTGTTCGATTGCCCAAGCTAAAAATACCCCTTCGATACCCCCAAAGGGATGATTACTGGCAATAACCACTGGGCCCGTTTTAGGGATTTTAGCCAGTAACTCTTCTAGTCCCAATAATTGTATATTAAGCCCATCTAATAGGCTTTTTGCGAAAGTGGTTTTGTCTAAACCATGGAGATTAAGTTCACGATATAAGCTGTCTAATTTATGGATAGCCAGAGCGCGGTCTAATAACTTGATGAGTAGCTTGGTAATAACGTTTTTTTTATTATCAGGGACAACATTTAGCAGGCTGATGGCTGCAGGCATAAAACAGTTCCACAAAATTGATGAATAATTTATGAGGTTAATAGTGCTTTAATTTTTCAATTTATTCAGTAATTTCTTGATTAATGGCAAGGTATTGCAATCTAAGTAAAAAAATGTTCTCAGGGTTTGGCGTTTGATGGTGAATTTAAGGCATAATACCGCTCTTACTATCATATGTTTTTTATAGAAAATTCAAGCAGGGCAAAGATGCAACAGATTACTATCACCACACCAGACGATTGGCATTTACATTTTAGAGACGGTGATATGCTTGGCGAAACCGTACCAGCTACTGCAAGGTGTTTTGCCCGTGCGATTGTGATGCCAAATTTAGTGCCCCCTGTGGTGAATGCCAAGTTAGCCAATGAATACAAGGCGCGTATCTTAGCTGCTCGTCCTCAAGGGAGTCATTTCGAACCATTGATGACCTTGTATCTGACCAATCAAACATCGAAGCAAGATATTATTGATGCTAAACAGGCAGGCATAGTGGCTGCCAAGTTGTATCCTGCTGGAGCAACTACTAATTCTGAACAAGCGGTTAGCGGAATTGAAGCGCTGTATCCAGTGTTCGAAGAAATGCAAAAACAAGGTTTGTTGTTGTTAGTGCATGGTGAAGTCACAGAGAATCATGTGGATATATTTGATCGTGAAAAGGTATTTATCGATCAATATATGGCTAAAATTGTAAAAGCCTTCCCTGAATTAAAAGTTGTATTCGAACATATCACCACGAGTGACGCGGCTGATTTTGTTTTGAGTAGTGCTAATAACGTAGCTGCCACTATCACCCCACAACACTTATTACTTAACCGTAATGATTTACTGGTTGGTGGCATTAAACCACATAATTATTGTCTACCGGTTTTAAAACGCAGCACCCATCAACAAGCGTTGCGTAAAGTAGTCGCCAGTGGTTCGAATAAGTTTTTCTTAGGCACCGACTCAGCTCCCCACGCTAAACATGCTAAAGAAAACGCCTGTGGTTGTGCGGGCTGTTATAGTGCATGGAGTGCCTTGGAATTATACACCCAAGTATTTGATGAATTGGACGTGTTAGATAAGCTGCAAGGTTTTGCCAGTTTCCACGGTGCAGATTTTTATGGTTTACCCCGCAATACCAATACAGTGACTTTGGTTAAACAAAGTTGGACTGTTCCTGAATCTGTCACCTTGCCAAATGGAGAGGCGATAGTGCCATTTTTTGCTGGGCATACAGTTGACTGGAAAATAGCGTAGGATGCTCGCGGTGTTATTTTCAACACCCTTTTTTACGGTGATATGAATTTGTTTCTTTTACATTTACGACGTTTTACCACACTAGTTGTATGTTTCTTGATGGTTACAGTTTTTAACCCATTGATGGCAAATGAAATTGCTCCTCTAAAAAAGTCGCTTCGTTTGGCGGTTATATATATTGAAGGGCCTCCGTATATTTATATGGATGGTAGTTCTGAATATGTAGGGATTTTGCCTCAACTTGCACAGGCATTAAGCCGCGAATTAGCACTTGATTTGACCTACTTGCCTACACCAAGAAAAGACTTAGAAAAATCAGTGATAGATGAACGGGCTGATATGACTTGATTATCTCCAGATTGGGTAGGGGATGAAAAACGGTTGTTGTTTTCTGATCCCGTTCTTCTTCATCGGGAGTTTTTGTATAGTCTTTCTCCTTTTAATGAGAGTGATGAACCTTTAGATTGGTTGAGAGGTAAGACAGTCTGTATTCGACAAGATTATTCGTATCCTAGTCTAATGCCATTTTTTGAAAGTGGTGTAGCACAAGCCTTAAGAATATCTAGCCAAGTATCATTAGTTAAGTTGTTGCAAAAAGGGCGTTGTGATTTGCTTTATATGAATGAAAATAAGGCTACTTGGAAGACAAGCGGTCTAAGTATTGAAAACAAAATATGGCGCTCGAAGCATCCTCTTAACGAAGCAAAGTTATCCTTTGTGTTTAGTCAAAAATGGCAAAGTGAAATGCCTCGAATTAATCAGGCCTTGAGCAAAATCAAAAGTTCAGGTGAATTGGATAGCATTGTGCAATCCAATATTAATCCTAAATTATAATCGACTAAGTTTACTTGATAGTCTGCCATGCAAATTTATAAGTTGCCCTTAGCCCTGTTTATACAGGATAAATAGGCTCCTAATTATTTTAAATCGAGAATATCAATATGAGCGAATTAGTTACCTGCCAAATTGTCAATAAAGTAGCCACTATTACTATCCAAAATGGCAAAGTGAATGCTATTTCACATCAAGTAGTTGATGAATTAAATCAGGCTCTTGACCAAGCAGAACAAGCTCAGGCAGTGACAGTGTTAACCGGCCAACCAGGCATATTCTCGGGTGGTTATGATTTAAAAGTTATGGGTGAAAGTATGGATGCTGCCATGGCGCTAGTTGAAAAAGGCACAACACTTACAAGGCGTATGTTGGCCTTTCCTTATCCTGTTATGGTGGCATGTAGTGGACATGCGATTGCGAAAGGGGCGTTTTTGTTGTTGGCAGCCGATTATCGAATAGGTGTTGATGGTGCATTTAAAATTGGTCTGAATGAAGTCGCAATAGGTATGACTATGCACTTTGGTGGTGTAGAATTGGCCCGCGGTCGATTGGCACCCGTATTTTTTAACCGTTCAGTGATTTTAGCTGAAATGGTCTCACCGAAAGAAGCAGTCACCGCTGGATTTTTAGATAAGGTCGTCAGCGAAGCAGAATTTGCCCCTACGGTTCAAGCTATTGCTCAGGCTATGACAAAACTAGATATGAAAGCCCATCACCAGACTAAATTAAAAGCACGAGCAGAATTATTGCAAACGCTCGACGAATGTATTGAAAAAGACCGTCACAGTAGTCTTTAAGAGTTACTGTTGGCACCTAAACCAAAGAGAATATTTTGAATAAAGAATTTGCTTCACTAGGCTTAAACAACGCCTTACTCGATAATTTGGAATCTATGGGTTTCAAAGAGATGACCGACATCCAGGCTATGAGTTTGCCAGCCATTATTGAAGGCAAAGATGTAGTAGGCAAGGCTAAAACCGGTAGCGGTAAAACAGCGGCCTTTGGTTTAGGGTTGTTACATAACCTCAAAGTGAAGCGATTTCGAGTGCAAGCGTTGGTTATGTGTCCGACACGTGAATTGGCCGAACAAGTCGCACTAGAAATCCGCAAGTTAGGACGTGGCATTCATAACATTAAGGTACTGACCTTATGTGGCGGTACACCTCTGGGGCCGCAAATCGGTTCACTGGAGCATGGCGCGCACATCATTGTGGGTACTCCTGGGCGTATAATGGATCATTTGTTTCGCGGTCGTTTGGACTTAAGCGAAGTGAATACCTTAGTGCTCGATGAAGCCGATCGTATGCTAGATATGGGTTTTGAAGTAGAAATGGCCAAAGTTATTGACGCAGTGCCATTGGACAGACAAACCTTGTTATTTTCTGCTACCTATCCTGACTCTATTGCACAAATAAGTAGAGACGTGCAGCGTAATCCTCTAGAAGTCAGTGTCGAAGCCACCCACGAAACTAACAGTATTGAGCAACTCTTTTTTGAAGTAGAAGAACCTCATCGTGTTAAAGCAGTCGCGGCGATGTTAAGTCACTATCAAGCGGAATCAGCCATAGTATTTTGTAATACCAAAATTGCTTGTCAGGAAGTCGCAGACGAACTGACAGCATTAGGCGTGTCTGTATTAGCCTTGCATGGTGATTTAGAGCAACGAGATAGAACTGAAGTGTTAACACGCTTCTCTAACCGCAGTGTATCGGTGCTAGTGGCTACCGATGTTGCTTCACGTGGCTTGGATATTAAAGAAGTGAATGCGGTTATCAGTTATCAAATAACGCCAGATCCTGAGGTACATATTCACCGTATTGGCCGAACGGGTCGTGCTGATGCCAAAGGTTTAGCATTAACACTTTGTACACCTAAAGAAATTCCTCGAGCCAATGCGATTGAAGATTACCAAAAGGCTAAAATAAAGTGGACTGGCATCCAAGCCCTTCGTTTTCATGCTAACCGCCTTATCCAGCCAGAATACGCCACAATATGTATCGATGGTGGTAAAAAAAGCAAAATTCGGCCTGGCGATATTTTGGGCGCGTTAACTAAAGACGCAGACATTGCTGGAGATGACATAGGTAAAATCAACGTAACGGCTACGCATACTTATGTGGCGGTTAAAACCCGCAGTGTTAAACGCGCACTTAAACAATTTAACGAAGGTAAATTGAAAGGGCGTAAGTTTAAGGCAAGGAAATTAAGCTAAAACAGTGACGAGTTTCGATGTAGGGATTTAGCCATACAAGTTAATTAAACAAAAAAGCGGAGCCATAAGGCTCCGCTTTTTTGTATACAACTTTATTAGTTACCAGATTTTTACACGTTCTTCCGGTGCTAAATAAAGTGCGTCGTTTTCAGTTACGTTAAAAGCCTTATAGAACTCAGGTACATTACGCACTGAGCCATTAGCTCGGAAGGGGCTAGGTGAATGAGGGTCGGTTTCGATTTGATTGCGTAATGCCTCATCTCTATATTTGTTGGCCCATACCTGTCCAAATCCAAGGAACACTCGCTGCTCTCCTGTGAACCCATCTAAAACTGGTGCTTCTTTACCTTCAAGTGAAAGATGATAAGCCTTAAGGGCAATACTAATGCCTCCCAAATCACCTATGTTTTCACCTAAAGTAAATTCACCATTTACGTTCAGACCTTCTAATGCTTCATAACTATCATACTGTGCAATGAGTTTGGCTGTACGTGCTTTAAACTCTGCTTTATCGACTTCGGTCCACCAATCTCTAAGCACGCCATCACCATCGAAGGTGCTGCCAGCATCATCGAATCCATGACCAATCTCATGGCCAATGACTGCGCCAATGCCACCATAGTTGACTGCGTCTTCAGCTTCCATATTGAAAAAAGGCGGCTGTAAAATGGCTGCGGGAAACACAATTTCATTCATTGGGGGATTGTAATAAGCATTCACAGTTTGTGGGTTCATACCCCACTCATGTTTTTGTACTGGCCCCTTTTGTTTTTCAAGCATTTGTTGATACTGCGCATCTGCTGAACGTTGTAAATTACCAAATAGGTCATTCTCATCCACAGTTAACAATGAATAGTCACGCCACTGATCAGGGTAGCCAATCTTTGGGGTGAATTTAGATAATTTATCTAAGGCCTGTATCTTGGTCTCTTCGGTCATCCAATCCAATTCTTTAATGCTTGTTTCGTAAGCTTTTAGCAGATTGTTTACCATTTGCAACATGCGTTCTTTGGCTTCAGGTGGGAAATGTTTTTTAACATACACTTTGCCGATAATCTCGCCCACAGTGCCATTAACTAAACTAACCGCACGGCGCCACTGTGGTAATTGTTCTTCTACACCACGTAACACTTTGCTGTAAAATTCAAAGTTAGCTTGATCAAGTTCAGATGTAAGGCGTGACGCTGAAGCATTGATAAGCCCCCATTGTAAAAATATTTTCCAATCATCAATGCTGGTGGTTTGAATGATGTTATCTAGGGATTTCATATAATCAAGTTGCGTAACCACTAAACCATCAAGGTTGGGGAATTGTGCCTCTTGCAAAAATGCCGACCAGTTAAAGCTAGGCATTAATTCTGCTAACTCAGGTTGTGACAGTTTGTTATAAAGTGCCACCATATCTCGCGTTTGTTCTTTTTTCATATGTTGTGCAGCGAGAGTGGATTCTAATTCCATAATCAAATCAGCGTTGGACTCACCGTTACCCAGCCCAGCTAAATCAAACATTTTGGCAATATGTTTAACGTATGCTGTGCGTATTGTTTCGTTGGCTTCATCTTCTTTAAAATAGTACTCGCGGTCAGGTAATCCTAAACCTGCTTGCCAAGTATGGATCATATAGGTTTCAGGATTTTTAAGGTCTACGTATTGGCCCACAACAAAAGGAGCGGGAAACCCATATTTACTGGCGCGAGCAAAATATACTGCAAGCTGGTCATAGTTTTTGATGGCTGCAATACGTGCAAATTCAGATTTAAGTGGGGTGACACCCAAAGCATCACGTTTTTCCATATCCATATATGAGCTGTATAAACCGCCCACTTTTTGTTCATCACTACCAGCAGCAAAATCGCCTTCGGCCGAAGAACGGATAATCGCCATCACATCGTCTTGAGATTCATCTCTAAGAATTGAAAAACCGCCATAATTAGATTTATCAGCAGGAATTTCGGTATTCGCTAACCACGTGCCATTCACGTAATTGAAAAAATCGTCACCAGGCTTAACGCTGAGATCCATGTTTTGTTTGATGATGCCAGAGGCAAGAGTAACTGGACTTTCTGCCTTTGCCTGTTCGGGTGTTGTGGCTGTGGTAGCAGTGTTGGGTGCCGGGCTACAGGCACTTAAAGTTAGTATCGTGGCGATACAGGTTAGTTTTAATTTCATAAATTTAATTTCCCTGAAATAATTTTATTGTTTTTATATAATAAGAGCCTGCCTTTTGTACCATGAATGGCACAAAATAAAAAAGGGCTCAGATAATTCAATATGGTTTAACTGGTTTGAGCGAAAGCAAAGGTAGTGCCCAGCTTATTTCAATATCATCTCGACTATTGGTACTGGTTAAGTGTGAGCACTAATGGCGTTTTATTTTTTAGAAAATTTATAGATAAACCTATCAGTTTTACCTCTAGTTTCAGGCGCAAAAACGTTTTTAGTTAAATCATCTTCTGGGTTACGTAGATAGTGAGCTTCTTCAATTAAGCTAAATCCTGCTTCATTTAATTGAAACTTCACTATATTTGGGTCGATACGATGCAGGGTGTTAGCTGCTTGATAGCCTGAACCTGAGGTGGCTAAGTGATCGATAATAATAAATACACCCTCTTTTTTTAGTGCTTTTTTTATTGTTGCTAATGCCGCTTTATAATCAACAATATCATCTCGAAGTTGCACTTTTTTGCCATCCTGAGTGGTATCAGTAAAAAACAAGTCATGATAATTAAGAGCAACAAAAACAATATCGAGGCTTTCATCAGGAATGTTCATGTCAACAATTGGCATATTGTCGAAACGGATTACGTTGTTGAGTCTATTATTCTTGGTACGTTGCGTAATACCTTTTTCAGCAAAGCGCCAAATAACTTGGTCATTTTGCGCATAGACTTTACCTGATTGCCCCACTGCTTTTGAAAATAATTCTGTATACCAACCACCGCCTGCAAATAAATCCAATACTTGGTCACCCTCAGCAACATTAGTGAATGCCAATACTTTTGCTGGTTGTCTAGCTGAGTCGCGTTTACTGTCTTCTGCGGGTCTATCTTGATGATCCAAGACCGCCTGAATTTGTTGTTGGTTTAATGCTTGTTCGGCATAAACTGTTGTTTGGCTGGCCAAGGCTATAAATGATAAAAAAAGAAAGCGTTTCATAGTGTCTCTAAAGTGCTGAAATATACAAGGAGTATATTATAAAGCTGTTCTGAGCACTTCTCCCAGTAGAATCTGACGAGAAGCAAAAATATGGGATGAAAGGGGTTAACCACTCCCTTAGTAATGGCAAAAGCAATTGTAGATAAGTTCATCATGAGAATGAATTGACGCATGCTTATATTTGTTTTGGGAGAGTTGCTAAAGTCATTATTTATTGGTGTTCATATATCACATTGTGTGATGCTTTTTTGCCATGTTAATTTGAACGATACCTAGGAATTAACATTAGCTATAAGTTTCACATGATTAGGCACATACTGATATTTCTATAAACTGACATTGTCGTTTTATTCGATGTCGATTTTTAGCAACGGTCTCAGGTTGGCTCAAACTGATTTTAGGTTAATAAACTTATAGCTAAGGATAAATATAATGAGCAAAGGACAAGACAACAAAAAAGATTCTAAAAAGAAACCGCTTTTAAGCGCTAAGGAAAAAAAAGCGGCAAAACAATCAAAGAAAACCGAGAAGAATGTACTCGGGCATTAGAAAATCAATCAGGACAGAACAAAGTTAAACTGTGAATGACTTTGTTCTGCCCTTAATTAATTGCCCCAATTTTTTATGGTTGGATGACTAAGATATCTGTTTTTAATAGAGCTAATACACTTTCAGCAGTATTACCCATTAGTTTGGCTTTTAAACCTTTGCGTCCGATACTTCCAATAATCACCAATCCTGCAGCATGTTTAGAGGCAAGGCTAGGGATTACCTTAGAAGCTTTCCCTGCTTTAATATGAATATTCTCTACTGGAATTTCATGTTCACCCAACATAGCTTGAATGATAGGAATATATTTTAATTTGGCTTCTTTAACTAATGCTTTTGCGTCAATTATTCCCAAATCTTTAAGTACAGGAGAGATGGGTAAGCTGTAACAAATATGTAAAGGCATATTGGCACTTTTTGAAAAGTTGATCCCCGCATCAATCAAGTTTTGATTGAGTGCTTGTTTTGTTTTGAACTGAGTACCTAAATCAAGCGTGACCATTATGGATTGTTTCTTACGCCATTTCTTTTCAGCTACAAGTAAGGTTGGCACAAGATTATTACGGATCAAATGCCAGTCTGTTGGCACATAAAATGTACCTTCGCTGCGATGTCCTGTTTTAATGATCAAATCGTAGGATTCGGAGGTACAATGATTTTTAACCCAGCCAACAATATCCTTTTCCCAAATCACTTCGCTTGTTGATTGTGTTTGCAGACTTAATTTATCAACTTGAACATCTAGCCATTCTTTTGATGAGGCTAGGATTTTATTTTGAATTTCAAGTTGTTGTTCATCATTTAAATTGGTATCTAGCGTTGCAAAGTGTTCATAATTAAAAGCCACAACATGAAGTTTCGCCCCATATCGTTCAACCAATGACTTTGCATGCGCTAGGGCACTTTGTTGCTTGTCTTGTTGATCTGAAATGACCAAAATATTTTCAATTTTCATTTGTGTTTCCTGAACATTTGATTGGGAGCTATAGTAGTCATTGTATGCAAGAAGGCCTTTGATCTACAACAATGAATAGCAGAAGACTTAGTTAATTATTTTGTTTGCTCAGCGCGAGGCTTATTAATATATCAAAACGTCATTTTGAAAACTGTGCCACCTGTTTCTTTTTCTTCATATTTGATTGCCCCACCATGGGCTAACATGATTTGTCTTGTCAGTGCTAAACCAACCCCTGAACCATGTTGTTTGGTGGTGTAAAAAGGTACAAAAATTTTGTTACCAATTTCATCAGGAATACCTTTGCCATTGTCGCTGACTTCAATCACCACGTGGCCTCTCTTGTTGAGGAATGCGTTTAAACTTACCTTAGGTGATGGACAATTTTCAACGGCATGTTCGGCATTTTGCAATAGGTTGAGTAACACTTGTTCTATCATGTCTTTGTCCACTGTGACCTCAAGTTCGGATGGTTCTATATTGGTCTCTACTGCTATTCCTTTCTCGTGCCATTTCAGGGTGCCTAAAGAACAACTTTGTTGAAACAAAGTTGCCACATTAAGCTTACTTTTATTCGGTGTAGGTAATCGCGTTAACTGACGATAACTACTGACAAACTGTATTAAGCCGTCGCTGCGCCGAGCAACTGTTTCGACCGCCTCTGAGATGTCTTGCAGGTCTTCGCTGAGTTCTGGGTAAGTGTTTGCTTTGAGTTTGCAGTCTGCAACCAAGTCTACCGTTGTTTTAGCTAACGATGCCACTGGGGTAATACTGTTCATGATTTCATGAGTCAGTACTTTTACCAAATCTTGCCATGCTTGCAGTTGTGCAATATCTAATTCACTTTGAATGTCTTGCATACTGACCAGTGTTTCTTGGGTATTGGTCAGCAGTATTTGTGTGGCTGAGATGCTCAACTGATGCTCCATGCCGTCAATGGTAAAATGCACCAAACGTCTTTCACCTGGTTTAACTGCAGATAGGTGTTTGGCAAACTCTTCTCCAAAAGGGATGAGATCACTCAGCTTAGTTACATGGTTTGCTCCAAATAATTTACGAGCGGCGTTATTCCACAAAGTAAGTAAGCCATCACTACTAATACTGATTAGGGGAACCGGCACGTGTTCAACAATAGCTTTGAGGTGACGTTGTTGTTCGATTTGTTCAGAACGTACAGTTTGAAAACGCTCAAGTATGTCAGTAAAAGCACTACCCAGTTCTCCAAAGCCTGAACCTAAGGACGACATATCAAACCGTTGCGAATAATCGGCGTAACGTGCAGCGTCTAAAAAACGCACCAATTCGGCATTGGTTTTAGACACAAATCGCACCAAAGAAAGGCTCTGAAATATCAGAAAAATAAGGGCGATGAGCGTTGTGGCATGATAACCCTCTGCACTAATTAACAAGCTCAATACCAACAAATTGACCATCACTAGGATGGTGCGAATGGCGATATATAACGAGAATTTTTTAAAGCCCATGTTTTTCCATCCTGCGATATAGTGCTGCGCGCGTAAGACCTAAGGCTTTGGCGGTATGGCTGATATTGTAACGATATTGTTTTAGCGCCGTCTCGATGGTCGATTTCTCCACTTTGTCGAGATTGAGTTCGGCTGTTTCTTGCGATGTTTGAACGGTGTTTGGTTCTATAGATTTGCTTGTCTGTGGTAGATAGTTTAACTGAAAGTCATCGGCTGATAATTGCTCTGACTCAGATAAAATCACCGCTCTTTCAATGGCATGGCGTAAAGCACGGACATTACCAGGCCATGCATAATGTTTGATCAGCTCAACTGCTTCAGCAGTGATGGTCTTTTCGACTTTTTTATACTTTCTGGAATAAAAGGCAATGTAGTGCTGTGCGATAGGCTCAATATCAGCCGTTCTGTCTCGTAATGGTGGCAAGGTGATTTCCACGGTATTTAAACGAAACAGTAAGTCCTGACGAAATCTAGATTCATCGGTCAAATCTTGTTTCGCGATATTGGTGGCAGCAATAATTCTGACATCAAACGCAATGGCTTTATTGCTGCCAAGAGGTGTGACTTTTCTTTGTTCCAAAATGGTCAGTAATTTTGCCTGCAGGTGCAAAGGCAAGTTACCTACTTCGTCTAGAAATACCGTACCGCCGTTAGCTGCTTGTAAGCGACCCACACGGTGTTCATTGGCACCTGTGAATGCGCCTTTTTTATGTCCGAACAATTCACTTTCAAATAAGGTTTCTGACATCGCGCCTAAATCAACCGACATAAATACTTGGTTGGCACGCAAACTTTGGCGGTGTAACTCTCTGGCTACTAGCTCTTTTCCTGTGCCGTTTTCACCTAAAATTAATACGTTTGCATCAGTAGGCGCTGTTCTTTCAATTAAAGAGTGCACTTGTTGCATGACTGAAGATTGCGCTAATAGGGGTTGCTGCTGAGAGCTATTGGTATCTTTAGCAAGTAGCTGATTGGTGTGGCGTAATTCAGTGGCTTCATTACGTGTTTGGCCCAACAGCACTGCAGCGGTTAAAGTGGCGACTAATTTTTCATTTTGCCAAGGCTTGGCGACAAAATCGGTTGCGCCTAATTTCATTGCTTCTACAGCTACATCAATACCTCCGTGTGCGGTAATCAGTACCACCACACTTTGAGGATCTATTTCCAGTATTTTCTTGAGCCAATTGTAACCTTGAGCGCCAGAACTTTCACCGGGGCTGAAATTCATATCAAGCATAACGGCGTCAAAGCGGTTATCTAACATGAGCTTGGGAATGTTTTGTGGTGAGTTGCAGATCATCACCTGACTAAAATGTCGTTTTAGTAATAATTTGCCTGCAGTTAAGATGTCCTGATCATCATCGACAATCAGTATTTTTCCTTCAATCACCATCAGGTTATCTCTGTAAATGACAGGTTCAATGTGTTCATTATCGTACACTACTGTTCGAATTCGTACACATTTCAAGTGTAAATATATTGCGAAAAATAAATTAATCTAATAAAAACAGATAGATACGTTTTGGAACGATACTTGATATAACACTATCAATATAAACAAATTAGCCATCGCTGCTATCGTCTAGGATGTCACTTTGAAACAAATAAAACCTACACAAGCTGATCTAGTTGAAGATCCAATTAGCATAAAAAGTGTAAACACGGATCCAGGGTCACAAACAGCTAGTGGTGCGTCTGCTGGCGCTGGCATGGATCGCAAAATAGCTCCGCAGAACACTCTTGGTAAACGTATAGGTTTGTTGTTCATTGGTTTGAGTGTAGTGGGGTTGTTGGCTTATTGGTTACTCAGTGCGCCTAGCGGTAAAGCGTTGAGTGTGACCACAGATCGTATTGCTATTTCCACAGTAAAGTCTGGCATTTTTGAAGACTTTATTCCTATTCGAGGTCGAGTCACACCAGCCAAAACCGTGTATTTGGATGCCGTTGAAGGCGGAAGAGTAGAGCGTATCCTTGTGGAAGATGGTGCTAGTCTGCAGGCGGGTCATTTAATTGTTGAATTGTCGAATGCTTCGTTGCAATTAAGTGTACTAGGCAATGAAGCAAGAGTAGCAGAGCAACTGAATAATATGCGTTCAATTGAACTTAACCTTGAACAAAATCGACTTGAGCATAAACGTAATTTGGTTGATATCAGGTATCAAATCAAACTGTTAACCAGACAAGTTTCCCGAGAACAAGCATTAGTTAAAACAGGCGCGGTAAGTCAGTCAACTTTTGATGATACCCATGACACCCTTGATTGGTATACAAGTCGATTGGCTTTGACCTTAGAAAGCCAGCAATCTGATGCGCGTATGCAGGGAGAGCAACTGGTTTTTCTAAAAGACACCACCAAAAGGCTCGAAGGTAACTTGGCTATATCAAGACAAAACTTAGACAACATGAACGTTAAGGCACCTGTCGACGGCACTTTATCTGGGTTTAATATTGAAGTTGGTCAAAGTATTGAACGCGGCGAACGCCTTGGTCAAATTGATACACCGAATGATTACAAAGTGACTGCTTTTATTGACGAATTTTACTTAGGCCGAGTCGATATTGGGCAACAGGCAAGCTACGACGATTACCAAATGGTTGTCTCCAAAATTTACCCGCAAGTACAAAATGGCCAATTCGAAGTGGATTTTAAATTTACTCAACAACAACCCGCAGATATTCGCCGTGGGCAGACTATACAAACCAAATTGACCTTAGGTGATGCTAGCGAAGCATTGCTAATTCCGAATGGGGCATTTTATCAAGATACAGGTGGCAACTGGGTATTTGTGGTCACTCAGGATGGACAACAAGCCGTTCGACGTACTGTCAGGTTGGGCAGACGCAACAGCCGCTTTATTGAAGTGATTGAAGGCTTAGAAGTGGGCGAAAAAATAGTCACTAGCCCTTATACCAGTTACCAGGATATGGCTTTACTTAAGCTAAATTAATCGATTAGTTACAGAAAATTATTATACCAATTTAAGGACATTAAAATGTTGAAATTACACAATTTATGCAGAATGTATCGCACCGACGAAGTAGAAACTGTTGCGTTGAATAACGTTAATATTGAAATTCAAAAAGGCGAATTTGTGGCCATCATGGGCCCTTCCGGTTGTGGTAAATCTACCCTGTTGAATTTAATAGGCATGTTGGATTCTCCTAGTGAGGGCCAGTATATTTTTAATGACGAAGATATTTCGGGTTATTCAGAGAAGCAGCTCTCAGCTATTCGTAAACATCATATTGGTTTTATTTTCCAAAATTTCAATTTAATAGAAGAATTAACCGTTGCTGAAAATATTGAATTGGCTTTGCTTTATCACAACATGCCCGCTGCCGAGCGCAAGCAAAAAGTCTCGGTTGTAATGGATATGGTAGGTGTTGCCCACCGAGCTAAGCATGTGCCAAGTCAGCTCTCTGGAGGCCAACAACAACGTGTTGCTGTGGCTAGAGCAGTAGTGGGGAACCAAGGGCTTATCTTGGCAGATGAGCCGACTGGAAATCTAGACAGTGCCCATGGTCAGGAAGTGATGGAAATGCTGCGTTCGTTAAACCAGCAAGGCTCTACCATTGTGATGGTCACCCATAGTCCAGCCCATGCAGATTACGCAAATAGAACCATTAATCTGTTTGATGGCGCAGTGGTCACTGAAAGTGTGCGTGCAGCTTAGTCTAGGCAATACAAAGGAAGAATAGATCATGTTTAAAAATTACTTGATAACTGCTTGGCGAAATATCATCAAAAACGGTGTGTTTTCGATAATCAATATTACCGGTTTAGCCCTAGGTTTAATGAGTTGTATTTTGATTGTGTTGTTTGTGCAACAAGAAACGGGTTTTGATAAATGGCTGACCGATAGTGATCGAATTGTGCGCATGCATTCAGCCTATTACTCGGCAGATAACCCTCCTTTTTTAACGGTTAGATCTGGCGGTAACATGATGGAAGCGGTGCGAGATTACGCAACCAATGAAGTCGAAGACGGTGTGCGTTTAATTCGTTTTGATGCCTCTGTGCGTAAAGAAGAAGGTGCACTGGCACAGACAGTCACCTTTGTTGATGGTAGTTTTTTCAACATTTTTGACTTGCCGTTTTTACATGGTTCAAAAGAAAGTTCATTTAACAAACCTTATGACCTGATCATCACTGAAGAAATGGCCAAGCGTTATTTTGGTAAAACTGATGTAGTGGGCGAAGTGATGACAGTGTGTTGTCTAGGCGAAGAGCCTAGTCTAGTGCCTGTTTCAGGTGTGATTAAAAATCTGCCTGATGCGACACACTTGGATCTCGACATGATTGTTTATGTTGATCCGACCATTGTTGAGAATAACCGAGGCTTAAATACCTGGACCAGTGTGAATGTGTACACCTATTTTAAAATGCGCCCCGGTATTAACCTCGAACAGTTTCAGCAACGGCTGACTTATTGGGTCGATAATGAAAGTCCTTTCGTAAAAATGTATGAACAGAATTTTGGAGAGTTAGCCACTGATCAAAAAGTCAGCGACAACATGCGTCACAAGTTGATGTCCTTGCAGGACTTGCACCTTAGGGCACGAGAAGACGCAGGCAACATGGGCGATTTAACCCCTATGGGTGATAAAACATTAATCATTACTTTTAGTATTGTTGCAGCACTTATATTACTGATTGCTTGTATTAATTTTATGAATTTGTCCACGGCTAGAGTTAGCCATCGCGCTAGAGAAGTGGCTATGCGTAAAGTATTAGGTGCCAGCCGCGGACAAGTAGCTGTGCAGTTTTTAGCGGAAGCTATTGCTTTGGTATTGATTTCTTTGGTTTTAGCCTTAGCTTTGGTTGAATTGTTATTACCTTTATATAATCAAGCGTTAGGCAGACAGCTCGAATTAAATTTGTTTAGTGATGCAACATTACTGTTTTCGTTGTTTGGTTTTGGCTTATTAATTGGAGTGGGTGCTGGGACTTATCCCGCAATATTTTTATCCGGGTTTCAGCCTGGGCATTTGTTACGTTCAAGTAAAGGAGCTGAATCTAAAACATCTTCAAGTTTACGTTTGGCCTTAGTAGTAGTGCAATTTGCTACTTCAATTACCTTAGTTGTATGTACAGCAGTTATTTATGCACAAACTTTGTATGCACATTCGGTGGACGTGGGTTATGTCAGTAACGACAAGTTAGTACTAAATGTTGGGGGAGCAGGAGATAACAGGCAAAGGCTGAAACATGAATTGCTTAAGTTGCCGGAGATAACATCTGTTGTTTATTCTTCTGAGTCGCCTACCCAAGATAATGAGAACAACAATACGTTTACCCTGTTAGATGGAGACCATGTGGTAGGAGAAAATCCGCAAGTACTACTTAACTACCATGATATGGGCTACGGATTTTTTGAAGCTTACGAAGTTGCTCCTCTTGCCGGTCGACTATTTAGTGAAGATTTTGGTAGCGATGAAATTAAACAAGATAGCGACCAACAGAATGCCCAGTTGAACGCATCAGTCATCTTAAATGAATCGGCGTTACGTAAGTTTGGTTTTACATCACCAGAACAAGCGATAGGAAAAACCCTAGAATCAGCCAATTTTAAAGGGCAGGCATTAACGATTATTGGCATAGTGCCTGACATTTACTTTCGCTCAATAAAGTTTGGAGTGCGGCCAACGGCTTATACTATGAACACTAATCGATTACGGGTAGCCAGTTTATCGTTTTCCACCAATAACGTGTCTGAACTGATGGCAAAAGTGGAATCGATTTGGAAACAAACCGTGCCCATGCAGCCCATTAACTTACAATTTCTAGATGAGATGATGAAGGCCCAATACACCGAAGAGTCGATACAAACTAAAATGTTTTCGGTTTTTTCATTGCTAGCCATTGGTATCGCCTGTTTAGGCTTGTATGGATTGGCGTCTTTTACCACTGAGCGCAGAACCAGAGAGATTGGTATTCGTAAGGTGATGGGAGCCAGTGTCAAAGATATAGTTGGGTTGTTGATTTGGCAATTCTCAAAGCCGGTGATAATCGCCAATCTGATTGCTTGGCCAGTGTCCATTTATGCGATGTTGGTCTGGCTTGAATCCTTTTCATATCGGATTGATACATTGTGGTTAGGACCAATATGTTTTGTGGTGGGTGGTAGTTTACTTTTGGTTGCATGGGCCACAGTGGGCGGAAACGCAGCCAAAGTGGCCAGAGCCAATCCAATTAAAGCCTTAAGACAGGAATAATCGATATTGGTATAAGACCCTGTTTGTTATACAGTAATGCCCACTTATTTGCGGGGTAAAATTTGATGAACGACACTATTATTGGACTGTTAGGTTATATCACTTGGATTTTAGTGTTATTGGTTTGGCTTGCGGTATACCGCACATTACTGGTGGCAAAAAAGCAACAGGCGGTTAATGATTTTAAAGCTGACGGTTCTAACTCTCCGCCTTTTGGTGAACGATTAGCCCGTGCTCAGGGCAATTGTGTAGAGAGCTTTGCTTTTATTGGCGGGTTGATGTTGTTGGCATTAGCCACTGATTCGGCGGTGATTACCAATGGTTTAGCTTTGTTGTTGCTCGCTGCTCGTTTAGCTCAATCTATTACACATTTGTTTTCCACCAGTGTACTGGCGGTGCAAGTGCGTTTTGTGTTCTTTTTAATGCAGGTGGGTATTTGCTTTTATTGGGTGTTTTTGTTGTCGTCTAAGTTTATGGGAGGTAACTAATGTCTAATAGTAACCAGCCTACTATCGCTGAGTTGTTAGCGGTGTCTACCTGTGAATATGCTGAAGGGTTGTCACGACAACAGTTTATCGACCCAGTTATTCGCCAGCTTTGGTCACCTATGCCCAGAATTGCAGGCCCAGCATTTACCGTGAAATGCGCTGTGGGTGATCATTTGAGCTTACATGCTGCCATTTATCGCGCTAAGCCCGGTGATGTAATAGTGGTCCAGGCAGACCCAGATTTTGCCAGTGCTGGTGGCAATGTCTGTGCGGTTGCCCAAAAGCGAGGCATTGTGGCAATGGTGATTGATGGCTTGGTCAGAGATTTAGGCGAAATACGTGATTGTAAATTTCCTGTGCTAGCTAGAGGTGTGATGCCTAAACCAGCTGGCAAGAAACAAATTTATCCTTTTAACCAAGCTATTCAGTGTGGTGGTGTGACCGTAAATGCGGGTGATTATATTATTGCCGATGAAGATGGTATTGCGGTTATTCCAAAAGATAGACTCAATGACGTTTATGCTTTGGCCAAGGCACGTACTGAAAAGGACGCGGAGATGAATTTAACTGAGTGGCAAGCGCAACATTCGAAAAAAATTGAATCGAAACTACAAGAATTAGGGTATTCTGATTAGCCTAATTTAGAAAAAGCTAGCTGAATATTATCTTTTAGTTGGCTGCAAAATTCCAAGGCTCAACATCCCCATGTTTTCATTTTTTGAACGGTTAACTAATCCGTTTCCTGCTGCTCACCCAACGCAGCCACCTAATACTATTTTCGCTTTTTGTCGTTATTATACCCAAGGCATGTGGCCGGTCATTTTTTGTGTCTCAGTTTTAGCTGCTTCCATTGCCGCTTTGGAAGTATCGTTATTTGGTTTTCTCGGTCAACTGGTTGATTGGTTGGCAGCCAGTGACAGAGAGACATTTCTAGAACAAGAGCTAAGCAGCCTTGTGTGGATGGGCCTGTTGGTCTTGGTGATTTTACCAGTATTAGTGATCACCCAATCTTTGTTGTCACACCAAGGATTAATGGGGAATTTCCCTATGCAAATCCGCTGGCAAGCCCACCGATATATGATTGGTCAAAGCTTAGGTTTTTTCCAAAATGAGTTTGCTGGGCGTATAGCGACCAAGGTTATGCAAACTGCTTTGTCGGTGCGCGAAACCGTGATGAAAACGCTGGATATTTTAGTTTATGTCAGTGTGTATTTTATCAGTATTTTGTATTTGGTTATTGCCGCCGATTGGCGATTAAGTGCCCCTCTTATTATTTGGTTTTTAGTGTATTTAGCGATCTTGCGCACCCTCATTCCAAAACTAAAGCGAGTGTCGCAACGCCAAGCTGATGCACGTTCGATGATGACGGGGCGTATCGTGGATAGTTACACCAACATCACCACCGTTAAGTTGTTTGCACATACCAGCCGTGAAGCCGAATACGCCAAAGAAGGCATGTTTGGTTTTCTGAAAAGTGTTTATCCGCAGATGCGCTTGGTGACAGTGTTGTATGGTTGTGTGTGGTTTAGTAACGCTTTACTGGTATTTAGTATTACTGCGTTGGCGATATATTTGTGGATGCTGGAGTTGGTTACGCCCGGTGAAATCGCAATTACAGTGAGCCTTTGTTTACGTTTAAATGGTATGTCCCAATGGGTGATGTGGGAAGTGTCTTCTCTTTTTGAAAACATTGGTACTGTGCAAGATGGGATTAATAGTTTGTCGTTGCCGGTTGATGTGCAAGATAAGCCGAATGCAAAAGTTTTGGCAATGAAGGGTGGGGCTATTCATTTTAACAAGGTGAACTTTGGTTATGCAGGGGCGAATGATATTCCCATCACAGTGTTCAAAGATTTGGATATCAAAATCAAACCAGGCGAAAAGGTGGGGTTAGTGGGACGTTCGGGTGCCGGCAAGTCTACTCTGGTTAATTTATTACTGCGTTTTTATGATATTCAGAGCGGAAGTATCACCATTGATGGGCAAGATATTAGCCAAGTTCAGCAAGAAAGCTTACGCGCTAATATTAGTATGGTGACCCAAGACACCTCATTGTTGCATCGCTCAGTACGGGATAACATTTTGTACGGTCGACTAGATGCAAGTGAAGAGGATATGCTAAAAGCGGCCAAACAAGCTGAATCCCATGAGTTCGTGCAAACCTTGTCTGATATGCAGGGGCGAACAGGTTATGACGCCCATGTTGGCGAACGCGGAGTAAAACTCTCGGGTGGCCAACGTCAGCGTATTGCTATTGCCCGGGTGATGTTAAAAGATGCGCCTATTTTAATTCTAGATGAAGCCACATCAGCATTGGACTCTGAAGTAGAAGCGGCAATTCAACATTGTCTAAACAAAGTCATGGAAAACAAAACGGTACTAGCTATCGCTCACAGATTATCGACTATTGCGCAAATGGACAGGTTGCTGGTACTCGACGAAGGCAAGATAGTTGAGTCTGGTACACATGCAGAATTAATAGAAAAACAAGGGGTTTATGCCAAATTATGGGAGCACCAAACCGGCGGCTTTATTGGCTTAGAGTAAAACATTGCTGAATAAAAAAGTGTTTTTGAAATTTAAGGTGTAATTTGTGATTAGTATGTTTGTTCAAGGGGCGTTGATATCAGGTGGTTTGATAATTGCCATCGGTGCCCAAAATGCCTTTATTTTAAGGCAAGGTTTACTGGGGCAAAAAGTCCTATATGCCTGTGCAGTATGTTTTGTTATTGATGCGGTGTTAATCACGCTTGGCATATTAGGCGTAGGTTCTATTTTACAAACATCCCCCTTTTTTCTTAATTCGTTAGCGTCGCTCGGCGCTATATTTTTGTATTGGTATGGGGCGAACTCATTTTTTAGAGCATACAAAGGAAATAGTCATTTACATGTAGAACAGGGAACAAAGAACGAACAATCAGTGGCAAAATTAATGTTAACTACACTGGCGATAACGCTACTTAATCCACATGTATATTTGGATACTTTAGTTATCATTGGGGGCATAGGTGGCACATTAGACCATGTGGAAAAACGTTGGTTTTTATTCGGCTCAATAGTCGCATCATTTGTTTGGTTTTTTGGCTTAGGTTACGCCTCGAAAAAACTTATACCGCTTTTTGAAAGCAGCAAAACCTGGGTGGTGTTAGATATTGTTATTGGTTTAGTGATGACTTGGATTGCCACAAGTTTGGCCATTTTTGTTTATCAGAGCATTCTGGTTTGAATCTAAGTTGAATGCCATGCCAATAGACAACTTTGTCGCGCCAGTTTGTCTCGGAAAAATTACAATATTGTTTGAAGATGAATGTTTGCTTGTTATCAACAAACCCAGTGGTTTATTGAGTTTGTCAGGTAAAAACCCCCTTAATAAAGATTCTGTTCATTATCGGCTTGCTCAGCAATACCCTGAAATCAGGTTAACCCATCGCTTAGATCTTGGCACATCTGGGATAATGCTATTAGCTAAAAACAAAGACGTAAACGCCAACCTAACCAAACAGTTTCAAGCGCGAAGTATTATAAAACGTTATGTCAGTATTTTATCTGGGGAGGTGGAAGGCAGTGAGGGATTGATTGATTTACCCATAGCCAAGGACCCATTACTTTTTCCTCGGCTTAAAATTTGTCAACAAGATGGCAAGTCAGCCCAGAGTCAGTATCAGGTAGCCGAAAGGTTGCAACAGCCAAATCGCACTAGAGTGATTTTCACGCCTTTGACCGGAAGAACACATCAATTACGTATTCATAGTCAGGCTATGGGGCATCCGATTCTAGGTTGCGACCTTTATGGTACTGAAGCAACCCAGAAAATGGCCCCTAGACTAATGTTGCATGCCTTTGATATCACTTTCGATCACCCGCAGTCGCAACTGCGCGTTACCCTAGCTAGTCCTTGTCCTTTTTAGACGTTAAATAAAGCGGCCAGCAGTCCAATTAGTCCACCAAACACACCGCCCCAAACCACTAACCAACCTAAGTGTTCTCTGATCATGCTTTGAATAATGTCTTTAACCATTTTAGGTGTGAGTTCATCTAAACGCTGTTCAACAATTTGATTGATTTTGACATGTAAGTCTTGTTGCACGTCTGGTTGCGTTAACTCTTCTTGTAGTAATAATGTGAACTTAGGATCTTGAGTAATATCGCCTAATGCTGCTCCCATTTTATCTACAAAAGGTTGTCGCATAGGCTCTAAGGCTTCAACACCACCAAACATGCCTAACATCTGTCCAAATGAAGATGCCTTGATAACTTCTACCAATGAGTCAAATGTGGGTGCTAAATCTACTTTTTTGATAATTGGGGCAAAATCGATTTGAATAGGTTGATTACTGTCCGCTAAAAAACGTTGAATATTGTCTTCACTAAAGAACTGTTCCATCACCAGCGTACGAATGCCGCTTTTAAAATCTTCAAAACGTTGTGGAATGACCCCGGAACCGTATAAACCTGGAACTTTTTCAAACAGCATATGTACTGCTAACCAGTTAGTGATGGCACCAGATACCGCAAATAACCCCACGGTTTTTACGATTATGTTATCTAAGAAAAAGCCAACCAAAACTAAGGCAAGAGCTAATCCATTGGTGATAATACTTTTGTTCAAAGAAAAAACTCCAAGACGATTAAATAAGGAAGGGTTTTATATCAGTATATTATTTGCTGTCAACTGGTGAACGGCAGAATGCTAACACTTAATAGTGTTTACCCTTTTAATAATTTGAAGATTGTTCGCCCATTTACCACCAAAAAAACACCTTCAATGATCGCGCCACCTATTGAGCCGACTAAGTGATTATGGCTTAACCAACATATAGTTCCTAAAGACATGAAAAGCCGTAGACGTATGCCCTTTTCTTTAAACACCGCCCATGTGCCAAACGTTACACCTAGTACTGGCAATAGATGAACCCATTCAGTGCTATTAGGTATGGCCATTACCCAAGCGGAGAATAGAAATATCAACATTACCCAAACATTATTCGTTAAGCTTGATACATAATTACGAGCACTGCCGAGTAGGGCCATAATAGCCGCTGTCCACAGCCCCAACATTAAAAAATGCACTGCCATAAGAAAAGTGAATGCGGTCAGGTAATATCTGAGTTTTTGGTCATCTCGATGTAAGAAAGCACTCATGCCGACTATTAAAGCAATGAACCCGAGAGATTGTGCAAATGGATTCTGCCAAAACAGGGCATTAAGGGATTCAAAAATAGCGATAAAATCAATCGACTAGAGTTACTCTACTGATAAAATATAAACAGCCTAAATAAGCTGATTGTGATCCTGCAATGGTAGCATCGAAGCGCCTGCAAAGTTAAAAACTAAATATATATTTTGTAGGTTCTAGCGACTTGTAATTGCCATCTTTCATCTTTCTTCTTGAATCCCCGATGCCAATAAGTATAATACGCCTCCCTCCTTGATTGTGATTCAGAATTTTTCCCGAAAAATCGATGATTCTACAAGGTTGGTGTAACTAAAATTTGCGTTGTTGAATGGCTATTTTGATGTTCGACAATCGCTCTGAGTTTTAGGGGTGTAGTTCCAATTGGTAGAACAGCGGTCTCCAAAACCGATGGTTGGGGGTTCGAATCCCTCCACCCCTGCCA
>NZ_CAJWCF010000030.1 GCF_913020055.1 uncultured Paraglaciecola sp. | reverse complement strand
TTGATAGTCGATTTTAACAACCACTATCTTGGCTCATTTGAAGCCGTTATGGGAGGAGAGGGTCCATACCATTAATCCATGGGCAGTACGGACAATCTCTTGTAACTCATCATCCGTCATTTGTTGATCAGTACCTGTTGCTGTGTCAGACAGGACACCACCGGTTGCGGTGATCTTGATCCAGTCAGCTCCCATCTTAATGGCATGACGCGCGGCTTTACGACATTCATAGGGGCCGTCGCATATAGTTTCTGGTGTCCATAACTTAAGTAGTTCTGGTTTAATGCCATCGATATCTCCATGGCCTCCGGTGGCTGCCAACGCACTGCCTGCGGCAAAAATACGGGGACCCGGAACAAGGTTTTTAGCAACAGCATCTCGAAGTGCGTAAATTGCCTCGGGGTTACCGCCTAGATCACGCACTGTGGTGAAGCCAGCCATTAATGTCTTATTAGCGTAATGGGCACCTATCAGCGCCTCCATTGATTGGGTGGTGTAGAGTATATCGGTTCTACTGGTTTTGCTTAACTCACCCAAAAGATGAACGTGCATATCCATCAGCCCAGGCAGTACAAATTTATCTTTTAAGTCAATTAATTTTGCCGTGGGTTCGACATCTTTTGGTAAAATATATCCAGCTTCAATACGCTCAATCACATCATCACGGATAACGATAGTCTGCTTAGTAAGTGGCGCATCTCCTGGAATAGCTAACACGCCACCAGCATGAATAACCCAAACATTATCAGCTTGCGCTGCCGATATTGAGAACGCAAAAACACATGCCCATTTGATGATGAATTTGATCATTGGCCTGCCCTTTTCGAAGTAACTTGTTGACGTATAAAATAACGAACGCATGATTAAATCATGGAAAAACTTAACATTAACATAAACTTTAAACGGTCTTTCTTACGACTTCCACTGACAATTTATCTCACACATAAAAGCATGTCGGTCTAAGTAGTCAAGCATAAGTGTCTACTTTTAATTATCAATCATAGCCGCCTTGTTGAATTGGGACTTCTGACATAGAGTAAGACCATGTAAAGTCAATTTCTGTGTAGAAGTTCAGACTATAGTAACCTTTATCCTATTTACCTGAGATGCTGAGCTTCAGCAGTGGCCCGCCGGATATTGGTTTGTACTAGCTTCACTTTGTAGTTTTAAATTTATCTTTTTGGACAGGTACCTATCATCCATGAATCTTTTTTACCTAAAGTGATTAGCATGTTAACTAGATTACTTACATCTTTCAGTCGAATTACGTTCTTACTATTTATCTGTTTACCCGCAAGCTATGCGCAGCAAACTGTCATTTGGGCTTCTACATCCGCTCCTGATGAACCTATTTACAAAGAGTACACCAGTATTCAATTGGGTTTTGAAATTCAGCGCTTGGTATTTGCTCATTTACCAGAATATCAAATTCAATATCGCCCTCAGAATGGTTCCCGCGTTTTTTGGGAACTGTTGAATGAACCAAATGTATGTACAGGTACTAAAATTCGCACAGCTAAGCGTGATGCTCAGGCTGTTGCCAGCAGATTTCCTCAAGTGTTAATCGAAGGACTGCGGCTTATGGTTCGAGAACAAGACGAAGTGTTCGATGACATGGATATAAACACACCAACGGATATGTTGAGTTTTATGCAGCGCTATCCCAAAGCACTACTTGGTTATGTTATTGGGCGCTCTTACGGTGATGCGATTGACCAACAATTACAGTATTTAAACACCAGCGGTAAGGTTTACCAGCGTTCTGCTGAGCATGGCAGTATTGGTGCAATAGATATGTTGTTGGAAGGTAAGGTCAACGTTATCTTGGACTTTCTAATATTAACTCAGGATTATCTTAAACAGCGGCAGAACCCAATAGGGTTGCGTTACGTTGAACTAGCTGGCGCTGACACATATGCAAATGGTCATATTTATTGTTCAAATAGTCAATTTGGACAAAGGTTAATGAAGAAAATTAACAAGGTAATGCAAAATGCTGTAAAAGAGCGAATCTACTTAGATATTCATCTTTCATATATTGACCCTAAGCGTCATGTTGCCTTTATTGATTATTATAATAAAACGTTTGAAACCAGTTTTAGAAAGTAACGCTCTCAGTCCGCAAATACCTATTCAAACATTCATCAAGCTCAACGGCAATATCTGCTTTTGGCACTTTCAGACTAATTTCAAAAACAACATTAACCAACATTTTTCGACAATTACCACATCAGAGCGACTTGGCTAATACTCCTCTATCTGCTTAATATAGGAATTTGGGAAAACCCGATTCTACTGCCTTTAACACGAGTTCGATTTTTAACATTTTAATGACTGAAAATGGCACGTTTAAGCCTGTTTAGACCAACGAAAAACCAATTTTATTGACGTCTTATAACTCCGATAATCGGGCATACCTAATTTTATAATTTCAGTCGCACGCTATGGATATTTTTATCTAAAAAGGAGTCTTCTAGCCTTTTTTGACTATCTAGTTATTGACTTAGATCATTAAACATTCTAAAGTTTCAATAATTACTGAAACTTTAGAATGTTTAAACTATGAAAATGACACCTATGATTGAAACCTTCGTTATGCACTTTGGTGAAATGGGCAGTCGTTGGGGATTTAACCGCACCGTTGGGCAAATGTACGCATTACTGGTGATCACCAAAGATCCTATTAGCGCCAATCAAATTGCAGAAGCCTTAAGTATTTCTCGCGGCAATGTGAGCATGGGTTTGAAGGAATTGCAGTCTTGGCAATTAATTCAGATGCATCACAAACCCGGAGATCGTAAAGAATACTTTCAAACCAATGGCAGTATTTGGGATATGGCAAATCGTGTATTCGAAGAACGCCGTAAACGAGAAATGGATCCTACCCTTTCCTTGTTACGAGACATCCTACTAGATACACCAGCCAACGCTGAAGAACAACACGCCCAAGAGAAACTGAAAGAAGTGCATGACTTGCTTGAAGGTATAACCAAGTGGTCAAGCGAGTTACAACGTTTGAGTCCTGAAAAACTCGATACCTTGATGAAGCTAGGCTCGGGTGTGGGCAAAGTGTTGGATATGAAAGACAAATTATTGAAACGCAGTAACGAGTAACGTCCTCTTCCAAATACAAAACGATTAACTAAACAACTTCTCTAATATTACTAATGAGGTGTCCTATGGATGACGTCTTCCTGTTGTCTCGCCTGCAATTTGCGACCAACATCAGTTTCCACATTTTATTCCCCAGCATCAGCATAGCGCTGGGTTGGTTTTTATTTTATTTCAAATTACGTTTTAATCTCAGCGGGCACCCGGTGTGGATGCGTATCTACCGTTTTTGGGTCAAAGTATTCGCGCTTACGTTTGCATTGGGTGTGGTGAGCGGTATTACCATGTCGTTCCAATTTGGTACCAATTGGCCGGGCTATATGGAGACAGTCGGCAATATTGCTGGGCCACTTTTAGGTTATGAAGTGCTTACAGCCTTCTTTTTAGAAGCGACCTTCTTAGGTGTGATGTTATTTGGCATGCACCGTGTACCTAGCTGGTTACATACTTTGGCCACCTTATTAGTGGCGATAGGCACAACCCTCTCGGCTTTTTGGATTATTGCCCTTAACTCTTGGATGCAAACTCCCACGGGGTTTGAAATGCGTGACGGCGTAGCGCACGCAGTAGATTGGTGGGCAATCATTTTTAACCCTTCATTTCCTTACCGTTTGGCTCATGTGTTGTTAGCGTCTGCGTTAACCGCATCATTTTTAATCGCGGGAATCTCTGCCTACCGAATTACCAGAGGAGACAATAAAAAAGCCCCTCGCCTAGCGTTAAAAACAGCTGTTTTTGTTGCTGCCCTACTGGTGCCTTTGCAAATATTTGTCGGCGACTTACATGGTTTAAATACGCTAGAACATCAGCCACAAAAAGTCGCGGCAATGGAAGGCATTTGGGATACACAAAAAGCGGTGCCTATGTTGGTGTTTGCAATACCAGATGAAAAAACTCGCAGCAACCATTTTGAACTGGCTATTCCTAACCTCACCAGCATCATTTTAAAGCACGATCCAGAAGGAGAAGTACAAGGTTTAAATGATTTTATTGGCGAACATCCACCGGTTAAACCGGTATTTTATGGGTTTCGTATTATGGTAGGCATTGGTTTGTTGATGCTGGTCGTCGCTTGGCTCACTAGCTTCAAATTAGTCCGTCACAAACACTTAAGTAAAAGAATGTTATATAGCCTGATTGGCATGAGTTTTTCTGGTTGGATAGCCACCCTTGCGGGCTGGTATGTAACAGAAATTGGCCGTCAACCTTATTTAGTGTCAGGCCTGTTAAAAACCTCAGACGCAGTCACCGACATTGCTCCTGAAAACGTGATGTTTACCTTTATTTTGTATCTATCAGTCTATGTTGCTTTGTTAATTGCCTATTTGCACACCCTGTTTTTGATGGCGCGAAGAGCGGTTGAGATAGAAGAAATCCAACCGCAAGAACGACTACAACAAAAACATTTTACCAAAACACTCAACAACACTGCCGGAGAATTAACATGATTGCAGACGTTAACTTACCGGTTATTTTTGCTGGACTTATGGCTTTGTCTATTATTGTTTATGCGATTTTAGACGGCTACGACTTGGGTGTTGGCATATTGTTACCCCTTAACAATGATCATCAAGCAGACCAAATGATCGCCTCTATCGGCCCCTTTTGGGATGCCAATGAAACATGGTTAGTCTTGGCGGTAGGTTTATTATTGATAGCCTTTCCAACGGCGCACAATGTCATCCTAAAAGCCTTGTATATCCCATCAGCCATCATGTTAGTTGGGCTGATACTCAGGGGGGTCGCATTCGATTTTCGAGCTAAAGTGGCACAAGTCAATAAACACCGCTGGAACCAAATATTTAAACTCGGTTCGTGTATAGCCTCGGCTAGTCAGGGATATATGTTGGGCAGTTTTGTGATGGGTTTTGAAACGTCTGCCACCGCTTATCTGTTTTCTATATTAAGCGCATTAGGTGTTACTTGTGCCTACGCGTTAATTGGCAGTACTTGGTTGATTTTAAAAACCTCAGACGACTTACAATTACGCGCTCTACAATGGGCTAAGGTCACAGGAAAAATCAGCTTTGTTGGAATATTAGCCGTGTGTATTGTGAATCCACTGATCAATCAATTTGTATTTGAGCGCTGGACCACCGCACCTTTCGCCTATTTTATGGTGATTGTGCCATTCGTTTGTTTTACTTTATTTTACATTGGGCATTTAGTGCTAAAACAATTACCTCTAAAAGATGACAGTGGTTGTTGGCTACCCTTCCTGATAACGGTGGTGATCTACGTGTTTTGTTTTTGTGGCTTAGCCTTTAGTTTTTACCCTTATGTTGTGCCTGGCAAGGTGACTATTTGGCAAGCTGCCAGTGCCCCAGAATCATTGCGATTTATTTTGTATGGCGCAGTAATCGTTATCCCCTGTATTTTGGCTTACACTCTATTTTCGTATCGGGTGTTTTGGGGCAAAGTGCAGGACTTAAAGTACTACTAGAGGGTTTTAAGATGCTAACAGCAGCGGCCATTATTGTGTTTCTTACAGGCATTGCCCATTCGTATTTAGGTGAAAAATATATTCTTATTCGTTTGTTTCGTAGAGACAATCTGCCTGAGTTATTGGGCAGTGACGAGTTTACTAAAAACACCCTGAGATTTACTTGGCATATTACCTCTATTACTTGGTTTGGCTTAGCTGCAGTGCTTCAATTTGATAATAACCACTCTACGTTATTTTTGTATTCTATCGCTACTATCTCCTTTATCAGTGCTGCAATGGCGGCATTTTTTACCAAAGGCAAACATCTATCGTGGATAGCGTTTTTAACTGTTAGCATGCTGACTTATTTAAGTGTGAGCTTGTAAATTAATGACTTAGGCAGACTCTGGCAGCAACAATGTCGCACTAAATAGTGATTAAAAAGCATCCTCCTCTAGATTTTTCATAGCGTTTAGATAGATGATAGGCAATAAGGAATTCATCATCTTAGGTAGTAGCCTGTTATGGAAAATATTATTGCTTGGTTCTTCAGAGTCGCGCACATTCGATTGATCCTTGTTATGTGTGTGATCTATTTAATATTTCCACTGTATCTGCTACCTAACATAATTAATTCAGGTAGTGTTGGCCCACTAGATTTACTCTTTTGGTATAACCACGACACGCTGTATCAGATGTTGACGAGTTATGGCGAAACTATTCGTAGCAGATATATAATTGGATTATTTACCGCTGACCTGGCCTATCCCATTTATTATGGCACTTTATTAGCCTTGATTTTTGCTTTGGTCTTTAAAAAACTAGCTATCCCATTCTCTAGAAAAATTATATTTATACCTTACATTGCAGTACTTTTTGATTTAACTGAAAACTCCTTGTTAATCTATTTACTTAGCTCCTATCCTAATAAACATTCTAACATCGCAGATTTAGCAGGGTATGTAACTGCTATAAAATGGAGTGCTTTTGGGTTCATAGCGGCCACTATTATTTATACCATTATTTATGGTATACAAAGCCGGAAAAGAAAAGTCGCAGCCAATACCCCCCTCTAAGGAGACATAATGAAACTGACTAATTTTCGATTAACAACATGCTTATTCCCTGTATTGATCAGCCTCTTTGTTTCGCAGCAAACGTTCGGCGAGCAAATCGAATACTTTTCATCACAGCGGAATATTGATAACAACTATCCATTTTCAAATGCAGTGCGGGTAGGCGATTTGTTATTTTTATCCGGTGAAATAGGCACCCTACCGAATTCCAGCAAGCTGATTGAAGGCGGGATTAAAAATGAAACCAAACAAACTATGGATAATATTAAAAGCAGTTTAGCTCGCCATAATTTAAGCATGAACGACTTGGTGAAATGCACAGTTATGTTGGCAGACATAAAAGAGTGGGCCACTTTTAATAAAGTCTATAAAGAGTATTTCCCTAAACATTTTCCTGCGCGCAGTGCTTTTGCTACAAATGGTTTAGCCCTGAATGCTCGTGTTGAAGTGGAATGTATTGGCGCCTTTAGTAATTAATGATTGCTAAACCAATCCATCCACAGTTCAGCAAAAATGGCTTTGTAAAATCACCCCACTTTTTTGAGCCTACAGCCCTGAAATCGATTAGACAGGTTGTTGAGGTTTTCCACCAAGCATGGCTCAGGGATAATCAGGCGTTTTTTCAAGCTAAAGCCATCAATAGTTCAGGCTTAACCTCTGGCCAATATTTAACTGACGAACAACGACTAGTGATATTTAAACTGATCAGCAACAGTCAATTACTAAACGCAGTCAAACAGGTTATTCCTAATCCTCTTTTTATGGGATCACAACTTTTCTTCGACCCATACCACTCCAACCAAGCCAACTATTGGCATCGCGACCCGCAATATCATCTTTCTGTTGCAGAGCAGAAATTAGCCCTAGCAGGGCCAGAAGTGTTACACGTTAGAATTCCTCTTACCACCGATCCTGGGGTCGAGCTAATACCTAGCTCCCATATAAACTGGGATAGTGAGGAAGAGGTGCAAATCAGACTGGAACAAAACGGTCACAAAAATAGCGAACCTTTAACTCGCGGCAAGGAAGTACCATTACAACTAGGGGATATTTTGTTGTTCTCTGCCAATATGATCCATCGTGGCTTGTATGGAAATAATAGACTTGCCTTAGATATCTTGTATTGCGAACCTGCTGCACAACTCATTGAATTTATTCAGCTTAAACACCAACCTTCAGCAGAAATGTTAACTGGATTAAATAGAAGTTTGTTTTTGTAAATGTCATAAAGCTGTCATTGTCCCATCACATAACTGTCATCGTATTTACATATGCTGCTTTCAATCTAATGGCATATCCAGGAAAAAATACGATGCAGGCAATCAAATACGCGCAATACTCAGCCCTTGCTTTAGCAATGAACTTGTCTTTAACCGGTTGTTTTTTAGAAGGTGATGATGGCAAGCCTGGTACGCTTGGTCCACAAGGTCTAGAAGGTACTGCTGGGACAAATGGTAGTGATGGTCAAGATGCCAATGCAGGTATCAGCCTAAGCTTGATTGGCCGTATTCAACTCAATCCCAACAACCCTGAAGGCGCTGCGGAAATTGTTCAATTCCACCCAGCGTCAAACACTATTTATGCAATCAATAGCGCAGCTGATGAGCCAACGATTGAAATAATTGATGCTTCATCTTTGCCCCAAGAAGCCATGGCCAATCCATTGTCCAATGAAAACCTATCATCCA
This sequence comes from uncultured Paraglaciecola sp., assembly GCF_913020055.1. Classification (GTDB taxonomy): domain Bacteria; phylum Pseudomonadota; class Gammaproteobacteria; order Enterobacterales; family Alteromonadaceae; genus Paraglaciecola. The sequence goes on along the minus strand of NZ_CAJWCF010000030.1, from coordinate 35,824 downwards.
CTGCTCTTGTAATGCCTATAGTACAAAATGGCGTGGTATTAGCGGGCCCAACCAGCATTGCAGTTTCAGGAGACTGGATGGCTGTAGCCATACCGGCCAAAGATAAAGCCACAAATAGTTTGGTAATGTTCTACAACGGCCTAAACAACTCTTCCCCCACTTTTGTAAAAGCGGTAGAAGTAGGCAATTTACCCGATATGGTCACCTTCACACCAGATGGCAGTAAAGTATTGACGGCGAATGAAGGTGAGCCAAGTGGCGATTACAATATTGATCCAGAAGGTTCGATTTCGGTTATCGAATTCGTTGATGGTATACCCAGCGACACATCTATCAATTTAGACTTCACTGGCTACAACGGTAAACAAGCGGATTTGGAAGCACAGGGAATGCACTTCCCGAATCCTGCTGGGCGCACCATTAATGGCACATTAATATCAACGACTGTTGCACAAGACTTAGAGCCTGAATATATCACCACCACTGATGACATGGCCTATGTCACGCTTCAAGAAAATAACGGTATTGCGATTGTGGATTTAACCGACAACAGTGTAAAAGTGATAGGCCTTGGTTTTAAAGATTGGAGCGAATACCAGATAGATGGCATAGAAGACGGCCTTGTGAGTTTTGGCAAATATGACAATCTTTATGGAATTTATATGCCTGACACTATCGCGTCATTTCAGTGGCAAGGCGCTCACTTTTTATTAACCGCAAACGAAGGTGATGCACGAGAATATTTCTTTGATACGTTAAATGCAGACGGCGAACAAGATGAAGACATTTGTTTAGCTGCAGGCGGACAAGATTTTGATGAAGATGATGGCTGTTTGTCTTATACCGACGAAACCCAAGGGCGACGTCTTGAATATACACAGGAATCTAATCTGGAAACAATAGCCGGTGATGATCCAAAAGATTTTGATTTCACAGCCTACCCGCTTGGACGATTAACTGTCACCAAAACATTGGGTGACAGTAACAATGATGGAAAATATGAAGCACTTTATGCCTACGGTGCCCGTTCATTTACTATCTGGGACAGCAATGGCTTAACCGTATTTGATTCTGGTGATGACTTTGAACGTATTACTGCTTCTATACATGGCCGTGCTTTCAATAACAACAAAGATGAAAATGAGGGCGACTCTCGTTCTGCAAATAAAGGCCCTGAACCTGAAGCGCTAACCGTCGGACAAGTAGGTAATAAAACTTACGCTTTTATCGGATTAGAGCGTTTAGGTGGGATCTTTGTTTATGATGTAACCAATCCTTATGATGCTAAATTTGTCGATTATGTAATTAACCGAGATCTTACTGAAGGCGGTGACTTAATAGGCGACAGTGGTCCAGAAGGCATGGTGTTTGTTGACGCAAACAATAGCCCAACAGACAACGCCTTGGTCATTATTGGTAATGAAGTAAGCGGCACAGTTTCGGTGTGGCAGATTACTGAAAACTAAGTTGATAGCTGAGCAGCCAGCCAATAAATTATATTTGGCTGTTTGTATTATCTCTTATTGAGTGGGATATCTTGCCAAGTACAACGCAAGATATTTCAGCTCATAAGATAAACGCGCTAGGGTAGATTCGCGCAATAATGAAAGGGTCGAAGTCTTTTCAAGCACATACCGATGCATAAAAACAATGACACACAATGCCAACGTTGCTTCCTATTGTGTAAATTCTGCAGGGCTCGCTTTGTTTTTTAGAAAACAGCTAAGTTATTAATTTAACGATGGAAAATATTTTTCACATAGTTTTTAATAGGAAGCATAAAAGTTGCGTTAAAGTCAGGCTCCTTTTGTTTTTTGAACTTTCTGTTATTTTTCGGAAATAAAAGTAGAAAACACACTATTAAATCAAAGGGTAAGCACTGAAAAAAATGATAATAAAATACAAATCGAGCAGTTACATATACGACATGCTCGATAATAAGCGTTAGCTATCAATTAAAGGATTAAGCATGCATAAAATTATTTCAATCATTATAATTACACTTTTAATGATGTCTTGTTCTTCAACAAATACATCACCCTATTTAACTTCTGAACCAATAATCTCGCCTAAAAAATTAGATACCTATTGGCTTTCTACTAATAACATTCAACCATTGAAATATATGAGTCTCTCGCAAAGGAAAGCTCTTTCTGGTAGTACTGTAATAATTAAAGCTGAATACCTAATTGATTCTAATGGGGATGTATTTGATGTAGAAATACTCGAATCTAATGTTGGTACATCATTTAGTTCTCTTGTAGCAAAAAGCCTGCAAAGCAGAGCATTTAGTCCAAGCTCCATTAATACAAATAGACAACCTGTAGTAACACAATCATTGTTAACTTTTGTGTGTGATTAATAGCTAACAAGCAAATAAACAAGGACAAAATACAGTTGGCTTTTTGTTCACTCCGTTCACTAATTTTAGCCAACAATATTTTGCCCATTATTTGGGCGTTATCTACCTTGCATTATTCGAAGCAAAGATTGGTGATACTAACAAAGTCAGTCAGAAGGGATAAAAGGCAGCGCTGGGTGCCATAGTGATAGCTCAATACAGTTCATAAAAAAAACGGCGTTATTTCAACAAATAACGCCGTTTTTGACTTTTTATCTAACTAAAAGCTTATTACTTTTATAGGTCGTATTTGTCTTTCATCAAATACGCATAGGCGGTATTAAAAGCCACTTCTTGAAACATTTTTAAACCTGTATCAGGCATTGGCACTAACACGGGATTACGCTTTAATGATTCTTTTATCGCAGTGGGAGTCATCACTATCACTTCAACATCATTCAATAACTCTAAGGCAGCTTCTAGTTTAAAACCTACGGCACCACCAGCAAATTTGCCTTTCATCGGACGTTGACGAATAACAATTTGGTCAACTTTGTAATCTTGTACTAATTGCCCAAAGGTTTTTTGAAAATAACGTAAGTCTTTGGCCTTTGCGTCTTTGGGCAATGATAGTTTGCGCGTACGGCAATCAGGAATTTGGAATACTTCTTCAGCCAAAGATAACAAACATACATTTGCATCATTACCACTTAATTCAACACCGATTACACGCATAACACCCTACCCTTAAATTTGATTGTGGGGATTATAACTTAATTCCAAAAAATCAGTGATAGCAATACATCAATAAAACGATGTTGAGTGAATTGCCCAGTTGTAACAACATACGCAAGCACTCAATAAATCAAAGGAATCTAAATGTTAACTCTGTATGGTTTTGCCGTTAGTAACTACTTCAATATGATCAAACTGGCTTTAGCCATTAAAGAAGTTGAATATAAAACAGTGGTTCTGTATCCCAATCAAACCGCTGAATATTTGGGTAAAAGCCCGATGGGCAAAGTTCCAGCCTTAGAGACTGAACAGGGCGTTTTGATTGAAACTAACGTCATTCTTGAATATCTAGACGACGCTTATCCTGACAAACCTTTATACCCAGGCAATGCATTTGAAAAAGCCAAGATCAGAGAATTGGTCAAAATGGCAGAGTTATACTTAGAATTACCCGCCAGACGTTGCCATCCTGAAGTGTTTTTTGGACAAAAGGTCGACGATCTGACTAAAAAAGAAGTCAAACGTGCTTTGTGTAAAGGCATCGAAGGGTTAGCTCGTTGCGCCCATTTCAGCCCTTATCTTGCAGGTGAACAACTGACAGCAGCAGATATAGTGTTTCTATATAGTGCTGATTTAGCTGCAGTGGTTGCTGACACGTTATTTAATATTGATTTATTTGATATGGCGCCCGGCGCTAAACAATTAATGGCGACCTTAAATCAGCGAGAAGATGTGAAACAAATTGCACAAGATAGAAAAACCGCCAATGTGGAATTCAAAAAATATATCGCTAGTTTCAGTTAAAGTTTGAAACAAAGGAGCAATTTGTAAGCTACGCTTTTAATAGATGTTTAAGGTTTGTATCGTTTTTACAGTTCGCAGTATTTATAAAAATTATACAGACCCTAATTTAAGTAATGCTTTTTTAAGGAAGAAAAAATGACTCTAACCTCAATTGCAGAATTCAGTTGCCCCTATTGCATGGTCACCAACGACATTGAAATTGATGAGGAAAACGATTTAAATCAGCAACAAATTATCGACTGCCGAGTGTGTTGTTCACCTATTGAAATTGTTGTAACAGCTGGCATCCACGACAAGTTTAATATTATTGCCACCACTGACAGTGAATAACCAACGAATAGACCATTAGGAGGTAAAACTATTCATACCAGCACCCTAGGTTATTGCCCGCTCAGATAACATACTCAGGCAAATTGTTGTTTATGTTAAGTTGGTGATAACCTAAGCGGGTCTAAATTTTTATGAGCCAAAATCATATTTATGATCAGGATCCCTCGCAACTCAATCAGATGGCTTTTGATATTAATAGCCTTTATGAGTGTTCATCTGTCTAGCGTTGCACAGCAATCAGTGTTTAATAAGTCCAAACAAAACAAACAGATGTTTTTCAATTACACTTGGACCGATAATAAAGAGTTAAGCAGAGACATAACCTTCGCCTTACCCTTACGCCAACTTAATAAACAAAGTCATAAAAAATTCATTCCTGAACTAGCACAACAATATGTCTATATTGAATTACATAAAGCCGCCCGTAAGATCAATCCAAAAGAAGCCCGAGTACAAATTCAACGTAGAGGGCAGGAAATTCATATTCAAGTTACCAGCAGGTCAAACAAGCTTTTAGATAAGTGGCAGCGTTCTATGAATCAAAGTCAGGACAAAGCCCTCGACCAATACCTTGAAGAAAATTACTACAGCCATTTTAGTTCATATTTAGGCCAAGAAGCGGTAAAACCCGATCACTTGCGGTATATCAAAGAGAACCAAGCAGCATTGCTACCCATAGCACAGGCTGTGTATGACAAACTTCCTAGCAATAGTGAAACTCGTTCTTATGTCAATTTAGTGCTCAGTTGGGTGCAGAGCATCCCGTACAATGAGTTAAAAAATCGCTTAACATCTAATGGAGCTGGCTACTTACCACCGTTATCTGTGGTGGCTAATAACCAAGGAGACTGTGATAGCAAGACGGTATTGATGGCTAGCTTAATACGTTCGTTGTTGCCGGATGTAAAAATGACCATGGTGTTCCTGCCTAACCATGCTTTATTAGGCATTGTCCTGCCCTTTAGAACCAACGAACAAACCTTGGATATTAATGGACTAGACTATTTATTAATGGAGCCAACAGGCCCGGCTAAAATTCCTCTAGGTGAGATAGCCAACAGCAGTGCTCGTGATATAGCAGGTAACATGTATAGCCTTGAGGAAATCCTTTAACGGTCTTATCCAACTAGAACTAAACTACAGCAGCACGACTCATCTTATGCGGTTGAAAATTGCGTCATGATTTTAATTGCCGCATTTGCAGCACCAAAACCATTATCAATATTAACGGTTAATATCCCCGGTGAACAAGATGCTAAGGCACTATCTAGTGCCACCTTTCCACTAGATGAAACACCGTAACCAACCGATGTAGGAACCGCAATAACAGGCGCGCTAACAAGGCCTGCAAGCACACTGAATAAAGCGCCTTCCATACCCGCTAAAGCGATGATGATTTTATGGTGCCTGATGTCGTCTATTTTATCTAATAATCGCCACAAACCTGCGACGCCAATGTCGGCATAAATGGGCGCATCAAAACCATTAAAACTTAAGGTACGTTGCGCCTCTTTTGCGACTCGCAAATCTGAAGTACCAGCAGTTACAATGCACACTCCAGTTTGTTTGGCAGTTTGATGGTCAAAATTAAGCGTTGCGGTATGTGAACCTTCATCGTAATCAAGATGTTGGCTTAGCTCTTTGGGCATTGCCAACCACTGTGTTGGTTCTAAACGGGTTAACAACACTGCGGTTTTATTGTTCAAATTAAATTGAATAATGTCACACAAATCATTCAGGCTTTTACTGATACATATAATAGCTTCTGCCACACCGGTACGGGATTTTCTGTCTTTATCCCAAACAAAACTATCCATGGGTCACACCATTAATAAATGCAGAACCTTTTTGATAGGCTCTAATTCCTGAAAATATACGCCCCTCCTGTTCGCACATATTGCTTAGGTTGTTTGATAACCGTTGAAAAAGATTAGTCTCAGGCAATTTATCTATTTCTAGAAAGGTGCCTAGATGAGTAATACGGCAACGAATATTTTTACTATCGGGCAGAAAGGCTCTGGTTTTTTCTTCCACTTTATTAATAAATCCAAGATCATCAGCGTTAATTCTTATACCTGTTTCAACCCGACTCGCTAAACAAGGTTGAGCAGGTAAAACATGCAGCTCACTTAGCCCAAAGTGTTTTGCTATAACGTATATGCTGGCTTTATCTATTCCCACTTGCACATAAGGGTGTTTAACACTTTGTTCTTTAGCAGCTTCTAATCCTGGCCTATAATCATCAAGATCATTCAAATTAGTGCCTGAAAACACCTCACCTTCGCTGTGCTCAGAAATTCTTGCATACAAATTACTTTTACAAAAATAACATCGATTAACCGGGTTATTTATATAGTTAGGATCATCAAACTCTCGAGCATTGATAATGTGCAAGTCCCATTGGTGAAGCTGGGCATGTTCTTTGACTCGCTCAAACGCAGCTTCTGGTACTGCTGGTGAGTAGGCGTGTACTGTTTTTACATTAGCCTTGGAAAATCTGTTGGCAATGTAAGCGAGTAACATACTGTCAATGCCACCGCTTACAGCAATAGAAAAATCTTCAAATTGGTCAAGGTATCCAACTAGTTTTTTGACTTGTACTAGGGGCTGTTTATCTTTCATATGGTTAAGATGACTCGATCTGATTTTTCTTCATGCGCCGCTGCTGCAAAGTGGACAAAGACGTGAGTTGATCATGTTCTATTTTTTTCGTTTGACTACCATCAGGGCGGGTAACACTTTTATACACATCGCCATCAATATCGTGAAGTTCTCTGGTAAGAGATCGCCTTGTTTCGAAACGATAACGCAAACCTATAGTGCTCGTTTGTAGAAAACAATAATCGATAACATTTTGATAATTATCTGTCGAAGCCAAAATACGCACTAATTCAACGGCTCTATTTTTCTTGCCTCTAGCAGTTTGAACAACGACATCAACAACACCATTAAACTCTCTTAGTAAATCAAGTGATAATGCTAACTCTTCAGAAGTCATATCATCCACATCAAACTCAATTAATACCACTGTACTCTGATGTTCTGTAGTATTTTTCTGAGTATCAAAAAACATGGCGCGTAAGATGTTAGGCATACCCGGAAATACTTTAGTGCCTAAACCATAACCTGTTGTTTCTAAATGTCCTTGTTGTGGCTGAGTTAATAATTTTTTGTCTGATAGATAACGTAAAATAGCCGCACCTGTTGGCGTAATACGTTCACCTTGAATGCCATCATCAAAAAATTCAAAACTAATCAACATTTCTGCAGTTGCCGGTGCGGGCACAGGAATAAGTCCATGCTGAGTTTTTACCAAACCACCACCCAGTGGTAATTTTGAAATACTCCATGAGCTTAACGAAAGTGCACATAAAATGGTGGCACTAGCGACAACATCCATCAAAGAATCCCAATCAGCTAATTCATGAAAGTGTACGTCATCTAAGGTTTTTCCATGTATTTTGGCTTCCGCCTTGGCAATAATGGTTAGTAGCTCAATCGACGCTTGTATGACACACACATCAAGCGAGCTTTTTCTTAAGAACTCACAAAGATACTTATAGGTTGTATGCTGATGGGTGTGTTCATGCTTGTGAGTATGTGCGTGGTGCTCTGTAGTTTGTGGTTTTAAGTGAAAACGCAATCCACTAATGCCTGAATTTATGCCTTGAGATAATTCTGCAAAGCCCGCTTCTTCAGGTAACACTGCGGTAACTGAATTAAGGACTTCCGATTGCAACTGTTTAAACGTATCTAACATTGCTGAAATAAACATATCACCAGCAATGCCACCAACAATATCTAGATGAATATGTGAATTTTTACGCTGCAAAGTCATAAATTTATACCACTGGGATTAAGCGAAGAAACAACGTCATTATGCATTCTTAAAGTTTTCTTTGGTTGTCCATAAACCTAATGCAGGATTACTGACATAAAATACCTCTTCTCCGTCCTCAAGCGTATTCCAGCCATTTTCCATTTTTTCAATTGGGTAACGTTTGAGCATGTCTTTATAATGACAGTATTGATAATTAACTGATTCAATTTCTTCTTTGCTTACTCCGTCATCGGGACAATAAGTCACGGTGAAGCGATTGTCCGCAGAGCCATGAATTAAATGCGCTGCCGCTGACAAATTTTTTTCTAGTTCCTCATTTTCATTAACCGCAGCTAGGGTTTCATCTGTGGTTTTATAGCCGTATTTACGTATTAATTGGTCAATTTCAAGGTCTTCACCAAAGCGATGTAAACCTGGTGCGAGTATGATTAATTCGCCGTCATCAGCCATAGCCATACGTGTTCTGTAAATGGCCTTATTGCCTAGCCAAGTGGTTTTGAATTCAGCTGGCTCTAAAAACACTATGGCTTTTTTAATTGGCTTATCTAAAAGATTTAAGTTTAATTGTTGGCTTAACTTACAGGCTTCTTCATAAGTATCATCTTGATTACCACAAAACACACCTTGTAGCGCGAGTTTGCCATTTTTCTTGCCTAATACCGTCAGAATAAATTCTATTGGTAGGTGACGAAGATACTTGTCAAAGCCTTCGTTTAGCGCTTTACGAACCGGAGTATAGGTACGGCCCATAATACGTTCCATGCCATATACCGCGCCTAAAAAGTGCGACTTATGTATGGTGTCTTCACCACCAATTCCTACTAATATATTTTTGGTGTAATTAGCCATACCAATAACTTCATGGGGCACTATTTGCCCAACAGAAATAATCAGATCCCACTTTGGATCTAGCAGTAATTTGTTGACTGCTACTTCCATTGAATAATTTAATTTATTATCTGACAACTCGGCAATTCTTTCTGCCGGTATTTCACCAAGTTTTACCACATCGGTACGCCAAAAATGTGGCAGAAATAATTCCTTAGGAATGTCAGTGCCAAACATGCCATCTATTTCTTTATCTGACATAGGTTCATGGGTACCTAAAGCCGGTAAAAAAAAGATTTCAGCTTGGTCTTTTAATTGTTTATAAAGGTAAGCAGTAATAAACCCAGCCTTTGAATAAAATCGCGTAATATCAGGTGGAAGAATCAATATACGTTTTGCTTTATTAGCCTTTTGTGCAATAAAGTCATCAATGATTTTCATCAAATCATCATCAGATAGAGTGTTTTCAGTATCAACTCTGTGTATTGGATAAGCCACTAGCTAACTTCCTGTAAAATTTGCGAGAGCATTACATCTAAAGGATGTTCAATTGAGATTGTGATGGCATCAACAGGAGGCTCTAAAGTTTGAAGTTGGCTATCTAATAAGGTATCAGGCATAAAATGTGATTCTCTGCTGTTTAAGCGAGAGTGTAATAATGCCTTATCTCCTTTTAAGTAGATAAACTTGACCACATCCGTTGTGGTCGATGACAAGTAATCTCGATAAATTTGCTTTAATGATGAACAAGCTAATACAGCGCCACCAGTTGCTTCCCACAATTTAATTTTATCAGCCAATAATGTTAACCATGGTTTGCGATCTTCATCGGTTAACGGGATACCACTTTCCATTTTTTTAATATTCTCTGGGAAATGGTAATCATCGGCGTCATAAAAAGGTATACACAACTTTTCACCAAGCAGCTTTCCGACTGTTGATTTACCACAACCACTTACGCCCATTACGATATATATCATACAAATTCTCTCACGCTTTATTACTGCTGTTCACGGCGATAACACTACTGTAATTTCAAAAAAATTGGTCAATTCTCACTAATCATCTGAATATAAGTTATGACCATCAATAAGCAGTTCATGGCGATTGATAAAGACTTTAACAGACGAGTAATTTGTCTAACTGGAATTTTGACTGGCGCACAACTGACAATTACTGTCGAGAAATCAGCTAGAAACCACCTTCAACTAAAGTAGTTTAATGGCGGATTTCTAACCTAATAACTATAATTGCTCTTCAGCAAATTCTGCCAATCTACTGCGCACAACACCATCTAGGTTGATTGTTGCACTGCCAGAAAAGTTCTTAAATTTTTCAACTATGTAAGTTAAACCCGATGTGACGGCAGACAGGTAATTACTGTCAATTTGCGCCAAATTGCCACTACAAATTAACTTAGTGCCTTCACCACAACGGGTAATGATAGTTTTTAATTGTGAGGCCGTTAAGTTTTGTGACTCGTCTAAAATAACAATGGCATTTTGAATACTACGACCACGCATGAAATTGACTGATTTAAACTGAATATTGGCTTTTTCCATGATGTAGCTCATTGAGCCTTTCACATTTTCATCGTTTTTATGTAGTACCTCCAAACTGTCGGTAATAGCGGCAAGCCAAGGTGCCATTTTTTCTTCTTCTGTGCCGGGCAGAAAACCAATGGATTCAGCAATTTCCGGGGTACTTCTGGTGACTATGATTTTGTCGTACATATTTTTCTCAACCACCATTTCTAGTGCTGCTGCCAGAGCCAAGAGTGTTTTTCCACTGCCAGCTGGCCCAGTAAGGATGACTAAATCAATATGTGGGTCGAGTAAGGAATGAAAGCCCATTGCTTGACCGATATTTTTTGGGGTAATTCCCCATGCTCTGCGCCCCATGAGGCGTTCGTAACCTAAGTCTAAAACGTCCAAATGATCGCTGCTAACAGACTCAACTAAACCGGCGAAATGCTGGCTGTCATCTAATAAATATTCATTTACGTAAGCTTCTGGTAAGACTTTACGTTCAATAGTATGAATGGTGTCTCGACCTTCCGTTCGACTGTCTACTGACTTCACTTCATCCCAAAAATCACCAGAAAAGTGATGGTAGCCTTTAGACAAATATTTAATGTCGGTGACCATCTGATCGGTACGGTAATCCTCAACATGAGCCAAACCAGCACCCTTGGCTTTTAATCGCATATTGATATCTTTGGTGACTAATACTACTTGTTTCGAATGTTGAGATTTTTGTAAATGCAGGGCGCTATTAATTATTCGGTTATCGTTTTCGTTACTCGTGAAAACTTGTTGCGAGACTGGCATGCCATGGTCAACAAAAATAGACAAGCTACCTGTAGGCGCTGCTTCTCCAGCGACCATGCCCTGCATTGATACACCTTGCATCAACTCTTCTGGTGTGGCGTCGTGAAGCAAATCCTCCATTGCTCGAATAGAGACACGAGCATCCCTAGCCACGTCTTTTTTGCTGTCTTTAATATAATCCAGCTCTTCAAGCACAGTCATAGGAACAACAACGTCGTTTTCTTTAAAGGACAAAAAGGCGAGTGGTTCGTGTAGGAGAATATTGGTGTCTAAAACGTAAATTTTTGAACTTACTGCTTCTTTTCTTGGCATCCGGCGCTCCTGAAGGACTTAGAATAAAGTACCTGCCAGCTAAATCATGCTTTTGCCCTAGTAGTAAACACTTTTGCTCAAAACATACTTAACTACAGGTTTACCAACCCACAATAAAACACTTTCTTTAGGTAATCATCTACTTTTAAAGTAGATGATTACCTAAACTACTTTAAACTCCCGCTGAATCAGTCATTTTGAGCTGGTTTGGGTATACATATTAAATTTTTGCTACAATGCGCGCCGCGTTTAAAACGAGTAGCTCAGCGCGCATTCACCGTAGTAATTTCATAGGTAAGGATAAAACAATGGCTAAGCAACAATATTTTGCCTTGGGGCAACGCTGGATCAGCGATACAGAAACTGATTTAGGCCTAGGTACTATTGTAGTAATTGAAGCACGCACGGTTACGGTGCTATATCCAGCCACTGGAGAAAGCCGGGTATACGCTGCCCAAACGGCTCCTTTAACCCGAATAGAGTTTGAGATTGGCGATAACGTAAAAAGTCACGAAGGCTGGGAGTTACTGGTAGAGCAAGTACAGGAAAAAGATAACCAACTTATCTATATCGGGCATCGAATTGACAATAACCAAGCTGTTACTCTTAAAGAAACTTTTATCGACCACGATTTCCAACTGAACCAACCTGAAAAGAGATTATTGAATGGTCAATTCGACGACCCTAAGTGGTTTGACTTACGTGAACAATGCCTATCCCACCAATTCGAACACAGTACCTCTTCGCTTTTAGGATTCGTTGGAGCCAGAGTCGATCTTATTCCACATCAACTACATATTGCCTCTGAAGTAGGTGGACGTCATGCTCCGAGAGTATTACTGGCTGACGAAGTGGGTTTAGGTAAAACCATTGAAGCGGCGTTAATTATCCACCAGCAATTGTTAACCGCTAGAGCGCAGCGGGTGTTAATCGTTGTACCTTCGAGTTTGGTGCACCAATGGCTAGTGGAAATGTTGCGTAGGGTGAATTTAGCCTTTTCAGTGTTTGATGAAGAACGTTGCGAAGCTATGTCAGAAGACTCTGGTAATCCATTTGAAGCTGAACAACTGATTATATGTAGTCTCGATTTTTTAACTCACAACAGCCGTTATTATCAACAAGCTTTAGAGGCTGAATGGGACTTAATGGTAGTAGATGAGGCGCATCATTTAATTTGGTCTGAGGGGCAGCCGTCTCAGGAATATCAAGTTATAGAAGGCTTAGCCAATGTCACCAAAGGTGTATTGCTACTTACTGCTACGCCTGACCAACTCGGCCATGAAAGCCATTTCGCTAGACTTAGACTGCTCGACCCTGCACGTTTTCATGACTACAAAAGTTTTGTTAGTGAAGAAAAACAGTACAGTCAATTAGCCAGTGCCATAGGTCCTTTACTAAGCGGCGAACGACTTAGCGACGAAAATATTCACGCTATTAGTCAGTTTGCAGCAGCTGATATGTTAAAAGATATCAATGTTGCAAACCCAGCAACAAAAACCAAACTGTTACATACGTTATTAGACCAACACGGTACTGGGCGATTGTTGTTTAGAAACAGCCGCGCCGGTGTGGCTGGCTTTCCAAACAGAAAATTATTTGGCTATTCATTAGTTCAACCAATCGAATATTCTTTGTTACTGTCAGAAGATCCAAACAATTTACAGTTACAACTGACTCCAGAAAGACACCCAGATGTGGTGAATACTTGGATGAAGTTCGATCCTAGGGTCGACTGGTTTATTGCACATCTAAAATCATTGAAGGGCGAAAAAGTCCTGACAATTTGTGCCAATGCTAGTACTGCGCTGCAATTATCAGAGGCGTTACGTGTAAAAGCTGGTGCTCGTTCAACTGTATTTCATGAGGGAATGGGCATTGTTGAGCGGGATAGAGCCGCCAACTATTTTGCCCAATTAGAAGACGGTGCTCAGGTGCTGATATGTAGTGAAATAGGCAGTGAAGGGCGTAATTTCCAATTTGCACATCACTTGGTTTTATTTGATTTACCTTTAGTGCCTGATCTTTTAGAACAGCGAATAGGTCGCCTCGACCGTATTGGACAAAAACACGACGTTTGTATTCATGTGCCTTATTTTGATATGAGTGCACAACAAGTGCTACTGGATTGGTATCACCAAGGATTAGGCGCATTCGAACATACATGCCCTACTGGCATGATTGTTTATGAAGAAACCCAAGAAATGTTGCATGCCTGCATTCAAGAGCCCAGAGATATCCCTAAATCTGAAAATTTAATCAACCAAACAGCCAGTTTGCACCGTGAACTCAAGTTAAAACTTGAACAAGGTAGAGACAAATTGCTTGAGCTGAATTCATCAGGTAAAGGGCGAATCGATGGTCTTTTAGATCAAATTTTACAGGCAGAACAGTCACCCAAACTTGAGCTATTTATGACTCGGCTATTCGATGCCATTGGTTTGTTACAAGAAGATCATGGCGAAAGCTGCTATTTATTACGTCCTACCGAAACCATGATTAGCCCTCTGCCGGGTTTGGACGAGGAAGGCATGACCATTACCTATGAACGCACAACAGCAACCCTTTTGGAGCATGTTACCTTCCTAAGTTGGGATCACCCAATGATCCATCATGCTATGGATATGTTGACCACGGACATAATTGGCAAAAGCTCTATCGCTTTCTGTCGCGATAAAAGCAAACCCGCCGGTGCGTATTGGCTAGAATGCCTATTCGTTCTTTCTGCTAAAGCGGCACCAGGTTTACAGCTGTCACGATTTTTACCACCCACTCCGGTAAAAATATGTATTGATGCTAACTCTCAATTAGTCGACAAACACTTTATTCAACTGGAAGCAGTATTACCGAAAATGGGTAATCAGCTGATCAATGCCTTAAAAACCAAAGTCGAAGAATGTTTGGAAAATGCCCAACAACAGGCCGAACGTAAAGCAGAAACAGTTAAAACTGCTCGAGTAAGTCAAATGCAAGAATTATTAGGTACTGAATTAGCCAGGTTGCAAAATCTACAAAAAGTGAATCCAGCTATTCGTGATGAAGAGATTGAACATGTGGCCAATCAAATCGAGAGCCTTGTGCAGATAATGAGTCAAGCGAAACTCAATCTCGAAGCCGTCAGGTTAATTGTGAACAACCCTCAGTAGGCAATGATGTAGCGATCCTGACGGAGTAAAAAAGCGTCAACACAATGGCGAGTACTCGAACGAAGTATTGACATAAATAGGCTAGACCTTAAACCCGTTACGGGTCGCTCACATCAACTCAGAGGATTTATATTAAGTGTGCATCACATTTTCATAGGTGACGGTCTGTATGCTCGTGACCAAGCATTACAGATGGCAAATAGACTTAACTAACATGCAATGTTTCTAAGTTTTCGTCGTCCCGCCGCCAACAAAACGTTGGTTTTGAATCTAAGGTCTTTTTATCAGGTAACACAGTCGCTTTAAGGTTATGACTGTTTTTGTTCATTACGTAATATTCCAAACATATTCATATCGTGGAAATCATCATTCCAGTAACATTTTCCGCGCAATGTCCCTTCTAAACGAAACCCCAAGCTTTTGACTAATGTTTCTGACGGTTTGTTACTCGGTAAGATAAGTGCTTCAACACGATGTACGTAAAAATGAAAACTGTCGGCAAAAATAAAGTTTACAATTGCACCTACTGCTTCTGTTGCATACCCCTTACCCCAAAATTCTTTGGATAACTCGTATCCCACCACAGCACTGTGATCAAACTCGTTCCAATTGGTAAAACCGCAAGTCCCTAAAAATGCACCAGTGGATTTATCGCGAATGGCCCAACGAATTCCAGTATTACTGTCAAATCGAGCATCAAAATATTCGATGAGTCGATCCGCTTCTTCAATCTTTTTAAAGCGCTCTACATCATAGTGCTCGATAATTTTAGGATCAGAAAATATAGCGAACAGAGATTCGCGATCATCCTCTGTAAGTCTATTAAGTACCAATCGCGGAGTTTCTATATTTGGAAAATCAAGATTAGACATCAAACCTCTGATAAAAAATGTAAGTTAACCCATTATTAACGAAATAAAGATTAGTGCAAAATTAAAGAACTGCTTAATACTTTCCGATACTCTAATTGAGATACCATTTTGAGCAATCAACGTTATTAAATTTCTGAATTTCTTTTTTTTCACCTTTCTGTGTTTGCCCATTCTAGCGGCTCCAGATAACCAATTGCTAAAAAGATTGGACATTCAGCGTGGGGTATTTTCTGACGCCTACCAAAGCTTTACGATTGATGATCAGCAAGTCATTTATATATTAAAAGAAAATACCACCGCCATTACTCGGGGAGTAGCGGTTATGGTCGCTGATACCGGCATACCCATAGCAGGCCAAGAAGGCTTCACCGCACTAGCCGATGAGTTGAACAAAATTGGCTGGGTTACTATTTTATTACCCGCGCCTGAAACCGGTTTTATTCCGGCTATAGCTCAAGATGCAACTAACACTGAAGATGAAACTGCGGAAGCTGCAGCTGATGTGGCTGATGTAGCTGATGTAGCTGATGTAGCTGATGTAGCTGATGATGATACTGCAGCTCCTATTCCCAGTGCACCAGTAGAAGATGTAGACATCAGCAAATCTGCAGTTACCACGATAGACGACCAAGCGTTTTTGCAACACGAACAACAACTGATCTCTCTTCTACAGGCTGTGCTAGAAAAATCCCAAGAATACCCAGGCTTTTTTTTAGTCATTAGCAAAGGCACAAGCGCCGCTTGGCTAAGTAAAATTTATGCTGAGAAGCAATTAGATATCCCTGACGCATTTGTTGCTATCAGTCCCTATTGGCCAGACAGAAAACATAATATGCGCTTGCCAGAATGGATTGCCAACACCCCAATGCCTGTATTGGATTTGTATAGTGGCTGGGATAATGGCTGGGCACAAAAGACAGTTGCACTGCGTGAAATTGCAGCAATCAAAGCATTAAAACTACAATACCGACAACGAGAGTTACTCGGATTTAATATGCATTTGCAACAAAATGCCTATATTGGTAAAGAAATATATGGATGGATAAGCCACATGGGCTGGTAGTTGATTTTAGCGTATGAACGTTAAATAGTTACATGCAAATACTTCTTATTCAAAATAATCGTATCTAATCTCTGTAAAAATAAAAATTCTAGCTATACTTGAGCAAAGTAATCAACATTGAACTAGACGGTTTTTATTAGTGTCCACAGTGAACAATTTCGTACAACACAAATCCAAACAACTGGCCTATTTTGTCAGAGGATTTTTGCAACGCAAAATTCCTTATTCAGAAGTGGATTTGTTTTTTTGGGATACGATGGAGGAATGGGCGCAAATAAAAAGAGGCAAGAATCTACCCTACGAAAAAACAGAACAAGTGTTTTGGCATATATTACATCAAGTACACTACTGGCCTCAGCGCACACTTATTGAAGATCCGTACTTAAGAGGTGAGCTAGAAACTTGCCTAGACTGCCTAGAAAGCGAAGGCAGCTATCCGTTACCTTTGGACTGTATTGGAATAAGGCCTTAGTTTTCTTTAATTTTGCCTATCAATACCCTGTTTTAATACCCCAAACGGCACGCTACTAAACTTTATCTTTTTTCTAGGCGGTGTATGTCATCTCTTATTAACCACAGAAATAACAAACTGGGTATAACCATTAATGCCGTCAATATAAAAAAGGCAGACCAATTTCCGTCCATCCAATCCACAAGGAAACCACTACTCGATGCCATAAACGTTCTACCCAATACCCCTAAGGACGCCATAAGGGCATATTGAGAGGCCGAAAAGGCTTGATTACATAACAGAGATATAAAGGCAACGAGTGCAACTGAACCCCACGCAGCGGTGAAACCATCAACAAATATTGTTGCTACAAACAACATTTTGTCTGGTCCCACACTCGCCATGAGTGCAAACATCAAATTACTAGATGCCATTGCAATCCCACTAATCATAAGTCCACGATAAATACCGTAACGAATATTGACCATGCCTCCGATAATGGCAAACACTATTGTTACCCACCAATTAAGTAACTTAGAAAGACTACCAATCTCAGTATTTGTGAAACCGATCTCTTTATAAAAGACGATACTCATACGACCTAGAAATGCCTCTCCCATTTTAAATAAGAAAATAAATAACAAAATGGACATCGCTAACTTAAAGCCATTGCGATTAAAGAAATCACGAAAAGGCTCCACTAAAGTAACCAGCAGCCAATTAGCCACTTTTTGACTTGAAGTCAGAGCGACACCTTCAATAGCTTGCCACTTAGCATAGGCCTTTTCAGCAAGTTGTTGTTTTTCAAGCCTGTCCGTTACTGGCTCTTTAGCTATTAACACAATCACCGACATAACCGCCATTATCGCCGCTAACACATAATAAATTTCTGACCACTCCCAATTTGGTAGATCAGCAATAAAAAATGGGATAGAACCAAGTCCACCAAAACCAGTCCACCAGCCTGCTGTAGCCATAGCTGAAGCTGCAGCAAGTTTGTCTTTCTCATCAGGTTTAATGATATCAATACGGTATGCATCAATAGCAATATCTTGGGTCGCAGAAAACAGAGCAATCGAAAACCCTATCAAACCGGCTAAAAGTAACTCTTTTTCTACTGGAATAACGGCTAAGCCAATACACGCCAAAATAATGAATAGCTGGGTCAGTAAGATCCAACCTCTACGCTGCCCTAGAAAAGGAGGTTTTACCCTATCCAATAAAGGAGACCATAGGAAATTAATTGAATAGGCGATGGTTATTGAACCAAACAAACCTATTGATGAACGGCTAAGACCCGATTCCTGCAACCATGCAGATAAAGCAGAACCTATCATTACCCACGGGAAACCACTGGCAATGCCGAAGATAAAAATGAATAAGAGGCGTTTGTCACGATAACAAAGTAAGGTACTTTTGAATGTAGGATGCACAGTATCGATTGAAAGGAAGTTAGACCGCTATTTGATCACGTCTAACAACTTTCTTCAACAAAAGCTTACTCAGCAACTACAACTTGATTTCGCCCTGACTCTTTTGCTTTGTATAAGGCTTTGTCCGCTGAGTCTAACCATTGAGTACTGTCTTTATGGGTTTGTTTAAAACCAGCAATACCGATACTGATGGTGAATGATATCTCTATCTCATCATAAACTACTGTGCACTTCTCAACCATACGACGAATACGCTCAGAAACAAACTCTACATTAGCCACAGGCGTATCTGGCAAAATAATGGCAAACTCTTCACCACCGTAACGACCAGCAATATCCGTTTCTCTGGTGGCTTTTTTAATGATCCCAGCCAACGCTTTAATCACTTCGTCACCTGCAAGGTGACCATAAGTATCATTCACTTTTTTAAAATGATCGATATCTAACATAATTAGTACAGATGGGCTTTCACTGCGCTGATCTCGCTTGAACTCCATAACAAACTGTTCTTCCCAGAAACGTCTATTGTAAAGTCCCGTCAGGCCATCAACTCGGCCAATTTCTTCTAACTGATGATTGAGTGATTGCATGCCCAACCGGCTTACTGCTTCATCAGTTACATCATATATGACCAAACATACCTGCTCTACCTTTCCCGTCAACGACGCCAGCGGGAAGATCGTAATATTTTGGTACATATGATTTGCTTGAGAAGTAATAGGGCGATTGCAGTCAAAATGAAATAAATAAGGACGTTGTTCCCAAATAATAAAAACCGGACTCTTCAAAGAAAATGCCGGTGCGGCTTTACGAGTAAACCACTCTTTGTCAATTTCAGGAAAAAACTCAAAAATATTTTTATCTTGGATCATCCCAGGCACTATGCTGCTGTGATTTTCCATAAACTGGTTCCAGACCTGCACATTAAATTTTTTATCTAATACAACGATCCCCACCTCAATCGAACCAAGGAGGTCGTGTTTCCAATGCATTTCCGCCAAACTGCTATCAACTGCCATAAAATTGGACCTTAAGAATGAGATGTAACAAGTTTATCGAATACTAAGTCGATCGCTTTATTTGGGAAGAGAAGTAACAAGTCAAAGTTGATATTTTGACTCTTGATTGAATAGGCAATTTCAATTGCCAGCATATCTTCTTTTCTATGAGTTGTGTTTTTGAGGATGTCATCCAAATCGCAGTGCCTACCCAATATAATTGGGTGATTATGACTAAATACCGAATGCAGCTGCTCTGAAAGAGCTCGTAAACAAGCACCAATCAAAATATTAGACACATCCATCAATGCTTCTAGCTCTAAAGAATCGCAACTATCGTCGTCTGCATATTTGAGGAGTTTAACCATATTGCCAAAGTTAGAATCGTTGAAAATAACCAAGGCTTCTCCGTTAATGCCTGCACTGATGAAACCTTGAGAAACTGCAGATACACTTTCATTTCGCTGAATATCAGCAATTGCCATGTGCAATTCAGTATTCGTAATCAAGTTGACATTCGGGATAGGTAAATCAATAAATTCACCTAACAACTTAGCTAGACTTTCGCCAGCCTGGCCCATTGCGACGTTGGCCATTTCACGGTAGGCATCTAGCTTTTCAGTTTGAGAATCTTTGGTTACGGGTGCGACTTCTTCAGCGCGTTTAGTGGCAGAAGATTCACCCGAATATAAGCCAAACTGGGTGAGAATTTCTACGAGCTTGGCGTTGTCAGTCGGTTTGCGAATAAATTCAAGTGCACCCAATGCCAACATGCGCGCCCGTGCCTCTGGCTGAACATCACCCGACACAACAATCACCATAGTAGGTAAGTCTTCGTCCTTGATAGCTTGCATGGTCTGATAGCCATCCATAACAGGCATATTTAAATCAAGAAACATTACGTCAGCTTTACCAGCTCTGATCAATTCCAAGGCTTCCTGTCCATGCTCAGCGAAACTTATCTCAACATCCCATCCATCTGGAATAGCTCTTTGCATTTGTTTACGTGCAAAACTTGAATCATCACAAATAAGTACAGGAGTGGTCATATGAACATTGTTACCTAATTCTAGTCAGACTTACGAACAAATAATTAAATGGCCACTAATCCTTTGATGTGGTCATGGGCTTGATAGTCTTTTAATTCGAAATCATTGATTTCAAATGCAAAGATATCGCTAATAGTAGGATTAATAATCATTTTCGGCAAGGGAAAAGGTTTGCGAGTTAACTGCAATTTTGCTTGCTCCAAGTGATTTAGATATAAATGAGCATCGCCCAAGGTATGAATAAAGTCGCCAAGTTGCAAACCACATACTTGCGCTAACATCATAGTTAACAGCGCATAACTGGCGATATTAAAAGGCACCCCTAAAAAGATATCTCCGCTACGTTGGTATAACTGGCAAGATAATTTTCCTTCCAATACATAAAACTGAAACATCGTATGACATGGAGGTAAAGCTTGCCTACCTTGTTCTGCGTTTTCCTTTGGAGAAAAAGCAGTGTCGGGCAAAACTGCTGGATTCCAAGCACTGACAATTAAACGCCTAGAGTCCGGATTATTTTTGATTTGTTCTACTAGCTCACTGATTTGATCAATGACTTGTCCGTCTGCACCTTCCCAGCTACGCCACTGTTTGCCATAAACAGGTCCTAACTCACCATCATCTGTGGCCCAGCCGTCCCATATTTTCACATTGTTATCAGTCAAATAGGCGATATTTGTTTCGCCTTTTAAAAACCACAGTAGTTCGTGAATAATGGAGCGTAGGTGACACTTTTTAGTTGTGACTAAAGGAAACCCTTCATTTAAGTCAAACCGCATCTGATAGCCAAACACACTGAGTGTGCCTGTGCCTGTACGATCTTCTTTCTTAACACCTGTGTCTAATACGTGACGCATTAGTTGTAAATACTGTTGCATTCTTGTTCATCTCTTAATCTTTAAAATTTATTTACTATTAAATCCCAGCGCGCACTAAACCGCCTAATCCAACTGTTTCAAGATACAAGTTTATTTCATCCCGCACATCTTGAGGATTATTTAAAGTTAGCACCTTAGCCAACAATTGTTCAGCGCTTCTCTGCTCAATATTGCGAATAACCCACTTCACTTTGAGCAAGTTGTGATTGTTCATACTCAACTTTCTATATCCCATGGCAAGCAATAACACCACACCACCAGGCTCTCCAGCTAATTCACCACAAACTGTGACTGGCACCTGCAACAAGTCAGAATGTTTAGCAATAGTATTTAACGCGCTAAGTACCGCCGGGTGATAACTATCGTATAATTCAGCCACTCGAGGATTGTTGCGATCTACAGCCAATAAATATTGGGTTAAATCGTTACTACCAACCGAGAAGAAATCAACAATTTTAGATAGCTGTGGTAACTGATAAAGCACGGCTGGCACTTCAAGCATCACACCAATTTTAGGCATGTATAATGTTTCACCCTTTTCCTGAGCCTCTTCTTCAACCTCATAAAAAGCTTGTCTAATTAGACGTTTAGCCTCACTGACTTCGCTTACCGAGGTTATCATCGGTAACATTATACTTAAGTTTTTTAAACCAATACTGGCTCGCAGCATAGCGCGAATTTGTACTAAGAAAATTTCCGGATGATCTAGGGTTAAACGAATTCCACGCCAGCCAAGAAACGGATTTTCTTCAGAAATAGGAAAATAAGGTAGAGGTTTATCTCCGCCTACATCCAAAGTACGCATAGTAAAAGTTTTGTTGGGTTCAACTTCAAGTAAACTTCTATATAACTCAACTTGTTCGTGTTCAGTAGGAAACCGGTCACGCATCATAAAAGGAATTTCAGTACGAAACAGACCAACACCATCGGAATGCGGATTATCATTTTTTTCTGCTTCGATTGACAGACCCGCATTGGTAAATAAGCGTATTTCGCAATTATCGGTAGTAACAGCCGGTAACGTATCTTCTGAATGAATACGTTCAGACAACAATTGCTCTTCAAGCACTAACTGGTCAAATTCGCGCCTAATGGTGGCATTTGGCGAAACAATCACGTCACCTGTGTAGCCGTCTAATAATATTTCTTTTTCGTTCAACAAAGCAATTGGCACATTGCTTAGCCCCATTACAGCAGGCACCCCCATAGCCCTTGCCATAATAGCCGCATGAGAGTTGTTAGAACCTCGCATAGAAACAATGCCCATGAGCTTTTCACTTGGAAACTCCGCCAACATGACTGCGGTTACTTCTTCGGCAATAAGAATGGAGTGTGCTGGATGCTCGCGTTTTACCAACTTTTCGCTGGTAATTCCCACTATATTTGCCAACACCCTATTGCCCATATCTTCAACATCTACAGCACGTTCGCGCATGTAAGGGTCATTCATTGCTTGGAATTGGCGAATATAATTCTCTACAACCATTTTTAATGAAGTAGGAGCGTCCCAACCCAACTTAATTTCTTTTTCAACATCTCTGCCTAAACTGTTTGCATCAAGCAAGTGATAATAAAGTTGGAAAATGGCCCGCACATCATCAGGTACTTCACCTTGTATACGCTCTGATAAAATCGCCATATCAGCTTGGGTTTTTTTCACCGCCTGACGATAATTTTTAACTTCGGTCTGCTGATCTGTACTGCGTTTTGGAACATGACTGTGAATACTGACCATCATGTTTTGCAAGTAACCTACGCCACTGGCTAATCCAGAGGAGCCAGGCACGCCTTTTAAAGATTTTTGCCAGTCTTTAGGAATGTTTTCTTGTAAAAGATTAATCGAACCCCGTGCTTTTGCATTGGCAATTTCGACCGCCAGTTGCATGGCAAGTGTAACCAAAAAGGCCTCTTCATCTTCACTGAAACGCCTCTTGCGCTTTTGCTGAAGAGTTAACACGCCTAACACCTTACGCTGATGGATTATCGGCGCACCTAAAAAAGCGTGGTAATTCTCTTCTTGAACTTCTGGGTAGTGTTTAAAACGAGGATGGCCTTGAGCATCGCTAATATTAAGTGGCTCTTCTCGTTGGCCAATCAAGCCAACCAAACCTTCAGAAAAACCAATAGAAACTTGGCCTATTGCCGTTTTGGCCAACCCTTCAGTAGCGACCAACATAAAATGTTGTTGATCGTAATCGGCTAAATAAATGCTACATGAGTCGACTTTTAAAGCCTCTATCAACCTATTCGCTAAGCAGCTTAACGCATCATCAAATACAGGGATTTGATTGACTTCTTGAACGATACGTTTAAGCGTGGTTAGCGTAAGACTCATTTATCTCCCATGTATCTGCGGTTCAATCACTAAGCCTTTCTGCGGCGCTTTGATTTTTGATAGTTACCTTGGTTATGACCTGCATTATCTGGCATAGCGGTAGGTGAGAATTCCTTCATCACACGACGATACACATCCCGTTTGAAAGAGACCACATTACGTACCGGGTACCAATAACTCACCCAGCGCCAGTCGTCAAATTCAGGATGACCTGATTGTAGTAAATCCACATCCTCTTCTTTACAGACAAGTTGCAGTAAAAACCACTTCTGCTTTTGTCCTATACAAACAGGATTGCTTCCCTGCCTAACCAATCGTTTAGGCAGTTTGTACCGCACCCAATTTTTGGTGACCGCCAGAATTTTTACATGTTCTGGCTTTAAACCTACTTCTTCGTGGAGTTCGCGATACATTGTTTGTTCGGCAGTTTCACCTTCATCGATTCCGCCTTGCGGAAACTGCCAAGAATGTTGCCCATAGCGTCTTGCCCAAAAAACCTGGCCTAACTCATTGCAAATCACTATACCAACATTGGCGCGGAATCCTTCGGCATCAATCACTTAGACTCCCGAGAACTCAATTCTTTTAATGTCATGCATTCTTCCATAAACTACTGCGCATTCAAAGGAATAAAAAAAGTATTAGGGATATTGAGCATGAAATCAAAGAGCAAAAATGAAAATATTTAATATGCCCAAAGCTGAACCAAAATCTATCCAAGAGTTAATGCAAAGAGCAGAAGCCTTAGCAGGGCTAACTTTAGGTGAAGTAGCTGAAGTAGCTGGCGTAAGAGTGCCGGTAAACTTCAAACGAGAAAAAGGCTGGACGGGTCAATTGATTGAACTATGTCTAGGTGCCAGCGCAGGCTCTAAAACCCAACAAGATTTCGCAAAACTAGGCGTAGAACTAAAAACCATCCCCATAGACAATATCGGTAAACCGCTTGAAACCACCTATGTTTGTTATGCACCACTGACTGATATTGCCGGTATAGAATGGCAAACGAGTAGCGTCAAAAATAAAATTCAACAAGTGTTATGGATGCCCATCGATGGGAGAAGAGAAATCGCTCCAAAAGATCGATGCATCGCAACCCCCCTATTATGGTCGCCAAGCACTGCACAAGAAAATCAATTACGCACTGATTGGGAGGAATTGATGGAAATGATTGCTCTTGGGCAAATAGAAAGTATTACTGCGAGACATGGTCAATATCTACAACTTCGGCCTAAAGCCGCCAATGGCAATGTATTAACTGAAGCTATTGGAAATAGTGGACAGGTCATTCACACCAGACCAAGAGGTTTTTACTTGAGAAAAGAGTTTACCGGAAAAATCCTTAGCACTTTTTTTAATCACGGGGAACTTTAGCGGTAAGCTTGGCTGAAAGCCTAAAGTTACCGCTAAACAAAAGATTGGGATTAACTTGGGGTTCTTAACACCATTAATCTAATCTCAGTCATGTCTTCCATGGCGAACGTGATCCCTTCACGGCCTAAACCTGACTCTTTTACGCCACCATAAGGCATGTTGTCTACTCGCCAACTAGGTACGTCACCTATAACGACGCCACCCACATCTAGTTCATCCCATGCTTTATGGGCTTTGTAGATATCTCGAGTGAACACGCCAGCTTGCAAGCCAAATTGGCTATTATTGACTTCTTTTAACGCTTCATCAAAATCGCTAAAAGAGCTAATAATAGACACCGGACCAAAGGCTTCTTCGGTGTTGATAGCGGCGTTATTTGGCACATTATCTAATAACGTAGCTTGCAACATATTGCCGTCGCGCTTGCCGCCACATAACAGGTTTGCGCCAGCTGCAACAGCTTCCTGCACCCAGGTGTCTAGTCGAGCCGCTTCTGATTCTGAAATCATAGGCCCAATAAAAGTATCTTCATTCAACGGGTCGCCATGCACCAAATTCGCAACTTTATCGGTATAACGTTGTTTAAACTCAGCGTAAATCGACTCATGTACAATCACTCTTTGTACACTAATACAACTTTGTCCAGACTGGTAATAAGCACCAAAAACAATGCGTTCAATGGCATCGTCTAAATCTGAGTCGGCATCGACCACACAAGCTGCATTCCCACCTAACTCTAAGATAACGGGTTTTTTACCTGCTTTCGCTTTTAGCTCCCATCCCACTTGTGGAGAGCCAGTAAAACTAAGTAACTTAAACCTGTCATCGGTAGTGAATAAATCCGCTCCATCACGACTACATGGCAAAATGGAAAACGACCCTTTAGGTAAGTCAGTCTCGGCTAGAATTTCTCCCATAATAAGCGCACCTAATGGTGTTCTACTGGCTGGTTTAAGTACAAAAGCGCAGCCTGTTGCTATCGCGGGTGCCACCTTATGTGCAGCCAAATTTAATGGAAAATTAAAAGGTGAAATAAACGAACATGGGCCAATAGGCACACGTTTGTACATACCTGTATAACCCTTTGCACGAGGGGTAATTTCAAGATTTAAAACTTCACCATGCATTCGCACAGATTCTTCAGCGGCAATTCTAAAGGTATCGATTAAGCGTGTTACTTCACCACGAGAGTCTTTGATTGGTTTACCCGCTTCGATACATAAAGCATGAGCCAACTCATCAAAGCGTTCTTCAAAACGTTTTACACAATGGTTCAGAATATTCTGGCGTTCGTACGGCGCCATTTTATTTAATGTAGGTTGACTGGCTTCTGCGGCTGCAATTGCTTGATCGATGACCTTCGCATCAGCAAGGGCCGTATAAGTCGCCACTTCATTAGTGTATTTATTAGTAATCGCCAAATCTTGGTTGGCAAATACGGCTTCATTAGCCAGATAGTATGGGTAAGCTTTAGCTAACATAAAAACTCCTAAGTATAATCTGGATTAAATGGCTTCACTGCGCTGGCGTAGTGTTTGATTTAAGGTTTTGTCATTTAACGAATAATCAACGGGCACATCAATTAAATGCACACCAGGCTCAGCTAAACATTTTTGCACTTGCGGCAACAACTCATCGGCTGCAGCTATACGCCAGCCTTTGCCACCGTAACTTTCAACGTATTTAACAAAGTCAGGGTTACCATAATCCAAACCGAAATTTTCAAATTCCATGTTTGCTTGTTTCCATTTGATCATGCCGTAGGCATCATCACGCAGGATGATTACCACTATGTGCAACTTAAGACGCACAGCAGTTTCCAATTCTTGACTGTTCATCATAAAACCACCGTCACCACATACCGAGATCACTGGCTTATCTGGATACACCATTTTCGCTGCCATAGCCGAAGGTAGACCTGCGCCCATTGTTGCTAAGGCGTTATCTAATAGTAAGGTGTTAGGCAAAGCAGCAGGATAGTTACGCGCAAACCAAATTTTATAGACACCGTTATCCAATGTGACTATGCCGTCATCTGGCATGGCGGTACGAATATCTCTGACAAAACGCTCAGGCAAAATGGGGAAACGATCGTCATTTTCACTTTCAGCCTTATGTTCAAGATAAGCTTTATGCGCTGTAAAGAAGAAACTAAAGTCCCAATTAGCGTTGGCAGTAATTTGTTCTTTTACTTGCCATATTGTGTTGGCTATATCACCAATCACTTCCAGTTGTGGAAAATACACGGGGTCAACCGCTGCTGGCTCAAAGTTAATATGGATAACCTGACGACCATCATCCTTCATAAAGAAAGGCGGTTTTTCAACTACATCATGACCCACATTAATGATGAGATCGGCGCTATCAATAACGCGATGCACAAAGTCACCAGCTGATAAGGCTGTGTTACCCATAAATAGGTCGTCACTTTCGTTAAGTACACCTTTACCCATTTGCGTGGTGACATAAGGAATACCTGTTTTGTCTACCAACTCTTTAAGCATCTTGGAGGTTAATTTTCGATTAGCGGCAGCACCAATAAGTAACAATGGAGACTTAGCGGCTGCAATCATTTCAACGGCTCTATTTATCGATTTATATTCTGCGATAGGACGTCGACTCACGCTAGGTGACAACAAATGGGCTGTCGTTGGTTCGGCTGCAATATCTTCTGGTAATTCAATATGCGTAGCACCAGGGCGCTCGTCATGAGCTAGTCTAAACGCTTCACGCACTGCAGATGGAATGCGATCGCCGCTTACCAATTGAGTAGTGTATTTAGTAATAGGACGCATCATATCAACCGCATCAATCACCTGAAAACGCCCTTGCTTACTGGTTTTAACCGGCTTTTGTCCGGTTATCATTAACATTGGCATTGCACCTAATTGTGCATAGGCAGCAGGCGTAACAAGATTCGTCGCTCCCGGGCCAAGGGTTGACAAACAAACGCCAACTTTACCGGTTAATCGACCATATGTAGCAGCCATAAAACCGGCGCCTTGTTCGTGGCGAGTCAAAATAAGCTTAATCGGTGACTCTCGCAAAGATTCAAGTAAATCGAGGTTTTCTTCACCTGGAATACCAAAAATATATTCCACACCTTCGGCTTCGAGGGCTTTTATAAATAAATCAGACGCTTTCATGGGCGCTCCTGTAGTGTTTGTAGGGTTACTAACCAACAACTTATTAGCCGTTTGGATTAATATAGAATGTAAGGTCATAGCCTTTGTTTGTTTTTCTACATACATAATCTGTTTGTTAGTGGTGTACGTAAAGTATAAAAAACCGATTAGCTACATCATTTTTTTATATAGAACAAAACTTTACAAATAATTAACCTTTAAAAATAAGCCATAACTCACACTTTCACTGAGTTTATTTTAAATATAACTAAACCTTAGAAGACCAGGGTTGTTCTACTAGGCATTGAACAATGTCTAACTGCACCTGAGTTGTTGGTGCACGAGTCAATAAGCTACAAGCGTCATTTTCGTTATTTTGCGGCAAAATTAACGACCAGTCACTGCACACCTTTTCTAAATTTATGTGGACCCGATCTAAACTTGAACAAGGAAAGTGATGTGTGAAATTAGCTAAACTATCCACTAATTCAAAAAGTACATTTTGGATATTTGAGGCTAGTTCCTCGGTATATTGCCGCCTAATTGCAGCTGAAAGCATTTGAAAATGTTGCAATTGGGTTGTCAAGAAATGGACAAATTCATCTGCGGAGGTTTGTGTGTTGCCTGTAATTTTTTGTTGATTTTGTTCGTACTTTTTAACCGGTAATCCATCAAGTAAATGATATCCCAGAGCCGCTTTACTGTCTGTGCCGATAGTGGTTGGCAATAATATAACGATACGTTTAGCTACATCGAAAAGTGCCGAAGTGCTGCCTTTTTTAAGCTCTAATTCAACTTCACAGATGGGTGTGCTTTTATTTCCACACTTTACCTGACCGAGGTCCCAGACCAACTCCACTATGTTTCCATCTGAGAATTCAAGTAAATAAACTTTACGCTCGAAGTGGGTAGTAAATAGTATTTCAATTTTAGTTTGTAACTCATCGATATTGATAGTTTTTGGCCATGCTGACAATGGAAACAATCTAAGATCAGGCACATCAACATTTTGCTTGTTTACTGGGTCAAGTTGCACATTATATTCAGGACGCTGATGCAATCCTCCAATGGACTTACCTGAGGTTTTTAACGTTTGTTCAAATTGTTGGTTATTTCCTCGAATTCTTAAACCTATATCGTGTTTTCTTAATGTTCTATCTGAAGTATCAAAATAATGGTTGGTTAATATCAGAGTTTGTTTGGTGATACTGGCACTGAGATGTGGCAGCAACTTTGTTTCAATAACCTCACCAGCGTTTTCACTGGTCAGTAATTTAAGTTCAATTTCGTATTCCATAAAACCTTTTTGGTAGATAAAAGTAAATTTCATTACATTCAGACAACCTTAGCCTTTCAAATTCGACTATTCAATCAAGAATAGTCGCAAAAGCGCATCAGTCCTGCCACTCAATCGACCGAAATACAAATAGTCCCTTGCCTTTCTTTTAGCCAAGCAATACCATTTAGCGCATCTTTTTAGGAGTAAGTTTTTTTTGATTATGCGCAGGCAAATAGTTTTATATTTTTTATGCATAGCTAGCTGTTTTATAAATGCACAGGTTTTGGCTCAAGAGCCGAATGATAGTGAAGGTGAAATTCGCTATATTTCTGACGATTTATTTACCTATTTACATGCAGGTCCAGGACGAAACTTCAGAATTTTAGGCTCTGTTGTGGCCGGCACTCGTGTCACTTTATTACAAGAAGACACTGAGAATAATTTTGTTGAAATCATTGATGACAAACAACGAACTGGTTGGGTAGATGCTGAATTCATCAATGTCAGCAGAAGTGTCAGAGAATTAGTTCCTGGTTTGCAACAACAAGCAGTGAAGACTGAACAAACAATACTCCAACAACGGGAGAGTAATGATTTACTCAACCAACAGATAGCCGATCTCACTTCGCTAAATACAAACTTAAAAAAGAAGCTGAGTGATGCTGAGAAAGAAAATACAGAAATAACTAAAACCCTTGCTGATTACGACCAAACAGCACAAATGGAATGGTTCACCCGAGGGGGGATTGTTGCAGTCATTAGTTTGCTTTTAGGGATTATCCTTACTTATTTACCTAAGAAAAGGCGCAGAAACGATAATTGGATGTAGTTCAGCATCGATGTTTTGTAGAGTAATGACCTGTTTTTAAGACCTGACTCAGACTTTCTCTGACTAAACGACAGCTCGGGTTTTTGGAACCACTAGCCCTACCCTTAAAACCTCTGCATAATAGGGCTATAGCGACGAATTGGAGAAAAATATTATGAAATGGGTGGTGGCAGTTTTGTTCACACTATTTTGTTTGCTCCAATATCGTTTATGGTTCGGTAAAAATAGTGTGCCTGACTTTATGATTTTAAAAAAAGAAGTTGCCCTTCAAGTGATTCAAAATGCCAATTTAAGACAGCGTAATAGTTTGTTAAAAGCTGATATCCATGATTTGAAAATTGGTTTAGAAGCAGCTGAAGAAAGGGCTAGAAATGAATTAGGCCTTATAAAACAAGGCGAAACATTTTATCGTATTTTGCCCTCCAACGAATAAGCATAATGCCCACACTTAACCAGTATTCTGTTGTTGTACCTGCCGCCGGTATCGGTAAACGCATGCAAAAAGACTGCCCTAAACAGTATCTGCAAATTGCCGGTAAAACGATCATTGAACATACCCTGACTAATTTACTAGCGCATAATCAAGTAAAACAGGTGATTGTAGTGCTGAATCCAAACGATAACCTGTTTGCTAAATTATCCATCGCAAGTCATCCCAATATCAAGATAGTAGAGGGTGGGCAAGAACGTTGTGATTCGGTTTTAGCAGGGCTGAAATATCTAACAGATGATGAAGAATGGGTTGTGGTACATGATGCCGCCCGGCCCTGTTTAACTAAAACGGATTTAACTGCGCTTTTACAACTAGCAGAACAAGGAAATTCTGGCGGTATATTAGCTACACCAGTTCGCGATACTATGAAGCGAGCGGTTAATATCAAAGTGAATAAACAAAATATCATCAAAAAAACAGAGTCTAGAGAGAATTTGTGGCACGCATTAACACCTCAATTTTTTAAACTTGCTCTGTTAAAAAAAGCACTCAGTGCAGCAAATGAACAAAACACTGTCATTACTGATGAAGCATCCGCCATTGAGCTTTTGGGTGAAGAGGTAATATTAGTAGCGGGGTCCGCCTCAAATATCAAAATCACACAACCTGAAGATTTATTGTTAGCTGAATTTTATCTGACACAAAAAAAGCTAAACATTAAGGGAGATTTGACTGAAGTATGAGTATTCGAATTGGCCATGGCTATGATGTGCATAAATTTGGAGGAAAGGGTCCTATAGTCATTGCTGGGGTATCTATCGACCATGCGATGGGGTTGATTGCCCATTCTGATGGTGATGTTGTATTACATGCTTTGTGTGATGCATTATTAGGTGCGCTGGCGCTGGGAGATATTGGTAGACATTTTCCAGATACGGATCCAGCACTGTCAGGAGTCGACAGTCGCGAGCTGCTTCGCCACGTATATAAACTGATTACAGATCAGCAATATCAACTAGGTAACTTGGATCTGACTATTGTCGCACAGGCTCCAAAGATGGCGCCGCACATTGAATTAATGCGCGATAATATTGCCGCAGACTTGGACGCTGATATTAACCAAATAAACGTAAAAGCTACCACTACCGAAAAGTTAGGCTTCGCTGGTCGAAAGGAAGGTATCGCAGCCTATGCCGTGGTTTTATTGACTCGCCAAGTAGATACAACCAAATGCAAATAGATCACTGGCTGCACCAATACCCCAAGCTAGATATTTTAGGCCAGTTTAAACTGTCTAATGAAGACTTCCAAGTAACCGAAATTTTAGGTTATGAACCTATTGGTGAGGGTGAGCATATTTATTTATGGGTACGTAAATCTGGGTTAAATACCGCTTATTTAGCCGAACAAATTGCCAAATTTACCAAGCTACCATTAAGAGCGGTCACTTATGCAGGACGCAAAGACAAACATGCACTAACCGAACAATGGTTTAGTGTACATCTTCCTGGCAAAGGTGAGTTTGACTGGACTAAATTTAATGAGCCTGGGGCTGAAGTACTCAAATCAATTCGACACAATAAGAAACTCAGAACAGGTGTTTTAAAAGGTAATAGATTCAATATTACCCTTAGACAGCTCAGATCAACGTCTGGCATTAATGAACGATTACAACAAATTAAACAAGACGGTGTGCCCAATTATTATGGCTCGCAGCGATTTGGAAACACAACCCATGATCCACGAGGCGGAAATTTAGTATTAGCTGAGAAGATGATTAACGGTGAAGCCATCCGTAATCGTAATAAACGCTCTATGGCCATTTCTGCTTTGCGGTCATGGTTATTTAATGAAATGCTAAACAGCCGATTGCAAAATGATTGTTTAAACAAACCTCTAAACGGTGATGTAATGCAATTGGCTGGCAGTAATAGTTTTTTCTGTGCTCAACAAATAGATAGCAGTATCATTCAGCGATTAAGCAAGCGCGATATTTATCTTTCAGCTCCACTATGGGGAAAGGGACAGCTAGCCAGCGAATCTGATGCGTTGCAGTTCGAGCAAAATTTAGCACAACAACATCGTATTATCGCCAAAACACTTGAAGATTTAGGCTTACAACAGGAAAGAAGAGCAATTAACTTATTTCCAAATGATCTAGAATGGTCTTTGGCAGATGATACATTAAACCTAACATTCTCACTTCCGGCAGGCACCTTTGCTACATCGGTATTGCGAGAATTAGTAGATATACAAGATAACAACCTTGCCAAGATTTAAAACGCAGGATCATTCAAATTTACACCTAAGAATAATAAAAATAGGCACGACATGAGATTAACATCACGTAAAGGTGAAAGCCTTGCTCAACTTTTACACAAAGAAGGCATCAGCAACACTAAAGTCCTGACCGCTATTGCCAATACACCTAGAGAGCTTTTTTTACCTGACGCCTTAAAACACAAAGCTTATCAAAACACGGCATTGCCTATTGGTCAGGGCCAAACCATATCTCAGCCCTACATTGTAGCTCGGATGACTGAGTTATTATTAGAGTCAGACAATCAAGCTCAAACCGTCTTAGAAATCGGCACAGGTTCAGGTTACCAAACAGCAGTACTGGCGCAATTATTTACCAGTGTTTACTCAGTAGAAAGAATAAAAACACTGCAATTTCAAGCCAAACGAAGAATGAATCAACTGGACTTACACAACGTCAAAATGAAACATGGTGACGGGTGGTTAGGCTGGAGTAGTAAAGGGCCGTACGATGCCATCATAGTGACCGCAGCCGCAAGTTCAATGCCAGAGAAGTTATATCAGCAACTTAATGACGGCGGCCGTTTGATTATTCCGGTAGGAGAAGAAAACCAACAGTTACATTGTATTACCAAATGCGGAGATGAATTTGAATCAAAGATTATCGAAGCCGTTAGGTTTGTCCCTTTAGTGGCCGGAGATATTATTTGAAAAGTTTAAGAA
The DNA here is from genome assembly GCF_913020055.1 of uncultured Paraglaciecola sp. GTDB lineage: Bacteria > Pseudomonadota > Gammaproteobacteria > Enterobacterales > Alteromonadaceae > Paraglaciecola. Next base: position 2,062 of record NZ_CAJWCF010000030.1, on the reverse strand, counting down.
CAAAATCCGACTATGCAGGCGTTGCCGTTAGAGGCATTTTGATGGGCGCAGCCGATGCTGTACCCGGCGTATCTGGTGGCACTATTGCATTTATGACGGGCATTTATGAAGAACTAATATTTTCTCTTAAACAGTGCAGTGGTAGTGCAATAAAAGTATTGTTAAAGAGCGGCATTAAGGCCACTTGGCAACATATTAACGGTAGTTTTCTACTAGCTCTATTCAGTGGTATTGTTATCAGCATATTAACTCTATCCAGAGTGGTCTTATACCTTCTGGTTAACCATCCAATACTATTATGGTCATTCTTTTTTGGACTGATATTGGCAGCAGTGTGGTCTGTGGTTAGACATATAGAAAAATGGGAAATTGGCATCATCGTCACTTTTCTAATAGGTACCGTGAGTGCATTTTTTATTACGACCATAAGCCCTACCACAATCGAAACATCGCCTTTCATCGTATTTTTATCCGGCATGATTGCTATCTGCGCCATGATTTTACCAGGTATCTCTGGTAGCTTTATTTTACTGCTCTTAGGTATGTATGCGCCTATGTTGATGGCGGTGAAGGAATTACAATTCATGACACTGTTTATTTTTGCCGGAGGATGTGCGACAGGCTTATTGAGCTTCTCCCATGTGTTAAGTTGGATGTTTAAACATTATAAAACGATGACATTGGCTTTATTAGGTGGCTTTATGCTGGGCTCTTTGAACAAGGTTTGGCCATGGAAACAAACCATTGAAACAGTGATTGATCGCCACGGTAAAGAAATACCTCTGGTTCAAAACAATATATTGCCACACACCTTTGAAACACTAAACACGCAACCCGCGTATATGTGGTATGCCATTCTATTGATGTTATTTGGTATGGGAATGGTAGTGATGCTAGAAAAAATGGGCGACAAATCTGCCAATAATTAATGAATAACTTTAGCCAAACAGCGGGGCATTTAACTCACAAGCTAACATATGTACTTGTTTTACTGTGTTGCGTACTCAATATAAGTTGCGCTAACCGCAGTCGACCCGCTCCAGTTTCTGAACTATACCAAGGTAAAACCTTTAGAGATTTTGAACAACAAGCCTATTCAGCAAAGACATATCAGGTCAAAGCCGGAGATACTCTATATTCTATTGCTTGGTACTCAGGGAACGACTACAGGGATTTAGCCAGAATAAATAAGATTTCACCGCCCTATCAAATACAACCCGGCCAACTTTTAACACTGGTCGCGTTGCCAAAGTCAATCCTACGAAAGTCGAACAAGACCACTGGTCAGACTTCAAAAGTAATTGTAAATCAACCTGTTGACCCTTCTAAAAAGCAGGCGTATGGTGAAAGTGAACAAAATGTAAATAAGGGTTCAATTGGACCTGCTACCGGTCAATTTCCTGATCGAGTTAAAAGTTGGCATTGGCCTACACATGAAACTGTTTCACGTGGTTTTTCGGCCAAAGAACAAGGCAACAAAGGCTTAGATTTTTCAGGGAAACTTGGGCTACCAATTTTGGCAGCCGCCGATGGGAAAATAGTATACACGGGCAATGCATTACGTGGTTTTGGAAAATTAGTAATTATCAAGCATTCCGATGCGTTTTTAACAGCCTATGCACATAATGATAGTATGTTAGTAAAAGAGCAGCAGTGGGTTTCGGCAGGCCAGAAAATTGCCACTATGGGTAGAAGTGGAACCGATAAGGTTAAGCTTCATTTTGAAGTAAGATACAAAGGAAAATCGATTGATCCTTTGCGCTATCTACCCAATAGATAATACTAATTGATAATAACAATAAATTATAAAAAGCATAAATTAGGAGAATAGATACATAAAAATACTACCGTTAAGGAGTTAACCTCATGGGTCAAGAAAAAACTGTTCTAGTAGAAGTTGATGCTTTCAGTGATATTGAAAATGCCGTAGAGCGAGAGCTGGCTAAGGCCGAAAAAAAGGCTGAGGAACAACTAGAAGATATTTTAGCCAATAAAGAAGATAAACCAAAAAATCTTGATGCAACTCAATTGTATTTAGGTGAAATTGGATTTTCCCCACTAT